>NZ_JBHXSY010000004.1:60921-86206 GCF_042715295.1 Streptomyces sp. NPDC058701 | reverse complement strand
CTACCAACTGAGCTATAGCCCCGCTCTCCGCCGCGCTCCCCCCGTCTCCGGTGTTCTGCGCTGCGAACAAGAAGAACTCTAGCCTGCGACCAGCCGGAAAGTGAAATCCGGGTGGCTGCCCCGGCAGGAGGGCCGCGGGGAGCTGCTCAGTCGTCGTCTCCGAGCACCGGTTCGGGCAGCGTTCCGGCGTTGTGCTCCATCAGGCGCCAGCCGCGCGCGCCCTCGCCGAGAACGGACCAGCAGCAGTTGGAGAGCCCGCCGAGGCCCTCCCAGTAGTACGAGTCCAGGCCCAGCAGACGGCCGATGGTCGTACGGATCGTGCCGCCGTGGCTGACGACGACGAGCGTGCCGCCCTGCGGCAGTCGGCCGGTGTGCTCCAGCACCACGGGCGCGGCGCGGTCGGCGACCTCGGTCTCCAGTTCGCCCCCGCCCCTGCGGACCGGTTCGCCGCGCTTCCACGCCGCGTACTGCTCGCCGTACTTCTCGAGGATCTCGTCGTGCGTGAGGCCCTGCCACTCCCCCGCGTACGTCTCCCGCAGCGCCGGGGTGTGCTCGACCGTCAGTCCGGTGACGGCCGCCAGCTCGGCGGCCGTGGCCGCGGCCCGGCTGAGGTCGGAGGCCACGATGGCGTCCGGCTTGAGCGAGGCGAGGAGCCGGGCGGCGCGGCGCGCCTGCGCCACACCCGCCTCGGTCAGCTCGATGTCCGTGGAGCCCTGGAAGCGTCGCTCCAGGTTCCACGCGGTCTGACCGTGCCGCCAGAGAACGATCTTCCTGGTGAGCCTGCCCGAGGTGGTCCCGCTCAGAACAGATCACCGTCCAGTTCGTCGTCGCCAGCCGCCTCGCGCAGCTTGGCGTGCTCCTCGGCCTTGCCGAGCGTGAGCTTGGCGTCCTCGGGCAGCTCGATCTCGGGGCAGTCCTTCCACAGGCGCTCCAGCGCGTAGAAGACGCGCTCCTCGCTGTGCTGGACGTGGACGACGATGTCGACGTAGTCGAGCAGGATCCAGCGGGCGTCGCGGTCGCCCTCGCGGCGGACCGGCTTGGCGCCGAGCTCCTTGAGGAGGCGCTCCTCGATCTCGTCGACGATCGACTTGACCTGGCGGTCGTTGGGCGCCGATGCGAGCAGGAAGGCATCGGTGATCGACAGCACGTCGCTGACGTCGTACGCGATGATGTCGTGCGCGAGCCGGTCGGCCGCGGCCTGGGCGGCGGCGGTGATGAGCTCGATGGAGCGGTCCGTGGCGGTCACTGGCCATGCTTTCGGGTTGGCGGGCAGATCCTTACAAGGGTCTCATGTACCGCCGACACCGCCCGCGCGGAACGTCCCGCGCGGGCGCGACACCGCCTCCGAACCCGTTCGGGGCCCCGGTCAGGACGGTTTGTAGTCCTTGCCGAGGATCACCACGACGTCCGCGTTCACCGCGGTCTCGGCCTTCTTCACGGCCGTCTCGGGCAGGCCCAGCGTCTTGGCTACCTCGACGGCCCGGTCCCGCTGGGCGTCGTCCTGGTACGTGATCTGCGACGCGGCCGCGGTCTTGTCGGCCTTGCCCCCGTCCACGAAGGCGTAGCCGCCGTTGAGCAGCGCAGCCCTCGCCAGCGCCTGCGTCCTGCCGTCGCCGGTGGCGTCCTTCAGACCCACCCGGGGGGTCGCGCCGGGCTGCGCGGCCGAGGCCGAGCCGCCGAGGACCTCCTTGACGACCTTCTTGGTCGTCTCGTCCGTGAGGGTGCCGTCCGGCTTCACCGCGAGGACGTCCGTACGGTACGCGCCCGTCTTGGCGTGCTCGCCGAGCCGCGACAGCAGGGCGCCGAGGGTCTGTGCGTCCAGCGCCGGGTCGAGGATCTGGCCGATGCTCTCGACCGTCACCGCCGCCGCCTTCGGATCGCCCGGGACCTTGCGCAGGACGCCGTGGAGCACCCGGCCCATGCGTTCCTGCTGCTTGGCCTCCGGCTCGCCCTGGGCGCGGTACGTGGCGTACGCGACGGCCATCGGGCCGCTCAGGCTCTGCTTCTCGCCCTGCCCGACGGCGGGGGTCTTCGCGGCGTCGTCGGCCGGGACCGCGATGTCGGTGTCGGCCTCGATGCCGCCGACGAGCTCGACCAGGTTCTCCAGGAACGGGGTGTCCAGCCGCCACGTGCCGCCGATGCTGGTGCCGAGCACCGAGTCCAGGGACTCGCGGGTGCCGAGGCCCCCGCCCTCGACCGATGTGCCGAGGGTGGTGGTGGTGCCGTCGGCCGCGGGGACGCCCAGGGCGTTCGGCAGCAGGACCGTGGCCCCCTGCTTGGCCGTGACGTTGTCGACGAGCAGCGCCGAGGAGGTGCCGCCCCTCTTCGTGTTGTGCAGGTGGACGACGATCATGTCGCGCTTCTGCGCGCCGGCGCCGGCGGTCGCGGCGGTCTTGTCCTTCCCCGGGCCGTCGAGGAACGGCAGCTTGCCCTGGTACCAGAGGTAGCCGAGGCCCGCGACGACGAACAGGGCGAGGACGACGATCAGCGCCACGACCCGGTTGCGGCCGCGGCGGCGGATCTCCTCGCGGCGCTCGGTCCGGCTCTCGGTGAACTTGAGCCAGTCGATGACGTCCTCGGAGTCCTCGTCCGGCTGGTCGATGAAGGAGAACTGCTCGGTGCGGTAGTCGGGGGCGGCGTCCGCGTCGGAGCGGCGCGGCTCGGGGACCCGGGCCGCGGGCGGCACGGCGGCGGACTCGGGCCGGGGTGCGGGCTGCGGCGGTGCTTGGGGGGCGGCCTGCTGCGGGATCCACTGCTGGGTCTGCTGCGTGTCGTACCCGTGGGCGGGTGCCTGGGGGTACTCCTGCTGCGCGTACTCCTGGGCGGACGGCTGCGGGGCGTAGTACTCCTGCTGCGGCGGCTGCCGGCCGTAGTCCTGCTGCTGGTCGTACCCCTGCTGGTCGTAGCCGTAGGACCGGTCGTCGTACGGCTGCCCGTACTGCTGCTGGTCGTACTGCGGCTCGTACTGCTGCCGGTCGTACCGCGGCGCGGGAGGAGCGGGCCGGTCGGGTTGCGCGGGCACCGGGCCGTACACCGGCCGCCCGTACGCGTCGTAGCCAATGAGCTGCTGCTCCTGGGCTGCGTACGGGTCGTACGCGTCCTGTCGGTCGTTCACCGCGGGGCCCCTCTCTCCGGAAGCTCAGGCTCCCCGGTACAGCTCACGCTTGTCGATGTAGCGCACGACACCGTCCGGCACCAGATACCAGACCGGGTCCGCCGTGGCGACCCGCGCACGGCAGTCGGTGGACGAGATGGCCAGCGCGGGGACCTCGACCAGGGAGACGCCGCCTTCGGGCAGGCCGTCGTCGGTGAGCACGTGGCCCGGCCGGGTGACCCCGATGAAATGCGCGAGGGAGAAGAGCTCGTCGGCGTTCCGCCACGTCAGGATCTGGGCGAGCGCGTCGGCACCGGTGATGAAGAACAGGTCGGCGTCGTCGTTCAGCGCCTTCAGGTCGCGCAGGGTGTCGATCGTGTACGTCGGCCCGCCGCGGTCGATGTCGATGCGGCTCACCGAGAACTGGGGGTTCGAGGCCGTGGCGATGACCGTCATCAGGTAGCGGTCCTCGGCGGCGGACACGGCGCCCTGCGACTTCTGCCACGGCTCACCGGTCGGTACGAACACCACCTCGTCGAGGTGGAACAGCGCGGCCACTTCGCTGGCCGCCACGAGGTGTCCGTGGTGGATCGGGTCGAATGTCCCGCCCATGACGCCGAGCCGGCGCTTGACCGGGCCGGTAGGCATTTCCTGCTCTCCCATGAGCGCAGAGCCTACTGGCCCGGTGGAGCGGCCCGGACCCGCTTGCGAGCCCGTACGGGACACCGGTGCGAAACCGTCCGCGGTCTAGCGGTCGCGGTTCAGGCGGGTGGTGATCCAGAGCATCAGGAGCAGGATGCCGAGCGCGGCGCCACCGGTCAGGTACGGGTTCAGGCTGCTGTGGTTGCCGCCGTGCTCGGCTCCCTCCGAGGCGAGGACGACCAGGTTGTGGGCGGTGGAGGAGAGGCTCATCAGGCAGGTACCTATCGAGTCGGGGGAGCGGGCGGAGACTTCGCTCACATCGTATGCGGGGGCCTGGGGCACGCTCACGTCGACTCAGGCGTTGGAGAGGATAGACGCAAGGCCAGGCAGGCCGATCCAGGGGAGGGCGCAATGACGGAGAAGACGGGTTTCGATAAGGCACCGGCGCGGGACCGCAGGAGGTTCCCCGGTATTTCCTCACGGGCGTACGAGCACCCCGCGGACCGTTCGGCGCTGGTGGCGCTGCGGAAGCTGAGCGGTTTCGACACGGTGTTCAAGGCCCTGAGCGGGCTCCTCCCGGAGCGGAGCCTGCGGCTGCTGTTCCTGTCGGAGTCGGTGCGGGTGAGCGATGCGCAGTTCCCCCACCTGCACGCGATGCTCCGTGACGCCTGTTACATCCTGGACCTGGAGAAGGTCCCCCAGATGTACGTGCAGCAGGACCCGAAGCCGAATGCCATGTGCATCGGCCTCGACGAGCCGATCATCGTGGTGACGACGGGCCTCGTCGAGCTGCTCGACGAGGAGGAGATGCGGGCGGTGGTGGGCCACGAGGTGGGCCACGCCCTCTCCGGGCACGCCGTGTACCGCACGATCCTGCTGTTCCTGACGGGTCTGGCGGTGAAGGTCGCCTGGATCCCCCTGGGCAACGTGGCGATCATGGCGCTCGTGACCGCGCTGCGGGAGTGGTTCCGAAAGTCGGAGCTCTCGGCGGACCGGGCCGGGCTCCTGGTGGGCCAGGACCAGCAGGCCTCGATGCGCGGGCTGATGAAGATCGCGGGAGGCAACCACCTCCACGAGATGAACGTGGACGCGTTCCTCGCCCAGGCCGAGGAGTACGAGTCGAGCGGCGACCTGCGCGACTCCGTGCTGAAGATCCTCAACGTGCTGCCCCGGACGCATCCCTTCTCCACGGTGCGGGCGGCCGAGCTGAAGAAGTGGGCGGAGAGCCGCGACTACCAGCGGATCATGGACGGCCACTACCCGCGGCGGGACGAGGACAAGGACGCCTCGGTCGGCGACTCGTTCCGGCAGTCGGCCACGCACTACGCCGACGCGGTGCGTACCAGCAAGGACCCGCTGATGAAGCTGGTCGGCGACATCGCGGGCGGTACCGCCGACCTGGGCGGCAAGCTGCGCGACCGGTTCACCGGAGCCGGTGCGGGTTCCGGTGCGGGCGGCGCCCCGGCCGCCGGCTCCGAGGGCAGGGGCGGGGCTACGGACCAGGGCTGACGGGCGCGGCCCCCGGGGTCGCGGGCGCCGCCAGTACGCCGCACAGCCCGGCCGCTCGCCGCGGGTGGCCGCTGGCGTACGGGTCGCTCGCGGCCGGGCCCACCGTGGTCGGGGCGGCTCCGGCCGGCAGGGGGCGGAAGCCCGCGGCGGGGTCGGCGGAGCAGTCCTGCGGTCCGGCCATCACGTAGGCCGACGCGAGTTCCGCGCGGCGGGCGCCCAGGTCGTCCCGGTCGAAGCGCAGCCGCAGCTCGCGGCGCACCGTGAAGAGCGAGGCGCCGTCGGCGGCGGCCGGGGGCCCGCCGGCCGGGCGGACGGCGTAGACGAAGGTGTGGTCGGTGGCCACCTCCAGCACGTCGGGGGCCACCTCCTCGAAGCCGAGGGTCCCGCTGACCCGGATCCGGGGATCCGCGACGACGGCGGCTCCGGGGTCGAAGCGGACCAGCCAGCCCGTCGCCGCGTGCCGGCCGTCGCCGGAGGGCGAGGCCATGCTCCGGTCGAACTGTGCCAGCTGGTCGGGGTCGATGAGCACCCGGACCGGCCGGGACGCGGTGCCGGCCAGGACGTCGGGGTCCAGGGAGGACTGCACCAGGTAGTCCTTGGCGATGGACAGGGCGATCGCCACCTGGGCGTCGGTGAAGTGCGGGGTGCGGCGGACGGCGGGCATGGTGATCCCGACCGCTCCGATCCGGTAGTCGGCCGCGGGGCTCTGCGCGAACAGGTCGGCGGGCCGCCCGCCGGGCACGGGCGTGCCGGGCGCCAGCGGCACGACGGTGCTGGTGAGGGGCTCGGCCACCCCCTCGGGCGGGGGGACGTACGGGTTGCGCAGCCCCATGTAGACCGCGGTGGCGAAGGCCAGGGCGATGAAGAGCACGAGCAGCCGGCCCTGCCGTGCGCCCTGGCCGGGAGTTCCACCGCGGGAACCCGTGCCTGCCCCGCCGGACCAGAGGGAGCGGCTGCGCACGGCGCGGGCGTGTTCGCCCATGCGTTCTTGCGCGGAGTACTCCTGGATCCGGGCGGCCCGCACGAAGTCCTCGTCGAAGACCACCGACCGGTACTCGTCCGCCCGGAACTCGTCGTCGTCACCGGTGCCGTCGGGGGCGCCGTTGGCTGGGTCGTCTGGAACGGCCATCGCTTCTCCCCGCTGTCCCCGCTTCAGAGAAGCCCCCGGCTCCGGCGTGAATGCGAGCGGGGTCGTACCTTCAGGGTTGGCGGCCGACGGGGTCCATAAACGCACCGGCGCCGCTGACTTCCCCCAATGGCGTACTGGCGGGCGCCGGAGCGGGGTCGGCCTGGCCGGAGGCGCTGCGGTAGACGGCGCTGAAGGCGAGCGCGACCATGCCCAGCCCCAGTACGAAGGCGAGGACCCAGGCGACCGGGCGCAGCCACGGCGAGCGGCCGCGGTAGGGGCGCAGGCTGCCGCCGTAGGCACCGTACGGTCCGTCGTAGCGGCCCTGGCGGTCGTGGTCCCAGCCGTGGTCCCCGTACCCGTCGGGGTGGGCGTAGCCGTAGGTGTCGTCGTCGGCCGTCCATCCGCCCGCGACGGCGGCCCGGGCCGCTTCGGCCTCGGCGCGCGCCCGGTCGGCCGCCCGCTGGCGCTCGGCGGCGCTCGGTTCATGGATCTCGGCGTTCCGGACGAAGTCCTCGTCGAACACCACGGAGGCGAAGTCGTGATCCGCGCCTCCGCGGTCGTCGTCGGGCTCCCCGTCGTCCGGGAACGGCTTGCCCCCCACGTCGTCCGGCACAGGACCAGCGTAGACCCGGGGGGCTCCTTTGGGCAGGGCGTACGGCGAATCCGGCCACCCCGCGCAGGACAGCCGACTACCGAACGTGACCGTCGCCGGTGACGATGTACTTGGTGGAGGTGAGCTCCGGAAGGCCCATGGGGCCCCGGGCGTGCAGCTTCTGGGTGGAGATTCCGATCTCGGCGCCGAAGCCGAACTGGCCACCGTCCGTGAACCGGGTGGAGGCGTTCACGGCGACCGTGGTCGAGTCGACCAGCTGGGTGAAGCGGCGGGCGGCGGCCTGGGAGGTGGTGACGATCGCCTCGGTGTGGCCGGAGGTCCAGCGGCGGATGTGGGCGACCGCGTCGTCCAGGGACGCCACGACACCGGCGGCGATGTCGTAGGACAGGTACTCGGCTGCCCAGTCCTCGTCGGTCGCGGGAAGGGCCGTGACCTTGCTGTCCCGGGCGGCCGCCAGGACGCGCTCGTCGCCGTGCACGGTCACTCCGGCGTCGGCGAGGGCGTCGAGGGCGCGCGGCAGGAAGGCGTCGGCGATGTCGCGGTGGACCAGGAGGGTCTCGGCGGAGTTGCACACGGAGGGCCGCTGGGCCTTGGAGTTCACCAGGATGTCCACGGCCATGTCCAGGTCGGCTTGCGCGTCGACGTACACGTGGCAGTTACCGGTGCCGGTCTCGATGACCGGGACGGTCGACTCCTGGACCACCGTCTTGATGAGGGAGGCTCCGCCGCGCGGGATGAGCACGTCGACGAGGCCGCGGGCGCGCATCAGCTCGCGGACGGAGTCGCGGGACTCCCCCGGCACCAGCTGGACGGCGTCGGCGGGCAGCCCGGCGGCCTCGACCGCGTCGCGGAGGACGGCGACGAGGGCGGTGTTCGAGGCGTAGGCGGAGGAGCTGCCGCGCAGGAGGACCGCGTTGCCGGACTTGAGGCAGAGGGCGGCGGCGTCGACGGTGACGTTGGGCCGGGCCTCGTAGATGATGCCGACGACGCCGAGCGGGACGCGGACCTGGCGGAGGTCGATGCCGTTGGGCAGGGTGTTGCCGCGGACGACCTCGCCGACGGGGTCGGGGAGGGCGGCGACGTCCCGCACGTCGGAGGCGATGGCGGCGACGCGCTCCGGGGTGAGGGTGAGGCGGTCGATGACCGTCTCGCTGGTGCCGGCCGACCGCGCCTTGGCGGTGTCGACGGCGTTGGCCTCGACGATCTCGGCCGTACGGGCCTCCAGCGCGTCCGCGACCGCCAGCAGGGCCGCGTCCTTGGCGGACCGCGGGAGTGGGGCGAGGACGGCGGCGGCCGTGCGGGCGGCTCGCGCCGTGGCGAGGACGGGCGAGGTGGCGGTGGCGTCGTCGAGCGAGGTCATGCGGCCCAGGGTAGTCCCCGGCCGGGCCGCGGTCGGCGGGGTTCCACCCCCCGAGACACCCGCGGCGCCTGAGACCCCCGGGGCTCCGCCCCGGACCCCGCGCCTCGGACGCCGACGGGGCTGGATCCTGCGCGGCGGGGCCGGACGGATGCCCCGTGGAAGGGAGGAATCCCGCACGGGCGGTGCGCCCGCACCGGCCTCCGGGCCGGGGGCCCTCCGAGGGTCGGGGCCCACCGGGGTCGCGACCCGCCGAAGTCGGGGCCCACCGGGGTCGGGGCCCGCCCGAGGTCAGGGCCCGCCCGAGGTCGCGGCCCGCCCGAGGTCGGGGCCCACCGGGGTCGCGACCCGCCCGGGTCGAGGGCCACCCGGGTCAGGGCCCGCCCGGGGTCGGGTGCGCCCAGGGTCAGGCCCGCCCAGGCGCGCGGGGTCAGTACGGGTGTACGCCCACCGGGTGGGCCGGGGGCGGGCCGTAGCCCTCCGCCACGCGCTGGTGGTAGGTGGCGCGGTCGATGACCTCCAGCCCGACGATCTCCCAGGGCGGCAGCTGCGCCGAGGAGCGGTGCTCGCCCCACAGCCGCAGGGCGACGGCCGCCGCGTCGTGGAGGTCGCGGGCCTCTTCCCAGTAGCGGATCTCGGCGTGGTCGTCGGCGTAGCGGCTCGTCAGCAGGAAGGGGTGGTCGTGGGCCAGCTGTTCCAGTCCGCGCCGGACCTCGGACAGCGGCGCCGGCTTGCCGGAGACGCTCAGGGTGACGTGCCACAGGCGGGAGTCGTGGTCCGGCTCCTGCTCGTGCCCGCCGCCCTCACCGTCCCCCGGACCGACGCTGGTCAGCGCTCGTCTCACCAGCCGCCTCCTGTCTCCGCTACGTGTCCACCCGCCCCTCACAGTTGACCAGTCCCCGGGCCCCCGCGCGGCGGTTTTGCCGAACCTCAGCCCTGCAGCAGGACGAGATCGTCCCGGTGGACGACCTCCCGCTCGTACGCGGGTCCGAGTTCCCGAGCGAGCTCGCGGGTGGAGCGGCCGAGGAGCTGCGGAAGCTCCTTGGAATCGAAGTTGACCAGGCCGCGCGCGACCGCCCGGCCCGAGGTGTCGCGCAGCTCCACCGGGTCCCCCGCGATGAAGTCGCCCTCGACGGAGGCGATGCCCGCGGGCAGCAGGGAGCTGCCGCGCTCGGTGACGGCGCGGACCGCGCCCTCGTCCAGGACGAGGTGCCCCTGGGGGGTGGAGGCGTGCTGGAGCCAGAGCAGCCGGTCGCCGGAACGGCGGCCCGTCGCGTGGAAGTGGGTGCCGGTGGCGCGCCCGGCCAGGGCGTCGGCGGCCTGGCTGGCGGAGGTCAGCACCACGGGGATGCCGGCGGCGGCCGCGATCCTCGCCGCCTCGACCTTGGTGACCATGCCACCGGTGCCCACGCCGGCCTTGCCCGCGCTGCCGATGGAGACGTGCGCGATGTCCGCGGGGCCGCGGACCTCGTCGATCCGGGTGGTGCCGGGCAGCGAGGGGTCGCCGTCGTAGAGACCGTCCACGTCGGAGAGCAGCACCAGCAGGTCGGCCCGTACGAGGTGGGCGACGAGGGCGGCCAGGCGGTCGTTGTCGCCGAAGCGGATCTCGTCCGTGGCAACGGTGTCGTTCTCGTTGACGACGGGCAGCGCGCCCATGGCGAGCAGCTGGTCCAGGGTCCGGTAGGCGTTGCGGTAGTGCGCCCGCCGGCTGGTGTCGTCGGTGGTGAGCAGGACCTGCCCGACGCGGATGCCGTAGCGGGCGAAGGAGGCGGTGTAGCGGGCGACGAGCAGGCCCTGTCCGACGCTGGCGGCGGCCTGCTGCCGGGCGAGGTCCTTGGGGCGGCGGCGCAGGCCGAGCGGGGAGAGGCCGGCGGCGATGGCTCCGCTGGAGACCAGGACGATCTCCTTCTCGCCGCCGCCGCGCGCCTTGGCCAGGACGTCCACCAGGGCGTCCACCCGGTCGGCGTCGAGGCCGCCCGCCGCCGTGGTCAAGGAGGAGGAGCCGACCTTGACCACGATCCTGCGGGCGTCCACGACACCTTGCCTAGCCGCTGACACGTATGTCCCCTTGCCCCTTGCCGAATGCCTGTGGCCTCAATCTACGGGGTGGCCGGGAGGGGCCGCGCGGGGGTTTCAGACCCTGGACGACCCGCCCGGGCCGGCCTGCCGGTCAGGACCGGCGCGGCCGCCCAGGCCGCCCTGGTCCGCGCGCACGGGTTCCGGTTCCGCCTCCGCGTCCCGGTCGGCGCCCGGGACGAGGATCTTGCGGGAGAGCAGATAGGTGAAGGGGATGGCCACGACCGCCGCGACCAGCGGGGCGATCCGCGTGCCGAGGCCGGCCCACGTCACGAGGGCGTACAGCCCCACCGACTGGACGACGTAGTTGGTGACGTTCGTCAGGGGGAAGAGGAGGAACTTCTTCCAGGTGGGGCGGGTGCGGTAGGTGAAGTAGGTGTTCATGAAGAACGAGCCGACCATCGCGACCAGGAAGGCGAGGGTGTAGGCGGCGAAGTACGGCATCCAGGGGTGCAGGAGCAGGTACACCAGGTAGAAGGAGCCGGTGTTGACGGCTCCCACGAGGCCGAACCGGAGGAGCTGGCCGAGCTGTTGCCTTCTGCTCATCTGGTGCTGCGCTCCGCGCTGTGCTCGTCGGCCGTCGCCTCGGCGACCGGGCGGGACGTCCCCGGTTCCGCGGTCAGCGCCGCGCGCGGGACGGGGTCGGAGCCGTGGGCTTCCTTCACCAGGAAGTGCGGCCGCCGCTTGGTCTCATAGTAGATGCGGCCGATGTACTCGCCGATCAGGCCGAGCATGATCATGTGGACGCCGCCGAGTCCCACGATGATCGCCACGAGGGTGACGTACCCGGGTGACTCGACGCCGTTGGTCATCGCCTCGACCGTGATCCACAGCGCGTAGAGCACGGTCAGGGCCACCAGCGACACGCCGAGCCAGATGCCCGTCCGCAGCGGCCGGTTGTTGAAGGAGATCAGGCCGTCCATGCCGTAGTTCAGCAGGGCGCCGAACTTCCACTTCGTCTCGCCGGCCCCGCGCTGCGCGTTCCGGTAGTCGAAGTGGACCGTGTCGAAGCCGATCCAGGAGAACAGGCCCTTGGAGAAGCGGTTGTACTCCGGCAGCGACAGCAGCGCGTCCACGGCCGGACGCGAGAGCATGCGGAAGTCACCGACCCCGTCGGCGAGTTCGACGTCGACCCAGCGGTTGACCCCCCGGTAGTACAGCCGGCTGAGCACGGAGCGGACCTTCTTGTCCCCTTCGCGCGAACGGCGGGCGATGATCTGGTCGTACCCCTTCCGGTGGTGCTCCAGCATGGTCGCGATGAGCTCCGGCGGGTGCTGGAGGTCGGCGTCCATGATCACGACGGCGTCGCCGGTGGACACGCGCAGGCCGGCCAGCATGCCGGCCTCCTTGCCGAAGTTGCGGCTGAACGAGACGAAGCGGGTCCGCTCGGCGTGCTCGGCCGCGATCTTCCGCAGCTTGCGCAGGGTGCCGTCACGGCTTCCGTCGTCGACGTAGCAGACCTCGTAGTCGACGGGGAGGGCGTCCAGGACCCTTCGGATCTCCACGTCGAAGCTGTCGATGACGGCCTCTTCGTTGAAGCAAGGGACAACTACGGACAGCTTGGTCATGAACACATCCTGCTAGGTCCGAACGGGTGATTGCCGACGACCGGACCTGCCACTCACCTCTTTCCCAGAACCCGCATGCCGAGAGTCGGCCTGCCTGAGTCGAGTGCGGTACGCGGTAGCTTTGACTGGATAACCGTAACCACCTGAGCGAAACGAATCGAAGGGATCGAGGTGCACGTGCCCGACGTCTCCGTGGTCGTCATCGTCTACAACGACGCAGAGCGTCTGTCGACAGCAGTCCAGTCGGTTTTGGACCAGACCCTGCACGGGGTCGAGGTCGTGATCGTGGACGACTGCAGCAAGGACAGGTCCTTCGCCGTCGCCCAGGAACTGGAAGCCGCGCACCCGGGGAAAGTGCGCGCGTTCCGACTTCCGGAGAACAGCGGGGGCTGCGGCGCCCCGCGCAACCACGGCATCGCGCAGGCCACCGGCACGTACGTCATGTTCCTGGACAGCGACGACGTGCTGGAGCGCAACGCCTGCCGGAACATGCTGGACGCCGCCGAGCGGACGGGCTCCGACCTGGTCTCGGGCATGTGCGTCCGCGTGCACCTCGAAAACCGGTGGGGCAAGACCACCGAGTGGTACCCGTGGATCTACTCGCGCACGCGCACGCTGGAGTCGATCACCGAGTTCCCCGACCTGCTGGTCTACGACACCCTCTCCACGAACAAGTGCTACCGGCGCTCGTTCCTGCTGGAGCAGGGCCTGCAGTTCCCGGTCGGCATCCACTACGAGGACCTGCTGTTCTCGGCGCAGGCGTACGTGGCGGCCCGCCGCATCACGCTGATCCCGAACCACGTCTACTTCTGGAACGTGATCGAGAAGGCCGCCGCCAAGTCGATCAGCAACCGGCGCCACGAGATCGCGAACTTCGTCCACCGGATGGAGATCCACCGCCGGGTGGACGAGCTGCTGGCCTCCAAGGGCCACACGGACATCAAGTCCGCGAAGGACGCCAAGTTCCTCAAGCACGACCTGGTGCTGCACCTGCGCGACCTGCCCCTGCTGGGCGACGCCTACCGCCAGGAGTTCGCCCGTCTGGCCAACGGCTACCTCGCCGGGATCGACCCGGCCGCGTACGACAACGTCACGCACCTCCAGGCGATCTGCGCCTACCTGCTCGGCAAGGAGGACTGGGACAACCTGCTCCCGGCCGCCGACGCCATGACCAACAAGGGCCGGCTCTCCTCCCCCCTCGCCGAGCGCGACGGCCGCATCTACTGGTGCGCGCAGCACATCGACGACCCGGACGACACCGAGGCCCGCCGGATACTGGACGTCACCGGGGACGGCTTCCACACCACCCCGCTCTCCTCGCTCCAGCTGGGCAACCGCCTCACCTCCTACGAGGACGACGGGCGCGGCACCGTCACGCTGTCCGGTGCCGTCGTCAACCCGCTGGGCCGCATCCGGCCCGACACGGAGCTCACCGCCTCGCTCGAATTCCGGGCGCGGCGGCAGATCGGCGTCCGCTCGTTCAGCTTCCCGGTGGCAACCGTGCGCCACGCCGGTGACACGATCGAGTGGAGCGGCAGCGCCGACATCGGAGGCACCGTCCGCCCGCTCGGCATCATCGACGCCGTGTGGGACGTCCGGCTGCGGCTGAACGCCGGGCGCGACCGCGTCACCACCCGCGTGTCGGTCGGCGGGGTCGACCTGGAGTCGGCGTCCCGGCTGCGCGTGCGCCCGCGGCTGACCCGGCTGGTCTCCGACCGCTTCGAGCCGGAGGTCACCAAGAAGGGCAACCTCTCCTACGTCCTGACCGCCGAGGGCGCCGCGGCCGTCCGCACCCAGACGCTGATCAACAACGCCATACACGGCAAGGCCGCCGGATTGGTCAAGCGGGGCCTGCGCAAGGCCCTGCGGACCCGCCGGAACATGGGCTCGGGCGAGCAGAAGGTGAAGCTCTACCACGAGGTCTTCTCGAAGCTGCCCGTCAAGAAGGGCACGGTCGTCTTCGAGAGCCACATGGGCAAGCAGTACAGCGACAGTCCCAAGGCGATCTACGAGGAGATGGTGCGCCAGGGCGTCCCCTTCGAGGCGATCTGGTCGTACGCGGGCAAGCCCACCGGCTTCCCCAAGGAGGCCACGCTGGTCCGGCGCTGGAGCTGGCCCTACCTGCGGGCGCTGGCCCAGGCCGAGTTCTGGGTGGACAACCAGGGGTTCCCGCTGGCCCTCGCCAAGCGCCCCGGCACCACCTACATCCAGACCTGGCACGGCTCCGCGCTCAAGCGCATGGGCTTCCACGAGCCCCGCACCAAGGCGCAGGGGCGGGCCGGCCAGGACCGGTTCCAGGCGGCCGTCGACCGCTTCGACCACTTCCTGATCCGCTCGGAGCACGACACCCGCACCCTCGCCAAGGCCTTCCGGCTGCGCGACGAGGTGCTGCTGCGCACCGGCTACCCGCGCAACGACGCCCTCGTCGAGGCGCACCGGTCCGAGGCGCAGAGCGGCGAGCGGGTGCGCGGCCCGCTCGCGGCGGAGCTGGGAATCGATCCGGAGAAGAAGGTGCTGCTGTACGCGCCGACGTTCCGGGCGAACGCGGACGGCACGGTCGAGGGCTTCGAGTTCCCCTTCGACGTGGAGGAGTTCGCGGACCGGCTCGGGGACCGCTTCACCCTGCTGGTGCGGACCCACTACCTCAACAGCGTCTCCCTCCCGCCGTCCGTCGCGGGCCGGGTCCTCGACGTGTCGCGGCACCACGACATCACCCCGCTGCTGGCCCTCGCCGACGGTCTCATCACCGACTACTCGTCCGTGATGTTCGACTACGCGGTCCTGGACCGGCCGATGGTGTTTTTCGCGTACGACTACGAGAAGTACGCCACCGACATCCGCGGCACGTACTTCGACCTGAAGGAGAAGGCCCCGGGCCCGGTGGTGGCCACGGCGGACGAGCTGCTGCAGGTGCTCTCCGCCTTCGAGGAGGCGGACGCCAAGTACGCCGAGGCCCGCCAGCGCTTCCTCACCGAGTTCGGCGAGTACGACCGCGGGGACGCCGCGCGCCAGATCGTCGAGAAGTTCTTCACCAGGAGCGGCAAGTGAGCCAGCAGACCGCCACCCCGGGCGGCCGTGACATCTTCCTCGTCTCCAACAACGTCGACGAGCTCGGCGGCGTGACCACCTGGTCGCACCAGATGGCCCGGCTGTTCACCGACCGCGGCCACCGGGTGCACATCGTCGGCATCGCCCCGGTCGCCGAGGAGATCCGGCAGAAGTTCCCGGCGGACCTGCCGTACGCGACGACGACCCTGTACGCGTCCCAGCCGCCGCCCGCGCGCCGGCTGCAGGGGCTCAAGGGCCGGCTGAACGCGCCCGAGCGGCGGCGCCAGGCGGCCCGGCGCTCGCTGATGCGGACGAAGGCGGAGCAGCTGAGCGGACTGTTCCGGGCGGCCGCGCCGGGCGCCGTCGTGATCGTCACCCAGGTCTGGGCGATGGAGTGGGTGGCACTTGCCGACACCAAGGGGCTCAGCGTCATCGGCATGAGCCACGAGTCGTTCGAGGCCAGCCGGAAGTCCAGTCGCGGCGACCGGGTCCGCCGCCACTACCGCGAGGTGGACCGGCTGCTGGTGCTGACCGCCGAGGACGCGGACCTGTGGATCCGGTCGGGCATGGAGAACGTCGGCAGCATGCCGAACCCGCTGCCCTTCATGCCGGAGCAGCCCGCTCCGCGCACGGATAAGGTCGTCGCCAGCGTCGGCCGCCTCGCGTTCGAGAAGGGCGTCGACCTGCTGCTCGACGCGTGGGCGGACGCCGCCCCGCACCACCCCGACTGGGTCCTGCGGATCTACGGCGCCGGCCTCGAGGAGCCGACCCTGCGGGCGCACTGCTCCTCGCTGGGGCTGGACGACTCCGTGCAGTGGATGGGCAGTACGGACGACGTGCTGGGCGCGCTGCGCGGGGCCTCGGTCTTCGCGCAGGCCTCCCGCGCCGAGGGCTTCCCGATCACCCTGCTGGAGGCGATGGCGGCGGGCGTCCCGGCCGCGGCCTTCGACTGCGCGCCGGGCGTACGGGAGATCGTCACCCACGGCGAGGACGGACTGCTGGCCCGGCTGGGCAACACCATGGAGCTGGCCGGCCACCTGGACGCCCTGATGGCGGACCGCGAACTCCGCGACCGGCTCGGGGAGTCGGCCTTCCGCTCGGTGCAGCGGTACTCCAGCGCCGGGATCACCGACCGGTGGGAAGAGCTGTTCGCGTTCCTGGAGCGCTGACCGGCCCGCCCGGACACGACGGAGCCGCCCGCCCCCGGCACCTCGGGGGCGGGCGGCTCCGTACGACCGGGGGTCAGGCCCTGCGGTTGGCCTCCCAGCCGGCCCAGGCGGAGGTGACCATCTCGCGGACGTCGTGGCGGGCCTTCCAGCCCAGCTCGCTGCCGATGCGCTCGGCGGAGGCCACGACCTTCGCGGGGTCGCCGGGGCGGCGCGGGGACACGACCGGCGGGTAGTCGTGCCCGGTGTTCTCGTTCAGGAGCTCGACCATCTCGCGGACGGAGACCCCCTCCCCGCGCCCGATGTTGACGGTCAGGTCCTTGTACTCACCGGCCGCGGCCCACTCCGCGAGCTTGCGGGCCGCCACCACGTGGGCGTCCGCGAGGTCCGCGACGTGGATGTAGTCGCGGACGCAGGTGCCGTCCGGGGTCGCGTAGTCGTCGCCGAAGATCTTGGCGCCCTGGCCGGCGTCGTAGCGCTCGAAGACCATCGGGACCAGGTTGAAGACGCCGGTGTCGGCGAGCTCGGGGGTCGCGGCCCCCGCCACGTTGAAGTAGCGCAGGCAGGCGGTGGAGATGCCGTGTGCCTTGCCGGCCGCGCGGACCAGCCACTCACCGGCCAGCTTGGTCTCGCCGTACGGGCTCAGCGGCGCGCAGGGGGTGTCCTCGGTGACCAGCTCCACGTCGGGCATGCCGTAGACGGAGGCCGAGGAGGAGAAGAGGACGTTGCGGATGCCCGCGGCGGCCACGGCCTGGAGGAGGACCGTGAGGCCGCCCACGTTCTCGTGGTAGTAGTGCATCGGCTTCTCGACGGACTCGCCGACCTGCTTCTTGCCCGCCAGGTGCACCACGCCGGTGATCCGGTGGTCGGCGATGGTCCTGTCGAGGACCTTCCGGTCCAGGACCGAACCGATCACCAGCGGTACGCCCTCCGGGACGCGGTCCTTGTTGCCCGTGGAGAGGTCGTCGAGGACCACCACCCGCTCCCCCGCGAGCAGCATCGCCCGGACGACGTGCGCACCGATGTACCCGGCGCCCCCGGTGATCAGAAACGTCATGTGTGTCTCCCTGGTCCTGTCCGTGTTCTGGTGCTGAGGTCGTGGTGCCTCAGCGCGACGCGCGGCCCGCCCTGGCCCGGTCGAATCGGTTGCGCACGAGGTACAGCGCGCCCGCGGCACCGGGCGCGAGGCGCAGGGCCAGCGCTCCGGAGGCCGTGCGGTACGGCTGCGTCAGCAGAACACCGTACCGGCTGCTGGGCACGGCCCTGCGGCGGAGCAGCGGGCTGCGGGGGCGCAAGGGAGTGAGCAGGGAGCTGCCGTCGCCGCACTCCACGCCCACCTCCACGTTCCACGTCTGGAGCCGGCGCAGGCCCTGGGTGCGGCCGGTGGAGGCCAGGTCGGCGAGGCGGAAGGGCAGCAGGGCCGTCCAGCCGCCGTCCCCGTCGGCCGTCAGCTCCACCGGCTTGGCGAGCACCGGCTCACCGCCGGCGCGGGGCAGGAAGCGCAGCTGCGCGGTGCGCGGTACGGACGCGTCCAGCCGCCCGTACAGGTCGTGCAGGCGGACGCGCACGGCCGTCTTGCCGGCCGGTTCGGCGTCCATGGTCACCGGCAGGTCGGCGGTCGGCAGGGCGAGCAGCCCGTCGAGCGGGACCGGGAGCTCCGCGCTCCACACCGGGGCCCCGTCCGCCCCGACCGCGTACGGGGGCAGCAGCCGGGGCGGCTCGGCGGCGAGGCGGGTGAACCGCTCGACGTCGGCGGGCGGGGTCCCGGTGGCGCGCAGCACCCGTACGATCCAGCGGGCGTGCGGGGCGGCCGCCTCGATGTCGGCTTCGGCGAAGGTGTCGAGGTACTCGCGGGTGAGGGCCCACCAGGCTCGCTGGTACTCGGGGTCCTTGCCGAGTTCGCGCAGGTACATGCGCAGGTCGTACTCCAGGAACTTCACCTGGCAGGCGCGGCCCAGCTCCGGGGAGGCGTGGGCCAGGATCCGGGAGGCCGCGCGGTGGGCCTCGATCCGGGAACCCCAGTTGCCGACGTCCTTGCGGTCCAGGGAGATCGACACCTGGGCGGCGGCGCGGCGTACGTGCCAGACGTAGACGAGGTCGCCGGTTACGGCGATGCGGGGGGCCGCGGCGAGGACGCGGGCGGTGAAGACGAAGTCCTCGTAGACGAACCGGCCGTCGGGGAAGCGCAGGCCGTGCTTCTCGAGGAAGGCGCGCTCGTAGAGCTTGTTGACGCAGAGGGTGTCCCGGACGAGGTCGGGCCGGTCGGCCGGCCGCTCGATCACCTCTCCGGGGGTGTGCAGGCCGGGCATCCACGGCACGTCGTGGTGCTGCGGCAGCTCGCGGCGGACCGCGGATCCGACGGTGACCGGGGTGCGGTGCAGGACGGCGGCGCGCACCAGGGCGTCGGCTGCGCCCGGCGGCAGCACGTCGTCGCTGTCGAGGAAGAGGACGTACGGGGCGGTCGCGAGCGCGATCCCGTCGTTGCGGGGGGTTCCGCACCCCCCGCTGTTCTCCGCGCGGTGCAGGACCTTCAGACGGGGGTGGGCGGAGGCCAGATCGTCCAGGACCCGTCCGGTGTCGTCGGACGAGGCGTCGTTCACGGCGATGACCTCGGCGACCACCGGGCCCTGGGCGAGGGCCGAGGTAACGGCCTCGCCCACGAGCCCGGCGTCGTTGTACGCGATGATCACGACGGAAACCGTGGGCGCGTTGGTGCTGTTCACCCTGTGGATCCTAGGGGAACGATGTAAAGGCACCTTCAAACCCGATCCGGTCCCCGGCGTGGGAGGACGACTAGAACGGCTTGAACTCGTCGTATTCCTTCTGCACGGAGTCGCGCTCGGCTTCCTTCTCCTTGCGGCGCGTGGTCGCGGGGCGCGGCGCCTCCAGACGGTGGTCCTCACCGCGGCGGCCCAGCATCTCGGCGCCGGCCATCATGGTCGGCTCCCAGTCGAAGACGACCGCGTTCTCCTCGGAGCCGATGGCGACGCCGTCACCGGCGCGGGCACCGGCCTTGCGCAGGGCATCCTCGACGCCGAGGCGGTTGAGGCGGTCGGCCAGGTAGCCGACGGCCTCGTCGATGTTGAAGTCGGTCTGGCGGACCCAGCGCTCCGGCTTCTCGCCGCGCACGCGGTAGACCTCTTCGACCTCGTCGTAGGCGATGGTGAAGCCGCTGTCGTCCACGGCCTTCGGCCGGATGACGATGCGGGTCGCCTCCTCCTTGGGCTTGCGGGCGCGCGCCTTGGCGATGACCTCGGCGAGGAAGAAGGACAGCTCCTTCAGGCCCGTGCGGTCGACCGCGGAGACCTCGAAGACCTTGTAGCCGCGCGCCTCCAGGTCCGGGCGGACCATCTCCGCGAGGTCCTTGCCGTCGGGGATGTCGACCTTGTTGAGGACGACGAGGCGCGGACGCTTCTCCAGGCCGCCGCCGTAGATCCGCAGCTCCTCCTCGATGACGTCGAGGTCGGCCAGCGGGTCGCGGTCGGACTCCAGGGTGGCGGTGTCCAGGACGTGCACGAGGATCGAGCAGCGCTCGACGTGGCGCAGGAATTCCAGACCGAGGCCCTTGCCCTGGCTGGCGCCGGGGATGAGGCCCGGGACGTCGGCGATCGTGTAGACCGTCGAGCCGGCGGTGACCACGCCCAGGTTCGGGACGAGGGTGGTGAAGGGGTAGTCCGCGATCTTCGGCTTGGCGGCGGAGAGCACGGAGATCAGCGAGGACTTGCCGGCGCTCGGGAAGCCGACCAGCGCCACGTCGGCGACGGTCTTGAGCTCCAGGATGACGTCGCCGGCGGTGCCGGGAACGCCGAGGAGGGCGAAGCCGGGCGCCTTGCGGCGCGCGGAGGACAGCGCCGCGTTGCCGAGGCCGCCGCGGCCGCCCTCGGCGGCCACGAAGGTGGTGCCCTGGCCGACGAGGTCGGCGAGGACGTTGCCCTCCTTGTCGAGGACGACGGTGCCGTCCGGCACGGGCAGGATCAGGTCCGTGCCGTCCTTGCCGGAGCGGTTGCCGCCCTCACCGGGCTTGCCGTTGGTGGCCTTGCGGTGGGGGCTGTGGTGGTAGTCGAGCAGGGTGGTGACCGCCTGCTCCACCACCAGGATCACGTCGCCGCCACGGCCGCCGTTGCCGCCGTCGGGGCCGCCGAGCGGCTTGAACTTCTCCCGGTGAACGGAGGCGCAGCCGTGGCCCCCGTTACCCGCGGCGACATGCAGCTCGACGCGGTCCACGAAGGTGGTCATGGTTGTTCCTCCAGATACAGCGGGAATATCCCGGAAAGCCCGGGGGGTAGGCCTTGCTACCCATTAAACGTGTCTATGTGACAACGCGCCGAGGGCGGACCTCTCTTCCCGGCCTGAGCCGGGAAGAGCTGAGATCCGCCCTCGGGAAGTTCAGTACGCCGTGATCAGCCGGAGCTGGATCAGGCGGCCGGAACGATGTTGACGACCTTGCGGCCACGGTGCGTGCCGAACTCGACCGAACCGGCCTGCAGCGCGAACAGCGTGTCGTCGCCACCACGACCGACACCCGAACCGGGGTGGAAGTGGGTGCCGCGCTGGCGGACGAGGATCTCACCAGCGGAAACGACCTGACCGCCGAAGCGCTTCACGCCGAGCCGCTGGGCATTGGAGTCGCGCCCGTTCCGGGTGGACGATGCGCCCTTCTTGTGTGCCATGTCTCAGTCCCTCTTACTTCGCAGCCGTGGGGATACCGGTGACCTTGATCGCCGTGTACTGCTGGCGGTGACCCTGGCGACGGCGGTAGCCGGTCTTGTTCTTGTAGCGCAGGATGTCGATCTTGGCGCCCTTGTGGTGGTCCACGATCTCGGCCTGGACCTTGATCCCGGCCAGCACCCACGGGTCGCTGGTCACGGCTTCGCCGTCGACAACGAGCAGGGTCGAGAGCTCGACCGTGTCGCCGACCTTGGCAGTGGAAATCTTGTCAACCTCAACGATGTCACCAACAGCAACCTTGTGCTGGCGACCACCGCTGCGCACGATGGCGTACACGCGGATCTCTCTCTCGCTCGATTCGGGAACCCCTGAAGCCAGCCGGCCCCGCGAAGAAACCGCAGGCCGGCCTCCCCCGAACCGCGAGGCGGTCAGGGAGGTGAGGTGCTCAGTGGACGGCGCGCACATGGACACGCCAGCGGCCCAGGTTACGGGGCCCCGTCTGAGGGGTCAAACCGGCACCTGATCACCCGTGCGGCCGAGGCCCGTACGTCCGCCTCCGCACCGCATGCGGGGCGGTTCTGGACGACGGCGCCACCGGGGCGGCTCCGGGCGGCCGTCCACGGCCCGGGAGGGGCTGTGGACGGCCGCCCCGGACCGGGGGGGCGTACACGGGCGGGACGTGCGGAGGCCCCGTACGGAGACGGCCCCGCCCGGCACCGAGAGGGTGCCGGGCGGGGCCGTTCGCGCGCGGACCGCGGGATCAGGCCTCGGTGGGAGCCGAGACGGACGGAAGCGACTGCTGCTCCGCCGCAGCGGTCTTCTTCGTGGCCCGCTTGGTCGCGGTCTTCTTCGTGGTGGCCGCCTTCTTGGCGGTCGCCGTGGTGGCCTTCTTCGCCGCCGTCGCCTTCTTGGCGGTGGTGGCCTTCTTCGCCGCGGTCGCCTTCTTGGCCGGAGCCTTCCTGGCGGCCTTCTTCGCGGGGGCCGCCTCCTCCGCCGGAGCGGCTTCCTCGGCCGGAGCGGCCGCCTCCGCCGCCTCGGTCACCGGCGCGTCGACGACGAGCACGGCCGCCTCGGCGGCGCCTGCCGGGGAACCGGCGGGCGCGGTGGCCTTGCGGGTGGCCCGGCGGCGCGGGCGGGCCGGGGCGGCGTCCGCCACGGGCGCCTCCTCGGCGACGGCCTGCGGGACCGGTTCGGGCTCGACGACGGCCTCGACGACCGGCTCGGGCTCCACCACCGGCGCGGGCTCGGCCACCGGCGCGGGCTCGGCCACCGGCTCCGCGACGGCCTCGGCCGGGGCGCCCGCCGGGGCGGTCGCCCTGCGGGTGGCACGGCGACGGGTACGGCCCTTGGGGGCTTCCTCCGCCGGGGACTCCGCGGCGGTCTCGGCCACGGGGGCCGGAGCGACCGGCTCGGCGGCCGGCGCCGTCCCGACCGGCTCGGCGACGACCGGCTCCGCGACGGCCTCGGCCACCGGGGCCGGGGTGGCCGTACCGCGCGGGGCGCCCGCCGGAGCGGTCGCCTTGCGGGTGGCACGGCGGCGGTTGCGGCGGCCGCTCACGCCCGCCTCGGCCTCGGCCGGGCTGCTGTACAGCTCCTCGTCCGCGAAGAACTCCGGCTCGGGCAGCGCCCGCGGAGCGGCGGCCTCGGCCGCCACCTCGGCGTCGGTCTCGGCCTCCGCCTCGAACTCCACCTCGACGGTCTCGGTGTCGTGGTCGTGCTGGTCGAACTCGGACTTGCCGCCGCGGCGCTTGGCGCGCTTGCCGTTGCCCCCGCCGCCGACCACGGTCGGCGTCTCCATGTGCACGATGACGCCGCGGCCGTTGCAGTGGACGCAGGTCTCGGAGAAGGACTCCAGCAGGCCCTGGCCCACCCGCTTGCGGGTCATCTGGACCAGGCCCAGGGAGGTGACCTCGGCGACCTGGTGCTTCGTACGGTCGCGGCCCAGGCACTCCAGCATGCGCCGCAGGACCAGGTCGCGGTTGGACTCCAGGACCATGTCGATGAAGTCGATGACGACGATGCCGCCGAGGTCGCGCAGCCGCAGCTGGCGCACGATCTCCTCGGCCGCCTCCAGGTTGTTCCTGGTGACGGTCTCCTCGAGGTTGCCGCCCTGGCCGGTGAACTTGCCGGTGTTGACGTCGATGACGATCATCGCTTCGGTCTTGTCGATCACGAGCGAACCGCCCGAGGGCAGCCAGACCTTGCGGTCGAGCGCCTTGGCGAGCTGCTCGTCGATCCGGTACGTCGCGAAGACGTCGACCTCGGAGGTCCAGCGCGACAGCCGGTCGGCCAGGTCCGGGGCGACGTGGTGCACGTAGCCGTGGATGGTCTCCCATGCGCTGTCACCGCTGACGATGACCTTCGTGAAGTCCTCGTTGAAGATGTCGCGCACGACGCGGACGGTCATGTCCGGCTCGCCGTACAGGAGGCTCGGCGAAGACGTCGAGATCTGCTTCGACTTCTTCTGGATGTCCTCCCACTGGGCCTGCAGGCGCTCGACGTCGCGGCGCAGCTCGTCCTCGCTCGCGCCCTCGGCGGCGGTGCGCACGATGACGCCCGCGTCCTCGGGGACGATCTTCTTGAGGATGGTCTTCAGGCGCGCGCGCTCGGTGTCGGGCAGCTTGCGGCTGATACCGGTCATCGAGCCCTCGGGCACGTAGACCAGGTAGCGGCCGGGCAGCGAGACCTGGCTGGTCAGGCGGGCGCCCTTGTGGCCGATCGGGTCCTTGGTGACCTGCACCAGGACCGACTGGCCGGACTTGAGGGCGGCCTCGATGCGGCGCGGCCCGTTGGCCATGCCGAGCGCCTCGAAGTTGACCTCGCCGGCGTACAGGACCGCGTTGCGGCCCTTGCCGATGTCGATGAAGGCGGCCTCCATCGACGGCAGCACGTTCTGGACCTTGCCCAGGTAGACGTTGCCGACGTACGAGGTGGCTTCTTCCTTGTTGACGTAGTGCTCGACGAGCACGTTGTCCTCGAGGACGCCGATCTGGGTGCGCTCGCCGGCCTGGCGGACGACCATCACGCGCTCGACGGCCTCGCGGCGGGCCAGGAACTCGGCCTCCGTGATGATCGGGACGCGGCGGCGGCCCTGCTCGCGGCCCTCGCGGCGGCGCTGCTTCTTCGCCTCCAGGCGGGTCGAGCCCTTGATGGACTGGACCTCGTCGGAGGAGGTGGAGGCCGACGCGGACTCCGCGCGCTCGCGGGCCGGGCGCGGCTCGCGGACCTTGACGACGGTGCGTACGCCGTCGTCCTCGCCGCCCTCGGCGGCGGAGTCACCGCTGCGACGGCGGCGACGACGACGGCGACGGCTGGAGCTGGAGCCGAGCGCGCCGGTGTCGTCGTCCTCGTCGTCCTCCTGCTCCTCGGACTCCTGCTCGGCGGCCGGGGCCTCGGCCTCGTCCTCGGCGGACTCGTCGAGGTCGGCGGACTCACCGCGACGGCGGCGACGGCCACCGCGGCGGCGGCGGCGCGACGGGCGCTCGCCCGAGTCGTCGCCGTCGTCGAACTCGGTGCTCTCCTCGTCGAGCTCGGCGGTCTCGGCCTCCGGCTCCTCCTCGGCGAGCACCTCGGGCAGGGAGACCGGGCCGCTCTCGGCGACCGGGGCGGCCTCGCCGGCGCCGCGACCGCGGCGACGGCGGCGGCCCGCGGGCTGCGGCGCGGGGGTTTCGACGACCTCGGCCGGGGCGGCGGCCTCGGTGAGCTCGTCCTCCTCCTCGACCTCGTCGGCGGGGTCGGCGGCGCGGGCGGCCGCGGCGGCCATGGCGGCCGTCTCGGGGGTCTGGAACATCGGCTCGGCGAAGACCGGGGCCTGGAAGACGGCCACGGCGGGACGCGTGGCGCGGCGCGAGCGGCCCGGGGCGGCGGGCGCCTCGGCAGCGGCTGCGGGCTGCGCGGCGGCGGGCTGCGCGGCTGCGGCCGGTGCAGTGGTGGCCGCCGCGGTGGTGGCCGCCGCGGTGGTGGACCGGGTGGCGCGGCGGCGGCCGCCGCGCTTCGGCGAGTCCACCGCGTCGGCGACGGTGACGGCGCGGGCGGCGGCCTTCGGGGCCTCCTCCACGTCGGCGGGGGCCTCGTCCGCGGCGGGCTGCGCGGCGGCGGCCGGCGCGGCGACGGCGCGGGTGGCACGGCGGCGGGTCCGCGGCGCCGGGGCGGCGGACTCCTCGGCAGCGACTTCGGCGGGGGCTTCGGCGACAGGGGCGTCGGCGACCGGAGCCGCAGCGGCCTCGGCCGGAGCGGCGACAGCGGCGGCCGGAGCCTCCGGGGCGGTCACGGCGCGGGTGGCACGGCGGCGGGCACGCGGCGCCGGAGCGGCCGGAGCGGCCTCCTCGACCACCGGCGCAGGCGCAGCGGCCTCCACCGGAGCGGCGACAGCGGCGGCCGGAGCCTCCGGGGCGGTCACGGCGCGGGTGGCTACG
>NZ_JBHXSY010000004.1:0-60825 GCF_042715295.1 Streptomyces sp. NPDC058701 | reverse complement strand
ACGGCGGCGGGCACGCGGCGCCGGAGCGGCCGGAGCGGCCTCCGCCTCGGGCGCGGAGGCGGCCTCGGCGACCGGGGCCACGGCGGCCTCGACCGGAGCGGCGGCGGCCGGAGCCTCCGGCGCGGACACGGCACGGGTGGCACGGCGGCGGGCACGGACCGGGGCGGCGGCCGGAGCGGCCTCCGCCTCGGGGGCGGCCGGAGCGGCCTCGGCCACCGGGGTGTTCTCGGCGGCGGTCGCGCCGGGCGGGCCCGCCGGGCGGGAGGCGGCGCGGCGACGCCTGCGCGGGGGCAGGTTGTCGCTGGGGCTGCCGCTGTCGGCGTTACCGGGGGTGGTGGTGTCGTTTTCGTTGTTGAGCATTGCGGGCGGTTCTCCCGTCACGCTCCCGGGCGCCGCGGCTGACGTCCGGTCCGGCTCGGCCCCGCGTAATGAGCGCGGAACCGGCCTCCGGGGCGCGTTCGCCACACGGGAGCTGTAGTCCATGGCCGCCGGTTCCGTACGTGTGTGTGCGTACGGCCTGGCGGAAGTCTTCAGGTCAATGCGCTGCCCGACCCAGGTGGCTCCCGAGTGCCAGGGCTGCGCGACGACGACGATCCCTACGCGGCGGGACCTTCCGGCGCCTTCGCGTCGGCCGTTACGGCGGCCGTTTGTGGGGCGGCCGTGTCGGCCTCGCGGTCGGGCGCGAGCGGGTCGGTCACCGTGCCGGACTCCTCGTCGAAGAGCCCCTGCGCCAGCCTGGTCACCGCTGAGGGGACCGGCGGCGCCAGGTCGGCCACAGCTCGGAGACCGGACAGGACGTCGTCGGGTCGCACGGCAGGTGTCAGATGCCGAACAACCAGCCGCAGTATCGCACAAGCATGGTCCAGAGGCCTATCAGCCTGGGCGGAAAGCGCTTCCAGAGTGACCACCGCGCCGCGCGTGTCGAAGGTCCGCATGCCGTTCTTGGTCCGGCGCTGGACCTCCACCGTCTCGGCGGCGAGGAAGGCCGCCACGGCGCGTTCGGCCTCGGCCGGATCCACCCCGTCCAGGCGCAGCTCCCAGACGGAGGCGGTGAGCCGGTCGGCGAGGCCCGAGGTGCGGGCCTCCACGGCGTCGATGATGTCGAGGCCGGTCGGCATCGACTCGTCGAGCAGCTGGCGCAGCTTCTCGGGGTCGCGCGGCGCCGCGAGGGCGATCTCCAGGTACTCGGCCTCGCTGCCGGTCCCGGTGGGGGCGGCATTGGCGTACGAGACGCGGGGGTGCGGGGTGAAGCCCGCCGAGTACGCCATGGGCACCTCGGCACGGCGCAGGGCCCGCTCGAACGCCCGCTGGAAGTCGCGGTGGCTGGTGAACCGGAGGCGGCCGCGCTTGGTGTAGCGCAGTCGGATGCGCTGCACCACCGGTGCGGGTGGCGGGCCTTCGGGCTGTCGCTTGCCCAGTGGTTCTTCTCCTTGTGCGGGGCTCCGCGACCGGCGCGTCGCCCTGAGGTCTGTGGGGCCTGCGGGCCACGCCCCGCCTCCGGCTCACCCCTGCCGTTCGTGGAGGGAGATCTCGGGAGCGGGCGTGTTGCCTGCGGCCTTCTTACTACCCAGAGTACGCGCCCGTGACCTCACCGGTTCCCGGGAAGGGGTGCCGAAGAGCGCCTGCCGCACGCCGGCACGTGCCTCCCGCACCGCGGCGCGTGCGGTGCGCCACACCTCGCGTACGAAATGCCCGGCGGGAGTGGCGACCTGCCGGTAGGCCCACGCCGCGGGCCGGGCGACGAGCCCGCGCCACAGCAGGAGCAGTCCGCGCCCGACGGCCCGGCTGACGCGGCCGGCCAGCCGCCAGGCGGAGAGGAGGAGGTGCCCGAGCGGTGTGAGCACGTACGCGTACAGCCCGCGTGCGGACCGGGCCAGGCCGCGGCCGAGCGGCGCCAGCAGGCGGCGGTACGCCATGTCGGCTGCGGGGACGACCGCGTACCGCCACGTGGCGACCCAGGGCCACACCAGCAGGGCCTTGGCCAGCCAGGCGAGGCCGTGCCCGGCGGGGACCGCGCCGTAGCGCCACAGCACGACCCACGGCCGGACGAACAGGGCGCGCAGGAGCACCGGGAGGAAGCGGGCGAGGCCGCGCCCGGCCGGGGCGAGGACCCGGCGGTGGAGCCACCGGGCCAGTCGGCCGGCCCCGCGGACCGGCGGGAGCAGCAGGTGGCGGTAGCCGGCGACGAGGAGCCGGACGGTGCCCGCGCCGAGCGGCCGCAGCACGTACCGGCCCAGGGCCCGGACCGCCCTCGCGAGCCCGTGGCCGGCCGGGCGCAGCAGGTACTGGAACAGCCCCCGCCCGAGCGGGGTCACGACGTACCGCCAGAGCCCGGCCCAGGGCCACACGAACACGGCTTTCGCCAGCCACCCCAGCGCCGTGGCCGTCCACCGCGCGCACCGTGCGAGCCCGTGGCCGAGCGGGGTCAGCACGTACCGCCACAGCGCGGACCCGGCGGGTGCGAGGACGTGGCGCCACGCGGCGGCCCACGGCCAGTAGCAGACGGCGAGGAACGCCCACCGCAGGACGAGCCCCGCGCCCCGCGCCAGCCGGGCCGCGCCGCGGCCGAGGGGGGACAGGACGTACCGGTGGAGCCCGGCGAACAGCCGGGCCGCCGCGTCGCCGGCCGGCCGCAGGGCGCGGCGGTGCACGGCGCGGGCGCACAGGACCAGCAGGTCCCAGGCCATCCGCAGCGGCAGCAGGATCAGCACGGCCACGATCCGCACGGGAATGCGCACCACCGCGAACACACACCCCTGGCCCTCGGGCGGCCGGGAGGGGACCGAGAGCCCCGCGACCGATCCGGGGGCGGATCCGCGAACGGTCCCGGGGGCGGGCCCGGGGTCGGTCCCGGGGGCGGGCCCGGGGTCGGTCCCGGGGGCGGAGCCCGGGTGTTTCTGCATGTCGACGGCCATGCTTCTCACGACGCACGGGAGGCCCCCACCGTTGCGGGTGGGGGCCTCCCGATGCGCGGGCGTCACGCGGTGACCGTGGTGCGGGTCACCGCGCGGCCGGCTACTTCACGACCGTGAGCGGCAGCAGCTTCTTGCCGGTGGGGCCGATCTGGATGTCGAGGTCGAGCTGCGGGCAGACGCCGCAGTCGAAGCACGGGGTCCAGCGGCAGTCCTCGACCTCGGTCTCGTCGAGGGCGTCCTGCCAGTCCTCCCAGAGCCAGTCCTTGTCGAGACCGGAGTCGAGGTGGTCCCAGGGCAGGACCTCCTCGTACGTGCGCTCGCGGGTCGTGTACCAGGCGACGTCCACGCCGTACGCGGGCAGCGCCTTCTCGGCCGCCTCCATCCAGCGGTCGTAGCTGAAGTGCTCGCGCCAGCCGTCGAAGCGGCCGCCCGACTCGTACACGGCGCGGATGACGTCGCCGACGCGGCGGTCGCCGCGCGAGAGCAGGCCCTCGACGACGCCCGGCTTGCCGTCGTGGTAGCGGAAGCCGATGGAACGGCCGTACTTCTTGTCTCCGCGGAGCTTGTCCCGGAGCTTGCCCAGACGGGCGTCCGTCTCCTCCGCCGACAACTGCGGAGCCCACTGGAACGGGGTGTGGGGCTTCGGCACGAACCCGCCGATCGACACCGTGCAGCGGATGTCGTTCTGGCCGGAGACCTCGCGGCCCTTGGCGATGACGTTGACCGCCATGTCGCCGATCTGGAGCACGTCCTCGTCGGTCTCGGTCGGCAGGCCGACCATGAAGTACAGCTTCACCTGGCGCCAGCCGTTGCCGTACGCCGTGGACACGGTCCGGATCAGGTCCTCTTCGGAGACCATCTTGTTGATGACCTTGCGCATGCGTTCGGAGCCCCCCTCGGGGGCGAACGTCAGGCCGGAGCGGCGCCCGTTGCGGGTGAGCTCGTTGGCCAGGTCCACGTTGAAGGCGTCCACGCGGGTCGACGGGAGGGACAGGCCCACCTTGTCGTCGGTGTAGCGGTCCGCGAGGCCCTTGGCGATGTCGGCGATCTCGGTGTGGTCCGCGGAGGACAGCGACAGCAGACCGACCTCCTCGAAGCCGGTGGCCTTCAGGCCCTTCTCCACCATCTCGCCGATGCCGGTGATGCTTCGCTCCCGCACGGGGCGCGTGATCATGCCGGCCTGGCAGAAGCGGCAGCCGCGGGTGCAGCCGCGGAAGATCTCCACGGACATCCGCTCGTGGACGGTCTCGGCGAGCGGGACCAGCGGCTGCTTCGGGTAGGGCCACTCGTCGAGGTCCATGACGGTGTGCTTGGACACGCGCCACGGCACGCCGGAGCGGTTCGGGACGACGCGGCCGATGCGGCCGTCGGGCAGGTACTCGACGTCGTAGAAGCCCGGGACGTACACGCCGCCGGTCTTCGCGAGGCGCAGCAGGACTTCCTCGCGTCCGCCCGGGCGGCCCTCGGCCTTCCAGGCGCGGATGATCTCGGTCATGTCGAGGACGGCCTGCTCGCCGTCACCGATGACCGCGCAGTCGATGAACTCCGCGATCGGCTCGGGGTTGAAGGCCGCGTGGCCGCCCGCGAGGACGATCGGGTGGTCGACGGTGCGGTTGCGGGCCTCCAGCGGGATGCCCGCGAGGTCCAGCGCCGTGAGCATGTTGGTGTAGCCGAGCTCGGTGGAGAAGGAGAGCCCGAAGACGTCGAACGCCGACACCGGGCGGTGCGAGTCGACGGTGAACTGCGGCACCCCGTGCTCGCGCATCAGTTCTTCGAGGTCCGGCCACACGCTGTAGGTGCGCTCGGCGAGGACGCCCTCGCGCTCGTTCAGCACTTCGTACAGGATCATGACGCCCTGGTTGGGCAGCCCGACCTCGTACGCGTCCGGGTACATGAGCGCCCAGCGGACGTCGCAGGTGTCCCAGTCCTTGACGGTGGAGTTCAGCTCTCCGCCGACGTACTGGATCGGCTTCTGTACGTGCGGAAGCAGGGCCTCGAGCTGTGGGAAGACCGACTCGGTCATCACGCGACTTTCGTGAAGCGGGCAGGGGACGACTGTCAAGCGTACCCCGGGGCACAGCCGCCCCTTCCCGCATGATCATTCCAGGGCGGCCCGCAGCGCCGGGTCGGCCGCCTTCGCCCACACGTCGGGGAGTTCGCGCTCGCGGTGCTCGGCCAGGGCCTCCTCGCGGCCGTACAGGACGCCCCAGGTGAAGCCCGGCTCCCCGGCTCCCTGCGCCTGGGCGGCGAGGCCGCGCAGGGCTTCGCGGGCCACCACGCCGTCCTGGTGGTCGCCGAGCAGGGACTGGACGGACTTGACGGCCTCGGCGAGCCGCTTGGCCGGTTTCCCCAGCGCGGGGACGGCCGCCTCGGCCGCGTACCGGGCGCGCTTGGCCGCCTTGCGGGCGTCGTGCAGGGCCAGGTCGCGGTCGTGGCCCGCCTCCATGGCCAGCGCGTCCCCGACGCGCCCGGCGAGGCGCTCGAAGTCGCGGAGCACGGCCGCGGGCAGCACCTCGTCCGAGGGCCGGGCGGCGGCGTCGCGCAGCGGTGGGTCGTCCAGCAGGGCGTCGAGGGAGTCGAGCAGGGCGATGTACCTCTTGCCGTCGAGCACGGCCAGGGCCCTGCGCCGGGATCCGGCGCGGCGGGTGGCGTTCCACGCGCGCAGGCGGCTGCGGACCGGGCCCGTGACCAGGGGGCGCGGGAGCTCGCCGAGGTGCGTCTGGATCCGCTCCAGGAGGACCTCCTGGTCGCGGTCGACGCCGAGTTCGGCGGCCAGCCAGCGCAGTTCCTCGCCGACCGCGTCGGTGGCGTCGCGGTCGAGCACCTTGCGGTAGGTCTTGAAGGCGCTGCGCAGCCGGCGCGTGGCGACCCGCATCTGGTGGACGGAGTCCGGCAGGTTCCGGCGGACGGCCGGGTCCTGGGCGACGAGGGTGTCGCGCTGTGCGCGCAGGTACGCGAGTACGTGGGCGCCCGCCGTGTCGTCGGGGCCGTCGCCGCCGGGCCGGGCGGGGGGCTCGGCGCCGGTCTCGGCGAGGGCGCGGGCGAGCTTCGAGGGGGCGTCCGAGATCTTGAGCCCGGCCTTGCGGAAGGTCTTCTCGACCGCGTCGAGCAGCGCGGGGTCGACTCCGTCGGCGAGTTCCACCTCGACTTCGGTCCAGGCCGCGGCGGCGTCGCCCCGCTCTGCGCGGACCGCGTCGGTGGACAGCTCCGCGAGGAGGGCGCCGTCGGCGTCGAGGAGGTGGCTGACGCGGCGCGAGGACACCAGCCTGACCTGCGGGACCAGGCCGGCGCCCCGGACGCGGGAGCGGACCAGCGCGGCGAGGGAGTCGGGGAGGGCGTCGCCGAGCGGGGCCCCGATCTCGTCGCGGACACCCGGGGAGACGGGCAGTTTGAGGTGCCAGCCGGCGTCGGCGCCGCCGGTCCTGCGGCGCAGGGTGAGTCCGTCGGCGGCGAGCCGCCAGTCGGGGGTGTCGTAGTAGTCGGCGTCGAGTTCGACGGTGCCCCGGTCGGTCACGGCCGTGATGCCGGCCGTGCCCGTCAGGTCCGGCACCTCGCGCCGGGCCGGGCCGGAGCCCTTCCCGGCCCGCGTGAACTCGAATTTCCGCTCGATCTCGCGCTTCGTGTCCGCCATGGACCGAATTTAGTCCTGAACGGGGCACGGCTCCAGGGTGAACGGGGCATTAGGCCGACAACGGCCGCTGCACCTTGATCGACTGCAACAGCCCGACCGCCACCCAGACGGCGAACATCGAGGACCCTCCGTACGAGACGAAGGGCAGCGGGAGCCCGGCCACCGGCATGATCCCGAGGGTCATGCCGATGTTCTCGAAGGACTGGAACGCGAACCAGGCGATGATGCCGGCGCACACGATGGTCCCGTACAGCTCGGTGGTCTCGCGGGCGATCATGCACGCGCGCCACAGGATGATGCCGAGCAGGACGAGGATGAGCCCGGCCCCGATGAAACCGAGTTCCTCCCCCGCCACCGTGAAGACGAAGTCGGTCTGCTGCTCCGGTACGAACTGGCCGGTGGTCTGCGATCCCTTGAAGAGCCCGGAGCCGGTCAGGCCGCCCGAGCCGATCGCGATGCGGGCCTGGTTGGTGTTGTAGCCGACGCCCGCCGGGTCCAGTTCGGGGTTGGCGAAGGCGGCGAAGCGGTTGATCTGGTACTCGTCGAGGACGCCGAGCTGCCAGACCAGGACGGCGCCGCCGACGCCGGAGCCGAGCAGGCCGAGGACCCAGCGGTTGGAGGCGCCGGAGGCCAGCAGCACGCCGAGCACGATGACGACCATGACCATGACGGAGCCGAGGTCCGGCATCAGCATGACGATGCCCATGGGGGCGGCCGCCAGGCACAGGGCCTTGACGACCGTGCGGTGGTCGGGGTGGGCGAGGTCGCCCGCGTCCACCCGGGTGGCCAGCAGCATGGCCATGACCAGGATGATCGTGATCTTCACGAACTCGGAGGGCTGGAGGGAGAATCCGCCGCCGATCACGATCCACGCGTGGGCGCCGTTGATGGTGGCGCCGAGCGGGGTGAGGACGGCGAGGATCATCACCAGCGAGAGCCCGTAGAGCACGGGCACCGCGCCGCGCAGGGTGCGGTGGCCGAGCCAGACGGTGCCGATCATCAGGACGAGGCCGATGCCGGTGTTCAGCGCGTGCCGGAAGAGGAAGTAGTACGGATCGCCCTGGTTGAGCTGCGTCCGGTTGCGGGTCGCCGACCACACCAGCAGGGCGCCGATGAGGGACAGCGCGAGGGCGGACAGGAGTATCGGCCAGTCGAGCCGGCGCACGACCGAGTCGCGGGCGGTGATTCTGGCCATCGCCCCGCGCTGTTCGGGCGCGTACCGGGAGACGGAGAACTTGTTGGCGGTCTGCATGTCCTTCAGTCCTGCCGTGCGGGGGGTGGTCCGGCGAGTGCGGGCGGCGCGACATCCTCCGGGGACGGCGGCACGTACGGCTTGATGTCGGGGGCTTCGATGGAACCGTCGGGCAGGATCCGGGGCAGTTTCGCCTCCGGCTTGGGCAGCAGGGCCTTCTTCGGGTCCTGGTTGCCCTCCATGTCGAGGCCGTAGATGGCGTTGTAGATGCTGCGGACGGCGGGGCCCGAGGCTCCGGAACCGGTACCGCCCTGGGAGATGGTCATGACGATGGCGAAGTCGTCGGTGTACGTCGCCAGCCACGAGGTGGTCTGCTTGCCGTAGACCTGGGCGGTGCCGGTCTTGGCCCGCATCGGGATCTTGTCCAGCGGCCAGCCGCCGAACCGCCAAGCGGCGGTGCCGCCGGGCGCGACGACGGAGCGCAGGCCCTTGTCGAGGTCCCTGACGGTCCGGGCGTCGATCGGCAGCCTGCCGTGGGCCTGGGGCTTGATCATCTCGACGTGCTTGCCGTCGGGGCTGATCACGGCCTTGCCGACGGTGGGGTTGTAGAGGGTGCCGCCGTTGCTGATGGCCGAGTAGGCGGTGGCCATCTGGATGGGGGTGACGAGGACGTCGCCCTGGCCGATGGCGAAGTTGATGCTGTCGAACGCCTTGAGCTGGTTGCCTTCGAGGCAGCTCTCGTAGGCGATCTGCTCGACGTAGGTGCCGCCCTTCTTGCCCTGCTTGCACCAGGCGTTCTTGTTGGCCTCCCAGAAGTTCTTCTTCCAGCGCCGGTCGGGGATGCGGCCGGTGACCTCGTTCGGCAGGTCGATCTGCGTCTCGGACCCGAGCCCGAACTCGCGGGCGGTCCGGTAGAACCAGTCGTGGGCGTCCTTCTTGGGCTGGAGACCGCCGTCGTGCTGCCACTCCTTGTGGCCGAGGGCGTAGAAGACGGTGTTGCAGGAGAACTTGAGCGCGTCGCCGAGGGTGATGGGGCCGTGCCCCTTGGACTCGAAGTTCGCGAAGCTGCGGCCGCCGAGGCTGTACGAGCTGCTGCAGTTGTACTTGTCGTCGAAGGCGTAGCCGGCCCGCACGGCCGCGCTGGCCGACACCACCTTGAAGATGGAACCCGCGGGGGCCTGGCCCTGGATGGCCCGGTTGAGCAGCGGGTAGTTGGACTTCTTGCTGGTGAGCCGGGCGTAGTCGGTGGCCGAGATCCCGCCGACCCAGGCGTTGGGGTCGTAGTCGGGCTGGGAGGCCATCGCGACGACCCGTCCGGTCTTGACCTCCATGACGACGACGGCGCCCGAGTCGGCTTCGTACTTGCGGCCCGTGATCTTGTCGGTCTCGTTGCGGACCGTCTTCATCGCCTGCTGGAGCTCGTACTCGGCGACGGCCTGGACCCGGGCGTCGATGCTGGTGACGAGGGTGGACCCGGACACGCCCGGGTCGGACTTGGTCTGGCCCATGACCCGCCCGAGGTTGTCGACCTCGTACGAGGTGACCTGCGCCTTCCCCCGCAACTCCTTGTCATAGGTGCGTTCGAGTCCGGAGCGGCCCACCTGGTCCGAGCGCAGGTGCGGCGAGTCGGTGTTCTTGGCCTTCTGGATCTCGTCGTCGGTGACCGGCGAGAGGTAGCCGAGCACCTGCGCGGTCCGGGTCCCGCCGGGCGCCGGGTAGCGGCGGACGGCGGTGGGCTCCGCCGTGATGCCGGGGAACTCCTCGGGGCGTTCGCGCAGCTGCAGCGCCTGCTGCGTGGTGGCTTCGAGCGTGACCGGAATCGGCTGGTACGGGGAGCCGTTCCAGCAGGGCGCGGGGGTCCGGGAATCGCAGAGGCGGACCTTGTCCATGACCTCTCGGGGGCTCATGTCCAGGACGCCGGCGAGGCGGGTCATGACGCCCTTGCCCTTGTCGGGCATCTTCATCAGGGCGGTACGGCTGGCGGACACGACGAGGCGGGTCTCGTTGTCGGCGAGCGCGACCCCGCGGGCGTCGAGGATCGAGCCGCGCACGGCCGGCTGGACGACTTGCTGGACGTGGTTGCTCTTGGCCTCGTCGTAGTACTCCTGCCCGTTGCGTACCTGGAGGTACCACAGGCGCCCGGCGAGGGTGAGGAACATCGAGAGGACCAGCACCTGGATCATGACAAGCCTGATGCGCACCCGGGAGGTGCGGCCGGTTTCCGGAGAGTTGGTCACCGCTGCTCCCTCGTCACAGTTTCTTGACGCTCTTCACGCTCTTCACGACCTTGACGCCCTTTATGCGGCCGGCCCGGTTGGCGCGCCCGCGGGCGGACTTCATGCGCAGGCCGCCGCGCTGGCTGCCGATGCGCAGGCCGGTGCCGCCGGCCAGCCAGCCGGAGGAGACGTCCTTGCTCTGGGCGGGGCCGCCTCCGGCCTCGACGGCCATGGGGTCGCTCTCGGCCCGCCGGGCCAGCGCCATGATGAACGGCACGGTGAAGGGCGCGAGGAGCAGGTCGTACAGCGTGGCGGTGAACAGCAGGCCGGTCAGGCCCACGTGGCGGGCGGCGGTGTCGCCCACGAGGGCGCCCACTCCCGCGTACAGCAGGGTGGAGGCGACCGCGGCGCCGACCACGGTCAGCATCGGGCCCCAGGCGGAGCGGAACCGCCCGCTGTCGGGGCGGACCAGGCCCGCCACGTAGCCGATGAGGCAGAGCACGAGCGCGTACCGCCCGGCGGCGTGGTCGGCGGGCGGGGCCAGGTCGGTGAGGAGGCCGGCGGCGAAGCCGATGAGGGCGCCGGTGACGTGCCCGTACACGAGTGCGAGGGCCACGACCGTGAGCAGGACCAGGTCGGGTACCGCGCCGGGCAGTTGGAGCCGGCCCAGGACGGTGACCTGGACGACGAGGGCCACCACCACGAGGGTGGCCGAGAGCAGGATCCGGTTGAAGCGCATGGGCGGTCTGCTCCTACTCGTCGGCCGGCTTGCCGGCCACACCGGCCGACGCGGACGGGGTGACCGTCACGGTGACGGTCGGGGTGGGCTTGGGGGCCTCGGGCTTGGGAGGCAGGACGGCGTCGCGCGGGTCCTCGCGCGGCGGCATGACGACGACGCCGACGATGTCCAGCCGCGAGAACGCGACGGCCGGCTTCACCCATACGGTGCGGGTGAGGTCGCCGCGCGAGGGGTCGACCTTGACCACCTCGCCGATCGGCACGCCGGGCACGAAGGGCTTGTTGCCGCGCGAGCCGAAGGTCACGAGGCGGTCGCCGGGGTTGATCCTGGCTTTGCCGTTGAGCATCTGGACGGACATCGCGCGGTCGCCCTGGCCGGTGGCGAAGCCGAGTTCGCCGCTCTTCTCCAGCCGGGTGCCGACGGTGAAGTCGGGGTCGTTGGCGAGGACGACGGTGGCCGTGTCGGGGCCCACGGTGGAGACCCGGCCGACGAGTCCGTCCCCGTTGAGGACGGTCATGTCGCGCTCGATGCCGTCCTTGCTGCCGGCGTCGATGGTGACGGTCCAGGAGAAGCCCTGGGCCGCTCCTATGGCGATGACCTCGGCGCCCTTGATGCCGTACTGTCCGGCGCCGGCCCGCTTGAGCATCTCGTCCAGCTCGCGGACCCTGCTGCGGTTCTGGTCCTCGCTGCCCAGCGTGGCCTTGAGGCGGGCGTTCTCACGCTCCAGGACGGCGATGCGGTTGTGGCGCTCGCCGGAGTCCCGTACCGCCCCTATGGCGTTGGCGACCGGGTCGACGGCGGTCGACACGCCCTCCTCGACCGGGCCGAAGACCGTTGCGGCGGCTTGCCGGGCACCGTCGACCGGAGACTCCTCGCCGGCCCTGATGTCCACCGTGATCAATGCGAACGCGATGGCGATCAGAAGCACCAGGAGCAGCCGGCTTTCTCGTGTGTCCCTCACGTGCGGCGGCGTGCCTTCCTCGTAGAGATGTGCGAGCGGCGCGGAGCCGCTCCCGGGGGGCCGGTGCTGTCATCGGGGCGGTGGCTCCGCTCCGTCGGAGCCGGGGCTCGCACAGGTCTTTTGCCTGTATATCAACGATCCGCCGCACGGGCTCGGCAGCACCCGTACGGCGGATTCTTGTGTTCCGCGCGGTCCCCGGCCCCGGGGGTCCGCATCAGCGGCGGGGCTGGGCGTCCAGGACCTGCTGGAGCGCCTCGAACTCCTCGACGCACTTGCCGGAGCCGAGCGCGACCGAGTCGAGAGGATCCTCGGCGATGTGGATCGGCATGCCCGTCTCGCGGCGCAGCCGCTCGTCGAGGCCGCGCAGCAGGGCGCCGCCTCCGGTGAGGACGATGCCGCGGTCCATGATGTCGCCGGAGAGCTCCGGGGGGCACTTGTCGAGCGTCGTCTTGACCGCGTCGACGATGGCGTTGACGGGCTCCTCGATGGCCTTGCGGACCTCGGCGGCCGAGATGACCACGGTCTTGGGCAGGCCCGAGACGAGGTCGCGGCCGCGGATCTCGGTGTGCTCGTCCTTGTCGAGGTCGTACGCCGAACCGATGGTGATCTTGATCTGCTCGGCCGTGCGCTCACCGAGGAGGAGCGAGTACTCCTTCTTGATGTGCTGGATGATCGCGTTGTCGAGCTCGTCGCCGGCCACCCGGATGGACTGTGCCGTGACGATTCCGCCGAGGGAGATGACGGCGACCTCGGTGGTGCCGCCGCCGATGTCCACGACCATGTTGCCGGTGGCCTCGTGGACGGGCAGGCCCGCGCCGATGGCGGCGGCCATGGGCTCTTCGATGATGTGCACCTGGCGGGCGCCGGCCTGCGTGGACGCCTCGATGACGGCGCGGCGCTCCACTCCGGTGATGCCGGAGGGCACGCAGACCACGACGCGCGGGCGGGCCAGGTAGCGGCGCTTGTGGATCTTGAGGATGAAGTACCGGAGCATACGCTCGGTGATCTCGAAGTCGGCGATCACGCCGTCCTTGAGGGGCCGCACGGCGACGATGTTGCCGGGCGTGCGCCCGATCATCTTCTTCGCCTCGGTGCCGACCGCCAGGATGCCGCCGGTGTTCGTGTTGATGGCGACCACGGACGGCTCGTTCAGGACGATCCCCCGTCCCCGCACGTACACCAGCGTGTTGGCGGTCCCGAGGTCGATCGCCATGTCACGGCCGATGAACGACATGTAGTTCCCCTTGTTCCCCATGAGGAGCGTCTGGCCTTCCAGTTGATAGCTGCTGCTGTCAGGTCGGCGAGGTGGGTGTGTGGGTGGAGGCCCCATCGTAGTGCCGGGAGTACGGACACCGCGCGACGGGACTCCGGCAATCCCGCCGGAGCGGATACCCGCCCCCTTAGTGGTGACGTCGTGTTCTGCCCAGTCGTTCCCGGTCGCCGCCGGAAATACCGGAGGGCGACCGAAATTACTTCGGTCGCCCCAGGTCATGAGCGCTATTTGGCTGATGTCACGTCAGTGGGTGCGTGCTCACAGAGCGGGGAAGAACAGCTTCAGCTCGCGTGCGGCGGACTCCTCGGAGTCGGACGCGTGGATCAGGTTCTCGCGGGTGATGGTGCCGAAGTCGCCCCGGATGGAGCCGGGCGCCGCGGCGATCGGGTCGGTGGGTCCGGCCAGCTGGCGGACACCCTCGATCACGCGTTCCCCTTCCACCACCAGGGCGACGACGGGACCGCTCGACATGAAGCCCATGAGGGGCTCGTAGAACGGCTTGCCCTTGTGCTCGCCGTAGTGCGCCTCCAGGGTTTCCTGGTCCAGCGTGCGCAGCTCCAGCGCGGGCACGGTCCAGCCGGCCTTCCGCTCGATACGGCCGATGATCTCGCCGATCAGGCCGCGCCGGACGGCGTCGGGCTTGAGCAGGACGAGGGTGCGCTGGGTCATGGTGCGGCTCCTTGCGGCATACGGGTGCGGTGGGACGAATCTACAGGGCCGAAACGGTGAACCGTCACGCAGCGTCAGGAGCCGCGGGCGACTCCTGCGCGGCCGACCAGCGGGCCTTGATCGCGTCGATCCTGCGCCCGTAGTGCACCGAGCACCACCACAGGCCGGCGAACACGGCGCCGAGGAAGAACATCGTCGGGACGACGAACCCGCTCGCGATCAGCCCGATCTGCAGGACCCAGCCCAGCTGCACCGCCCCGGGCCGCGAGAGCATCCCGCAGAGCAGCACCGACAGCAGCATCGTGACGCCGCAGACCGTCCAGACCGCCGTCTGGGTCAGGTCCGGGTTCTTCATGGCCACCAGGCCCGCGAACCCGATCACGAAGAACTCGCCGATCAGCGTGCTCGCACACAGCGTGCGCATCCTCAGCCCCTCTTCAGCAGCAGGCGGGCCTCGCCCACCGTGATCACGGACCCGGTCACCAGGACCCCGGCCCCTCCGTACTCGGCCTCTTCCTCCGCCAGGGTGATCGCCGCCTCCAGGGCGTCGTCGAGCCGCGGCTCGACCTGCACCCGGTCCGCGCCGAAGACCTCGACCGCGACGCCCGCCAGCTCGTCCGCGCCCATGGCCCGGTGACTGGAGTTCTCCGTCACCACCACCTCCGCGAAGATCGGCTCGAAGGCCTCCAGCACCCCGCGGACGTCCTTGCCCTCGCTCGCGGCCACGACGCCGACCAGCCGGCTGAAGCCGAACGACTCGGTGACCGCCTCCGCGGTGGCCGCCGCGCCCGCCGGGTTGTGCGCCGCGTCGAGGACCACCGTGGGACTGCGCCGTACGACCTCCATCCGGCCCGGCGACGTCACCGAGGCGAAGGCCTTCCGTACGGTCTCCACGTCCAGCACCCGCGCGTGCTCCTGGCCGACGCCGAAGAAGGCCTCGACCGCGGCCAGCGCCACCGCCGCGTTGCGCGCCATGTGGGCGCCGTACATCGGCAGGAAGATCCCGTCGTACTCGCCGCCCACGCCGCGCAGCGTCAGCTGCTGCCCGCCGACCGCGACCTCGCGCGCGACGACGCCGAACTCCATGCCCTCGCGGGCCACCGTCGCGTCGACCTCGACGGCCCTCTTCAGCAGCACCTGCGCCGCGTCCACCGGCTGCTGCGCCAGGATGACGGTGGCGCCCTGCTTGATGACGCCGCCCTTCTCCCGGGCGATCTCGCCGGGGGTGGAGCCGAGCCGGTCGGTGTGGTCCAGGCTGATCGGGGTGACCACCGCGACCGAACCGTCGATGACGTTGGTCGCGTCCCAGGTGCCGCCCATGCCGACCTCGACGACCGCCGCGTCGACCGGGGCGTCCGCGAAGGCCGCGTACGCCATCCCGGTGAGCACCTCGAAGAACGACAGCCGGTACTCCTGCGCAGCGTCGGTCATCTCTACGTACGGCTTGATGTCGTGGTACGTCTCCACGAACCGTTCGGCGGTGATCGGCGCCCCGTCGAGGCTGATCCGCTCGGTGACCGACTGGACGTGCGGGCTGGTGTAGCGGCCGGTGCGCAGCTCGAAGGCGTTCAGCAGGCACTCGATCATGCGGGCGGTGCTGGTCTTGCCGTTGGTGCCGGTCACGTGGATCGAGGGGTACGCGCGCTGCGGCTCGCCCAGCAGGTCCATCAGCGCCGCGATGCGCGTCACGGAGGGCTCCAGCTTGGTCTCGCCCCAGCGCGTGGCGAGCTCCTGCTCCACCTCCTGGAGCGCCTTCGCCGTCTCCGGGTCGGTGGGGTGGGCGGGTACCGGGTCCCCCTGTGGCGGTCCGGCCTGGGCCCGCAGGGTGCGGCTCCCGGCCTCGATCACCGCCAGGTCGGGATCGCGGTCGGACTCTTCCGCCACGATCCGGTCGAACTCGTCGGGGAGGTGGTCAAGATCGTCGGGGCCGTGGCTCTCGGGCTGCTGCTCACTCACGGGCCCAGTCTACGGACGGCGGCCCGCAGGACCTTCGGCCCGGTCGCTTCGTGACCTTCGGAGGGAAGGGCGACCAGATCGTTATGCAAGCCTTGCGAGCAGGAGATGGGGGAACACATGCCGCAGGCGCGCAGTGAGAAGACGGGGCCCGACAAGGCGGCTTCCAGCCGCGACATCGGAATCGACCTGGGGACCGCCAACACCCTCGTCTACGCCCGGGGCACGGAATCGTCCTCGACGAGCCGTCGGTCGTCGCCGTCAGGGCCGGTACGACCACCGCGCTGGCCGTCGGCGCGGAGGCCAAGGAGACCATCGGCCGCACTCCCGGCTCCATCACCGCGATCCGCCCCCTCAAGGACGGCGTCATCTGCGACCACGAGGCCGCCGAGGAGATGATCCGGCACTTCGTCCGCAAGGCGGTCCCCGGCCGGCGGACCCGCACCCGGATGGTGATCTGCGTGCCCTCCGGCGTCACTCCGGTCGAACGGCGGGCCATCGTCCACGCCTCCACCCGGGCCGGCGCCAAGACCGTGCACCTGATCGAGGAGCCGATGGCCGCGGCGATCGGCGCCGGGCTGCCGGTGGCCGAGGCGCGCGGCTCGATGGTGGTGGACATCGGCGGCGGCACCTGCGAGGTCGCCGTCATCTCGCTGGGCGGCATCGTCACCTCGCGCTCGCTCCGGGTCGGCGGCGACCGGCTCGACGCGGCGGTCATCGACCACGTGCGCAGGGAACACGGGCTGCTCCTGGGCGAGCGCACCGCCGAGGACGCCAAGGTGGCCATCGGATCGGCGTGGCCCGTACCCGACCGGCCCGAGCTGGAGACCCGGACCTTCACCGTGCGCGGCCGCGAGAGGGTCGGCGGCATGCCCCGGACCCTCCGGCTGACCGCCACCGACGTACGGGCGGCGCTCGACGAGCCCGTGGAGGCGATCATCGCGGCCGTCCGCGCCACCCTGGAGGAGTGCCCGCCGGAGCTGTCCGGCGACGTGATGGAGCACGGCATCGTCCTGACGGGCGGCGGCGCGCTGCTGCCGGGCCTGGACCTGCGGCTGGCCTCCGCGACCGGCATCCCCGTCTTCGTCGCGGACGACCCGCTGGACTGCGTGGCCCTGGGCTGCGGCACGTGCGTCGAGGACCTGGACACCCTGGAAGGGGCCCGGTTCGCCTCCGGGGTGCTGCGGGCCTGACCCGTACGGCCTTCAGCCCCGCGGGAGGGTCGCGACCACCAGGTACGACGCCTCCGCGCGGGTGGCGGTCAGGGTGCCGCCCAGGCTCCGGACGCGCTCCGCCATGCTCGCCGTGCCCGAGCCCGCCGAGACGGGGGCGCGGCCGGGGGTCCGGTCGGGCAGCCCATTGCTCACGGCGATCCGCACGTGCGGTCCGTCCGCGGCGACCGACACCTCGATGGTCTCCCCGCGCGCGTGCTTGGCCGCGTTGGTCAGGCACTCCTGGACCACCCGGTAGACCGCCGCCTGGCGCAGCGGCGACAGCGCGTGCGCGTCCGGGTCCAGGACGAGCCGTACGGGTGACCCGGCCCGCTCGCTCTCCTCGGCGAGGGCCGGCAGCCCGTCGACACCCGGGGTCGCGGCCCGCTCCCCGCGCTGCACGATGATGTCGTTGAGCACCAGATGGGCTCGGCGCGCGGTGTCGGCCAGCTCCTCGAAGTCCTTGGCGTACGCCGTCCGGCGCGCCCGTACCGACAGCACCTCGGAGCGTACGGTCAGCAGGGTCAGCTCCCGTCCGACGAAGTCGTGGACGTCGCGGGCCACGGAGGTGCGCTCCTGCTGGACGGCCTGGAGCACGGCGGACTCGGCCCGCCGGGCGGTGAGCTCGGCCACCAGGTCGTGGCGGTAGGCGGCGATCCCGACGGCCGAGGCGAGCACCCCGATGGGCACGACCAGGCTGAGGAAGGCGCTGAGGGTCTCGACCCGCGGCTCGGGCCAGCCCGGCAGCAGGAACATCACCAGCGCGAAGGCCACGTAGGCCAGGGTGGCCAGGATCCCGGCCCGGCGCCCGCGGTAGCGGCCCACCGAGTACAGCGCGAACTGGATCAGGGTCAGCTCGTGCAGCCAGCCGAGGAACAGGAGCGCGGCGAGGAAGGACAGCCAGGGCATCCGGCGCCGCAGCAGCAGGGTCGAGCAGCCCGCGGCGAGGACACAGGCGGCGAGCGGGCCGCTGAGGGAGTTGTCCGCGGCGGCCAGGCCCGGCAGGTCCAGCGACATCAGGCCCAGGCAGCCGAGCGCGATGAGCACGTCCAGCGCCTTCGGAGAACCCGCCCAGCACGCGGCGAGCCGACGGCCGGTGGCCACGGCCCAGGGGAGCGCCGAGGCGACGGGCTTGACGTGCATGCCCTCCATCATCCGTGGTCGGCCGGGCGGATCGGATCCGGCCGGACCGGATAAAAAGTGATATGAGGCACTCCGGACGGGCCGGCTTCGCCGCCCTCGCGGGCCCGGGCCCGGCCCTGGTCGCCGGGGCGGTCCTCCCGCGCCGGTTCTGGCTGGGCCTGTGGGCCGCGATCGCCGCGGGCTTCGCCTTCACGGTGTGGCTGATCGGGCAGTGCCGGTACGTCATCGGAGCGCTGTGCCCGTGGTGCACGGCCGTCTGGGCGGTGATGATCCCGCTGTCCTGGTACGTCACCCGGCGCCTGGCGAAGCCCGGCTCCGTGCTGGGGGCGGTTCCGCACTGGCCGGTACCTCCGGCCCGGTATGGGGTGCTGTCCGTGCTGATCGCGGCGGAGTTCGGCGGCCGCCTCCTGTAACGCCCGCTCCACACGGGGCGGCACGCGGCGAAGGCCCCCGCACCGACCGACGGTGCGGGGGCCTTCGCCGTACCACCTGGGCCTACGCGGGCGGCAGCGCGTCCAGCTGGGCCTGGATCCGGACGATGTCCGCCCCGGCCTTGGCCAGCCGGCCCTTGATCTTGTCCACGACGTTGTCGGGGGCCTTGGCCAGGAAGGCCTCGTTCCCGAGCTTCGCCTCGGCCTGCTGCTTCTCCTTCTCGGCGGCGCCGAGGTCCTTGGAGAGCCGCTTGCGCTCGGCCGCGACGTCGATGGTGCCGGACAGGTCGAGCGCGACGGTGGCGCCGCCGACCGGGAGGGTCGCCGTGGCGCTGAACTCCTCACCCTCGGGCTGGAGGCGCAGCAGCTGGCGGATCGCCGGCTCGTGCGCGGCCAGCGCCGTACCGGCCAGGTCCAGGCGGGCCGGGACCTTCTGGCCGGGCTGGAGGCCCTGGTCGGCGCGGAAGCGGCGGACCTCGGTGACGACGGCCTGGAGGTTCTCGATCTCGGCCTCGGCGGCCTCGTCGCGGAAGCCGCTGTCCTCGGGCCAGTCCGCGATGACGAGGGACTCCCCGCCGGTCAGGGTGGTCCACAGGGTCTCGGTGACGAACGGGACCACCGGGTGCAGCAGGCGCAGGGTGGTGTCCAGAACCTCGCCGAGGACGCGGCCGGAGACCTCGGCGCCCTCGCCGCCCGCGAAGAAGGTCGTCTTCGACAGCTCGACGTACCAGTCGAAGACCTCGTCCCACGCGAAGTGGTAGAGGGCCTCGCTGAGCTTGGAGAACTGGTAGTCGTCGTAGTACGCGTCCACCTGGGCGACCGTCTTGTTCAGACGGGACAGGATCCAGCGGTCGGTCGCCGACATCTTCTCGACCGGCGGCAGCTCGCCCTCGATCGTCGCGCCGTTCATCAGCGCGAAGCGCGTGGCGTTCCAGATCTTGTTGGCGAAGTTGCGGGAGGCCTGGACCCAGTCCTCGCCGATCGGGACGTCGGTGCCGGGGTTGGCGCCCTTGGCCAGGGTGAAGCGGACGGCGTCGGAGCCGTACTTGTCCATCCAGTCCAGCGGGTCGACGACGTTGCCGAAGGACTTCGACATCTTCTTGCCGCGCTCGTCGCGGACCAGGCCGGTCAGCGCGATCGTCTTGAAGGGGACCTCGCCGTCCATGGCGTACAGGCCGAACATCATCATCCGGGCGACCCAGAAGAAGATGATGTCGTGGCCGGTGACCAGGACGTCGGTGGAGTAGAACTTCTCCAGGTCCGGGGTCTTCTCCGGCCAGCCCAGCGTGGAGAACGGCCACAGGCCGGAGGAGAACCAGGTGTCGAGGACGTCGGTGTCCTGCGTCCAGCCCTCACCGGTCGGGATCGCGTCGTCCGGTCCGACGCAGACGATCTGACCCTCCGGGCCGTACCAGATCGGGATCCGGTGGCCCCACCACAGCTGGCGCGAGATGCACCAGTCGTTGAGGTTGTCGACCCAGTCGAAGTACCGCTTCTCCATCTCCTGCGGGTGGATCGTGACACGGCCGTCGCGGACGGCGTCGCCCGCCGCCTTGGCGAGCGGCTTGACGCCGACCCACCACTGGAGGGACAGCCGCGGCTCGACCGTGGTGCGGCAGCGCGAGCAGTGCCCGACGGAGTGCTGGTACGGGCGCTTCTCCGCGACGATGCGGCCCTGCTCGCGCAGGGCGCCGACGATCGCGGACCGCGCCTCGAAGCGGTCCAGGCCGAGGAAGGGGCCGTGGACGGTGATGACGCCGTGCTCGTCCATGACCGTCATGTTGGCCAGGCCGTGCCGCTGCCCGATCGCGAAGTCGTTCGGGTCGTGCGCCGGGGTCACCTTGACCGCGCCGGTGCCGAACTCCGGGTCGACGTGCGTGTCGGCGACGACGGGGATGGTCCGGTCGGTCAGCGGCAGCTTGATCTGCTTGCCGACCAGGTGCGCGTAGCGCTCGTCGTCCGGGTGGACGGCGACGGCCGTGTCACCGAGCATCGTCTCGGCACGGGTCGTGGCGACGACCAGGGACTCCTCGCCCTCGCCGTACCGGATCGAGACGAGCTCGCCCGCGTCGTCCTGGTACTCCACCTCGATGTCGGAGATGGCGGTCAGACAGCGGGGACACCAGTTGATGATGCGCTCGGCCCGGTAGATCAGGCCGTCGTCGTAGAGCTTCTTGAAGATCGTCTGGACGGCCTTGGAGAGCCCCTCGTCCATGGTGAAGCGCTCGCGCGACCAGTCGACGCCGTCACCGAGGCGCCGCATCTGGCCGAGGATCTTGCCGCCGTACTCTTCCTTCCACTGCCAGACGCGGTCGACGAACTCCTCGCGGCCCAGGTCGTGGCGGGACTTGCCCTCCTCGGCGAGCTGCTGCTCGACCTTGTTCTGAGTGGCGATGCCGGCGTGGTCCATGCCCGGCAGCCACAGCGCCTCGTACCCCTGCATCCGCTTGCGGCGGGTCAGGGCGTCCATGAGCGTGTGCTGGAAGGCGTGCCCCAGGTGCAGGGAGCCGGTGACGTTCGGGGGCGGGATGACGATGGTGTACGGCGGCTTCTCGCTCGCGGGGTCGGCCGTGAAGTACCCACGCTCCACCCAGCGCTCGTAGAGCTTCCCCTCTACCTCGGCCGGCGCGTACTGGGTCGGCAGTTCGGAGTCGGGGGCGCTGGGTGTCTGCGTGTTCTCGGTCACGGGGCACAGTTTAGAGCGGTAACAGTCCAGTCATGAAACCGGTAATCCAGGGGCCCGCCGCCCTGCCCGCTCCCGGCTTCCGTCAGGATGTGAGGGACGTATAAACAACCTCAGTGGGGGACGCCGGATGAGCTACAACCAGCCAGGACCGTACGGACAGCAGCCGCAGCAGCCGCAGCAGCCCGGTCCGTACGGGCAACAGCCCCCGGCCCCCGGCCCGTACGGCCAGGGCGCGCCCCAGCCCGGGTACGGCTACCCGCAGCAGCCGGGCGTCCCCCCGCAGGGCTACCCCCAGCAGCCGGGGCACCCGCAGCAGGCCCCGCAGCCGGGCTACGGCTACCCGCAGCAGCCGGGCGTACCGCCGCAGGCCCCGTACGGCGGGATGCCTCCGCAGCAGGCCCCGAAGAAGTCCAAGACCCTGGTCATCGTCGCCGCGGTCGTCGCGGTCGCGGTGATCGCGGGCGGTGGCTGGTACTTCCTGAAGGGCGGCGGCTCGGACGGCGCCGTCGCGGCCGACACCAAGGGCTACAAGCTGGTCGCCCCGGCCGCGGTCGACGACTTCAAGCAGGACCCGAACTACGGGAAGAGCAAGAACGAGTTCACCGAGACGGAGAAGAAGGAAGCCGAAGCGGCGGGCATCAAGAACCCGGTCCAGGTGGGCATGAACTACCAGGCCGGCGACCCGAAGAACCCGCTGTCGGCCAAGATCCTCAACTTCCAGGGCCTCTACGGTGAGCTCGCCGACCCGGAGAAGAGCGTCGACGGCTACTTCGCCATGGCCAAGATGAACATCGCCAAGGAGGACAAGGACACCGAGATCGAACTCATCGGCAGTCCCCAGGCGATGACCCCGGCCGGCTTCAAGGGCGCCGTGATGAAGTGCCAGAACTTCAAGTTCAAGGCGAAGAAGGCCAGCACGAAGGGCCCTCAGGAAGCCACGCTCCCGATCTGCATCTGGGGTGACTTCAGCACCCTGAGCGTGGTCACCGCCACGGACGCCGCGTCCGTGCTCGCCGGCAAGGCGGGCTACACCCTGGAGCAGACCGCGGAACTCACCGCGAAGCTCTACAACACCTCACGCGTCAAGGTCTGACCCGGCGCAACGCGAGAGGGGCGCCCCCGGCCGGGGGCGCCCCTCTCGCGTACTTCCGTGCGGCTAGGCCGACTTCTCGTGCGGGCCTTGGTCCTTCGGGACGATCCGCGGGACCAGCGTCGGGTTGACGTTGGAGCGGACGACGTCCGAGGTGATGACCACGCGGGCCACGTCCTTGCGGGACGGGACCTCGTACATCACCGACATCAGGACCTCTTCCATGATGGCGCGCAGGCCGCGCGCGCCGGTCTGGCGCAGGATCGCCTGGTCCGCGATGGCCTCCAGCGCCTCGCGCTCGAAGTCCAGCTCCACCCCGTCGAGTTCGAACAGGCGCTGGTACTGCTTCACCAGTGCGTTGCGCGGCTCGATCAGGATCTGGAGCAGGGCCTCGCGGTCCAGGTTGTGCACGGAGGTCAGGACGGGAAGGCGGCCGATGAACTCGGGGATCATCCCGAACTTCACCAGGTCCTCCGGCATGACCTCGTGGAACTGGTCGCTGGCCTCGATCTCGCGCTTCGAGCGGATCGTCGCCCCGAACCCGATGCCCTTGGCTCCCGCACGCGACTCGATGATCTTCTCCAGGCCGGAGAACGCGCCGCCCACGATGAAGAGCACGTTCGTGGTGTCGATCTGGATGAACTCCTGGTGCGGGTGCTTCCGGCCGCCCTGCGGCGGGACGGAGGCGGTCGTGCCCTCCAGGATCTTCAGCAGGGCCTGCTGGACGCCCTCGCCGCTCACGTCGCGGGTGATCGACGGGTTCTCGCTCTTGCGGGCGACCTTGTCGATCTCGTCGATGTAGATGATCCCGGTCTCGGCCTTCTTGACGTCGTAGTCGGCCGCCTGGATCAGCTTGAGCAGGATGTTCTCGACGTCCTCGCCGACGTACCCGGCCTCCGTCAGCGCCGTCGCGTCCGCGATGGCGAACGGGACGTTCAGCATGCGCGCGAGGGTCTGGGCCAGCAGGGTCTTGCCCGAACCGGTCGGACCCAGCAGCAGGATATTGGACTTCGCGAGCTCGATCGCGTCGTCCCGGCCCTGCGCGCCGCCGTTCTCGCCGGCCTGGACCCGCTTGTAGTGGTTGTAGACCGCCACGGAGAGCGCCTTCTTCGCCGGCTCCTGGCCGACGACGTAGCTCTCCAGGAACTCGTAGATCTCACGGGGCTTGGGGAGTTCCTCCCACCGGACCTCCGAGGTCTCCGCGAGTTCCTCTTCGATGATCTCGTTGCAGAGGTCGATGCACTCGTCGCAGATGTACACACCGGGTCCTGCGATGAGCTTCTTCACCTGCTTCTGGCTCTTTCCGCAGAACGAGCACTTGAGCAGGTCGCCGCCGTCACCGATGCGTGCCACGAGGTGCTTCCCCTTCGCCTGGGAGACGCCTGGTTCAGCGCTCCTGGTGCCTCATATCCGACGGTACCTTGCCGGGGGCCCCGTGCGGGGCCCCCTTGACGTGGTTCACATCGCCGAATGCGGCAACGCGCCCACGCCAACTGACGGCAAGGATCAGGCCGAGCTCTTGCGGGTGGAGATGATCTGGTCGATCAGGCCGTACTCCAGCGCGCCCTCGGCCGTGAGGATCTTGTCGCGCTCGATGTCGTCGCGGATCTTCTCGATCGGCGTCGTCGAGTGCTTGGCCAGCATGGTCTCCAGCTGGTCGCGCATGCGCAGGATCTCGTTGGCCGCGATCTCCAGGTCGGAGAGCTGCTCGCGACCGGTGCCGCCGGAGGGCTGGTGGATCAGCACGCGGGCGTTCGGCAGGGCCATGCGCTTGCCGGGGGTGCCGGCGGCGAGCAGGACCGCGGCGGCGGAGGCCGCCTGGCCCATGCAGACCGTCTGGATGTCCGGCTTCACGAACTGCATCGTGTCGTAGATCGCCGTCAGCGCGGTGAAGGAGCCGCCGGGGCTGTTGATGTAGATCGAGATGTCGCGGTCCGGGTCCATCGACTCCAGGCACAGCAGCTGCGCCATGACGTCGTTGGCGGAGGCGTCGTCGATCTGCACGCCGAGGAAGATCACGCGCTCCTCGAAGAGCTTCGCGTACGGGTCGTACTCGCGCACGCCCTGCGAGGTGCGCTCGACGAAGCGCGGGATGACGTAGCGGTTGTCCACCTGCGGACCGGTGTGGAGGCCGCTCGCGGGAGAGAGGTTGTTCATGTACATCGAGGTGTTCACCATCCTGGTGGCGTTCTGCGGGCTGTCGGCTGCCGGGTACTGACGGGTGGTGCCGGGGATCAGGCCCCGGTGCCGCCGCCGCCCGGAACGTTGGACGCGGCAGAGATGATCTCGTCGATGAGGCCGTACTCCTTGGCCTCCTCGGAGGTGAACCAACGGTCGCGGTCACCGTCGCGGATGATCGCCTCGACAGTCTGGCCCGAGTGGAACGCGGTGATCTCGGCCATGCGCTGCTTGGTGCGCAGCAGGTACTGGGCCTGGATCTTGATGTCCGACGCGGTGCCCCCGATGCCGGCGGAGCCCTGGTGCATCAGGATGTCGGTGTTCGGCAGGGCGAAGCGCTTGCCCTTGGCGCCGCCGGTGAGCAGGAACTGGCCCATGGAGGCCGCCATGCCCATACCGATGGTGACGACGTCGTTCGGGATGTACTGCATGGTGTCGTAGACCGCCATGCCGGCCGTCACGGAGCCACCGGGGCTGTTGATGTACAGGAAGATGTCCTTCTCCGGCTCGGCGGCCAGGAGGAGGAGCTGCGCCGTGATCTTGTTCGCGATGTCGTCGTCGACCTGCTGGCCGAGGAAGATGATGCGCTCGCCGAGCAGCCGGTTGTAGACATGGTCGCCGAGGCCGCCGCCGATGGACGGCTCACCCGCGGCGTAAGGCTTCAGATTCGTCACGTATCCACCTGCTCGTCTCCGACGGCCATGTGCCGTCTCAGCGTCTCGTTCTGGGGCGCGGCCCGACCGGTGCGGACAAGTCCGCCGGCTCCGGGTACTCCCGTGCCCTCGTATTCATGGACCCTAACGCGCAGGTAGGACAACGCCATCCCGCTTCCCGAACTGTTCGCTCGGAGCGCAAGGTGCGCGGGCCTTTCGGAGGCCGTGCAGAAGGGCCCGGACGCGTCGGCGTCCGGGCCCTTGGAGGCACTGCTCAGCGGGCTGCGCCCGGGGTGTTACTTGGCCTCGTCGGCCTTGTCCTCGTCGGCCTTGGCCTCGTCGGAGTCGGCGGCGGCCGTCTCGACCTCGGCGACCGCCTCGGCACCGTCCTCGTCGTCTTCGTCGGAGAGGTCGACGACCTCACCCTTCGTGTCGACGACCTTGGCGGACTCGACGACGACCGCGAGGGCCTTGCCGCGGGCGACCTCGCCGACCAGCATCGGAACCTGGCCGCCTTCGACGACGGCCTGGGCGAACTGGTCGGGGGACATGCCGGAGGACTGCGCACGCCGCATGAGGTGCTCGGTGAGCTCCTCCTGGTTGACGCCCAGCTTCTCCTTGTTGACCAGCGCGTCGAGGACGAACTGGGTCTTGATGCCCTTGACGGCCTGCTCGGAGGTCTCGGCGTCGAACTCCTCGACCGTCTTGCCCTGGAACTCCAGGTACTTCTCGATGGTCAGACCCATCTGGCCGAGCTGGTGGTGCTCGAGGTTGTGCTTGCGGGTCTGGACCTCGTCCGCGAGGAGCTTCTCGGGGATCGGGACCTCGACGAGCTCCAGCAGCTTCTCCAGGACGCGCTCCTGGGCCTGCGTGGCCTGGTCGAACTGCTTCTGGTTCTCGAGGCGCTTGCGGCTGTCGGCCTTGAGGTCCTCGAGGGTGTCGAACTCGCTCGCCATCTGCGCGAACTCGTCGTCCAGCTCCGGCAGCTCACGGGCGGAGACCTTGGTGACCTTGACGGTGACCTCGGCGTCCTTGCCCTCGGCGGAGCCGCCCTTCAGCTGGGAGGTGAAGGTGGCCTCGCCACCGGCCTCCAGACCCTTGACGGCCTCGTCGATGCCCTCGAGGAGCTCGCCCGAGCCGATGGTGTAGGACACGTCGGACGCGACGCCGTCCTCCAGCACCTCGCCGTCGACCTTGGCCTCGAGGTCGAGCGTGACGACGTCGCCGTCCTCAGCCGCGCGCTCGACGTCCTTGGTGGACGCGAAGCGGCCGCGGAGCTGCTCCACGGCCTTCTCGATGTCCTCGTCGGAGACCTCGACGGCGTCGACCTCGACCTCGATGCCGGAGTAGTCCGGGATCTCGATCTCGGGCCGGACGTCGACCTCGGCGGTGAAGGCCAGCAGTTCGCCGTCCTTCAGCTCCGTGATGTCCACCTCGGGCTGGCCCAGCGGGTTCAGGTCGGCCTCGTTGACCGCCTCGGTGTAGAACTTCGGGAGGGCGTCGTTGACGGCCTCCTCCAGCACCGCACCGCGGCCGAAGCGCTGGTCGATGACGCGGGCGGGGATCTTGCCCTTGCGGAAGCCCTTCACCGTGACCTGCTGGTTGATCTTCTTGTAGGCCGCGTCGAGGCTGTCCTTGAGCTCCTCGAAGGGCACCTCAACAGTGAGCCGAACCCGAGTCGGGTTCAGGGTCTCCACGGCGCTCTTCACGGTTCGGTCTCCTTGTGGCTGACTGCTGGGGGTTCTGCCTTCGCGCTGCGATTCAGCGGTTCCGGCGGACTTCGGCCCGGTACATCAGACACACGGGCACGCAGCTTGCATAGTAACCGCAAGCGGCAATCAGCCCACAACGTGATCTTGTGGCGGCCCTCTGTGGATCTGAGGAGACGCTGCCGGTGGTCGGGGTGGCCGGATTCGAACCGACGACCTTCCGCTCCCAAAGCGGACGCGCTACCAAGCTGCGCCACACCCCGTCGGTGCGACACGTAGGGTACATGCCCGGAGACCCTCCGATGCACGGTATTGCGGACGCCCTCACGGCACGTGCCGCCACGACCGCGCAATCCGGTGTGCGTTTGCCCGGCGCGACCCGCTAGGATGCTGTCCGTGCCACGGTCTCAAGACCTGTGTGCGCGCGTTGCGGGTGTAGCTCAATGGTAGAGCACTAGTCTTCCAAACTAGCTACGCGGGTTCGATTCCCGTCACCCGCTCTGAAGCGAAAAGGGCCAGGTCAGAGGACGTTTCCTCGACCTGGCCCTTCGCCGTTCCCGGGGGCGGCCACGCGGTGCGATCGACGCGCATCGGGTGGGGGGATGGCATGAGCGCGGGCATGGCGCGCTCCCCGGCAGTGGCGACAGGGAATGGATCATCCGCGACGCCGAGGGGCGGAAGTAAGAGGTTGCAGCCGGTGGCGATCCGGAGGCGGAAGGGCCGGGCCGAGGGGTTCGGCCCCGGCCCGGCCCGCCTCGCGCCCGGGGCGGGCGGTCAGAGCTTGATGTTCGCGATCATCGACGCGAGCGAGTTCAGGAAGCGGTTCACGTCGTCCGCGATCGAGCTGGACGCCAGGAAGAAGCCGAAGAGGGCCGCGACGATGGCGGGGCCCGCCTTGATGTGGTTGCCGCGGATCAGCACCACCAGGATGACCGCCAACAGAACCACCACTGACAGCGAAATGGCCACTACTGATCACACCTTCGGTCGTCCCCTGGTCGGCCCGGGGCGCACGGCCGCGCACGCCCCCACGCACCATCCTCCCACCAACAGGCCCCGGCTATCCGCCCCGTGGGGAATCACCACTGTTCCGTTTCCGTCAACCGCGTGCGCGTTACGTACATTTCGGGCAGGCAGTGGTCGTTAAGGGGCGGTGAGGCCGAGCAGGGCGCGGACGTGGGCGTACTTCGCGGTCAGTCGCTCGCGGGTGGGGGCGTCCAGTACGGAGAGCCGCACGGGGTCGGCGTTGTGCGCGAGGTCGGACTCCTTCACCAGGAGGGCGCCCGGGGTCGCCAGGATGCGGGCCGCGTACGTCTCCAGCGGTTCGCCGGGGCGCTTGGTGACCGCGAGGACCATCTCCTTGACCGGCTGCGGCAGGGCGGCCGCGTCCAGCCAGGTGAGGCTGAGGGCCTCGTCCTCGATCGCGTCGTGGAGCCAGGCCGCCGCCTGCTGTTCCGGGGTGCCGCCGCGCAGCCGGACGCCTTCGGCCACGGCTGCGAGGTGCTCGGCGTAGGGGCGGCCCGACTTGTCGGTCTGGCCCTCGTGCGCGGCGCGGGCCAGGGCCTCGACCTCGATGAGGGTGAGGGTCTGCTGCGTCATGCGGTCTCCCTTGCTGCCGTACGGAGCGCCTCGGCGGCCCGGTGCGCATCCGCCTGCGTGGTACGCCAGTTGGAGAACGCCGCGCGCAGGGCCGGGGTTCCCGCGTAGTGGGTGGGCGTGACGAAGACCTCCGCCGAGGCGGCCTCCCGGAGCGCGGCGAGCCGGGCGGGGGTGGGGTCTTCGGCGAGGGTGAAGCAGACCACGTTCAGGCGGACGGGGGCCAGGAGGCGGAAGGCCGGGTCGGCGGTCAGGCGCTCGCCGAGGACGCGGGCGCAGGCGATGTCGCGCTCGACGATCTCCCGGTGGCCTTCGCGGCCGTACGCGCGGAGCGTGAACCAGGCGGCGAGGGCGCGCAGCCGGTGGGAGTTCTCCGGGGTGAGGTGGACCAGGTCGGGATGGTCGCCGAGGGGGCCGAGGTAGGCGGCGGAGTTCTGGAAGACGCGGGCTTGGAGGTCCTGTCTGCGGGTGAACTGGACGGCGCTGTCGTAGGGGACGTTCAGCCACTTGTGGAGGTCGACGCACAGGGAGTCGGAGGCGTCGAGGCCGGCGGCGAGGTGGGCGTGGGCCGGGGAGAGGGCGGCGAAGGCGCCGAAGGCCGCGTCGGTGTGCAGCCAGAAGTCGTGCCGGGCCTTGAGGGCGGCGACGGCCGGGAGGTCGTCGAAGTCGACCGTGTTGACGGTGCCCGCGTTGGCGACGACCACGGCCGGGCCGGGCGTGTCGGCGAGGGCCCGGTCGAGGGCGGCCGGGTCGACGGCCTCGCGGCCGGGCAGGGTGGGGACGCGTACGAGGGAGTTGCGGCCGAGGCCGAGGACCGAGAGGGCCTTGGCGATCGAGGAGTGCGGGGCGGCGGAGAGGATGCGGACGGGGCCGAGGGCGGCCACCCCGTCCTCGGCCGGGGAGACGCCGGCCCGTTCGCCCAGCCATTCGCGGGCGATCGCGAGGCCGGTGGTGTTGGACATCGTGGCGCCGCTGACGAACGTGCCGGTGTGGGCGGCCGAGAGGCCGAACAGGTCACGGAGCCAGCCGACGGTCTCACGTTCGAGGTCCTGGCCCCCGCCGTCGAGGGCGGAGTTGGAGTTCTGGTCGTGGGCGGCGGTGAGCCAGTCCCCGGCGAGGGCGGCGGGGGTGGCCCCTCCAGTGACGAAGCCGAGGTAGCGGGGGCCGGCCGAGGCCGACAGGCGCGGCGTCCAGCGTTCCTGGAAGGCGGCGAGGGCGGCGGCCGCGCCGGTGCCGTGCTCCGGGAGGGGCTCGGGGTCGTGCGGGGCCGCGGGGGCGGTGGCCGCCGGTACGACGGGGCGCGCGTCCAGCGTCTCCAGCGCGGCGGTGGCGGCGCGGCGGGTGGCGTCGAGGAGGTCGGGGAGCCGGGCGAGGTCGGCGGCGAGCGTACGGTCCATGGGGGCACGGTAGGGCCCCGCCGGGCGGCGGGGGCGGGCCAATCCGGGCCGAGTGGCCCACGGCGGCCCCCGGGGGCGTTCGCGGCCCCGGCCCGGAGTGCGCCGATCGCCTCCGGCGGCGGGGTGCGCACACCCCGCTGCGGGGTACCCGCCCCGGCCGGCCGCGCGACGTGCCGCGCCGGGCTGCCCGACGGCCCGGGAACCGGCCCGACCGGCGACGCCCCGTCGCCCGAGGTCAGGCGGCCGGGCAGCTCGGTGGGCGGGCGAACGGTGAGGCGGAGTGGTAGCGCGACCGCGGGCGAGCCGGGCCGGCAGCCAGGTGACGGTGCGACACGGGTGAGGCAGCCAGGGAAGGGACGGCTCGGGCCGCGCGCGTACGCAGACCTATAGGCAACCGGACGGACTGACGCGGAGGGCAGGGTAAGCGGGCTGGGTGACAGGGCAGCCGCCCAGCGGCCGGGACCAGGCTGCCCGGCCCGCCGCGGCAACCGGGGCGGGCGGGGCAAAGGTCAGGCAAGTAGGCGGAGTGCCGGCCAGGCGGCCGCGTCCGGATCAGGGCTGGGCAGCCGGGCAGAGCCACGCATGACGGGCGGCCGCCGGGCGGGCGCAGCAGTGGTCCGGCACAGCCGCAGGGCAGGTCGGCAACCTGAGCAGCGGCGGAGCGGGTGGGCGTACGACCGGGAAGCCGCATGGCGGGCGCAGCCGCAGGGCAGGTCGGCAACCTGAGCAGCGGCGGAGCGGGTGGGCGTGCGACCGGGAAGCCGCATGGCGGGCGAAGCGGCGCGGCCCCAGAAGCCGCAGGGCGGGCGGCGGCGCGCGTCCGGAGCAACCGCAGAACGAGCGGAACAGCGCGGCCCCAGCGGCCGCAGCATCCCCAGTACGAGCGGAGCAGCGCGGCCCCAGCGGCCGCGGCATCCCCAACACCCGCAGAACGGGCGCAGCAGCACGCCCCCAGCAGCCGCAGGGCGGAGGGGTGGTGGGTGGGGTGGGTCAGGCGGAGCGGCGGATGAGGAGGAGGGCTCGGTCGTCGTTGACGTCCTTGGCGACCTTCTCGATCAGGTGCCAGGCCGCGCCGTCCCAGCCGGCGGCGACGTACCGGTCGGCCTCGCCGGTGAGGCGGTCGATGCCCTCGCTGATGTCGCGGTCGGAGGTCTCTACGAGCCCGTCGGTGAAGAGCATCAGGACGTCGCCGCGCCGCAGGTTGCCGCGGGCCGGGGTGAACTCGGCCCCGTCGTAGACGCCGAGCAGGGGGCCCTCGCCGGTCTTCTCCTGCCAGCGGCCGGTTCCGGCGGAGAGCTGGAGGGCGGGGAGGTGGCCGGCGGAGAGGAGTTCGTAGTCGCCGGTCTCCAGGTCCAGGACCAGGTGGATGGAGGTGGCGAAGCCCTCGTCCCAGTCCTGGCGGAGCAGGTAGCCGTTGGCGGCGGGCAGGAAGCCGTGCGGCGGCAGGGCGCCCAGGAGTCCGCCGAAGGCGCCGGAGAGGAGCAGGGCGCGGGAGCCCGCTTCCATGCCCTTGCCGGAGACGTCGGTCAGGACGATCTCCAGGGTCCGGCCGCCGTTGGTGCGGGCGGCGACGACGAAGTCGCCGGAGAAGGACTGCCCGCCGGCCGGGCGCAGGGCCATCTCGCGGTGCCAGCCGCGCGGCAGGGCGGGCAGCTTGCTCTGGACCCTGATGCGTTCGCGCAGGTCGAAGAGCATGGTGCCGCCGCGTCTCCAGGGCACGCCGACGCGGCTGCGGAACTGGGCGATGACGAGACCGAAGAACCCGCAGGCGGCGACGACCAGCACGGTGCCGGGGGTGACCCGCGCCGGGCCCTGGGCGTAGGGGCCGAGGACGAGGGCCTCGACGATCAGCGCGGCCGCGGAGGCGGCGTACAGGGCGAGCAGGCTGGCGGGCCGCAGCAGCAGGCCGCCCGCGACGATCGGCAGGACGAGCGCGGAGGGCGAGAACCAGATCGGCAGCATGAGCGTGCCGCACGCGATCGCGGGAATGGTGAGGAGGAGACCGACGAACGCCAGCCAGTCGGAGGCGTCGCCGCGGAAGTAGTCGACGGCGGATTTGCGCAGTGCGGTGCGTGCCCGGTGCCACAGCATGCGCATCCGGGCCGTGAGGGTCTCGACATGTGCTCCGGCCATTGCTTCGGGACCCTATCCATCCTGGCTGTGGATGCGCAGGGGTACCCCCGGACCTGAGGCCCTGCCGGCGGTTGCCAGGCGCCCGAAAAGCCGTCGACTGCGGCGGAATGCCCTGATAGGGATGGGCACATGACCCTTGAGATGCGCGTATTGCAGTCCGATGAGTGGGATGTCTGGTACGACCAGCTGGAACTGGCGTTCGGTGGTGTGCCGGAGTCCCCGCAGGAGCGGAAGCTCTACGCGGCGCTGACGGAGGCGGAACGTTCGCTCGGCGTCTGGGACGGCGGGACGTGCGTGGGTTCGGCGGGCGCCTTCTCCTTCCGCCTCTCGGTTCCGGGCGGCACGCTGGTCCCGGCGGCCGGGGTCACGATGGTGGGCGTCTCCCCCACCCACCGCCGGCGCGGGGTGCTCACCTCCCTGATGCGGCGCCAGCTGGACGACGTCCGGGCGGCCGGCGAGCCGCTCGCCGTGCTGACGGCGTCGGATCCGGCGATCTACGGACGCTTCGGCTACGGCACCGCGGCGTACTCCCTCTCCGTGGACATCGACACGAGCCGGGTCGACATAGTCGTGCCGCCGGGCACGGACGCGGTGCGGCTGCGCCTGGTCGACCCCGAGGAGGCGCTGGCCGCCTGCGAGCGGGTGTACGCGGCGCTGGTCCCGGGGCGGCCCGGGATGACCGCCCGGCAGCCGGGCTGGGAGCGGCAGGCGCTGCTGGACGCCCCCGCGATGCGCGGCGGCGGGTCTCCGCTGAAGTGCGTGGTCGCCGAGGGGCCGGACGGAGCGGTGGCCGGGTACGCCCGCTACCGGGTCACTCCCGAATGGGACCTGGCCGGGTCCCGGGGGCGGGTGGACGTCAACGACCTGGACGCGCTGGACCCGGCGGCGTACGCGGCGCTGTGGCGCTACCTCTTCGGGATCGACCTGACCTGGTCGGTACGGGCGAACCGGCGGCCGGTGGACGATCCGCTGCTCCACCTGGTCAGCGATGTCCGCCGGTCGCAGCCGCGTTTCCGCGACTCCCTGCACCTGCGGCCGGTGGACCTGGCTGCGGCGCTGGAGGCCCGGACGTACGAGTCTCCGCTGGACGTGGTGCTGGAGGTGGAGGACGCCTTCTGCCCCTGGAACGCGGGGCGGTGGCGTCTGACCGCCGACGCGAAGGGCGGTGCGCGGTGCGCCCGGTCCGAGGATCCGGCGGAGCTGGCGCTGTCGGTGCGGGAGCTGGGTTCGGCGTACCTGGGCGGCATCACGCTCGCCTCGCTCGGGGCGGCGGGCCGGGTGCGCGAACTGCGTCCGGGCGCCCTGGCGGAGGCGTCCCGCGCGTTCGCGGGGAACGTGGCCCCCTGGCTCCCGCACGGGTTCTGACCCGCGGGGCGGGCGCCCGCCCCGGTCCCGCCCAGGCCGTCCCTCTCGGATGGTGCCGGGTCCGTGTCGTCCGGCAGAGACGGCCTAGCGGGACTGGCAGGCGGGGCACCAGAAGAGGTTGCGGGCGGCGAGGTCGGCGGTGCGGATCTCGCCGCCGCAGATGTGGCAGGGCAGGTTCGCCCTGCGGTAGACGTACACCTCGCCGCCGTGGTCGTCGACCCTCGGTGGGCGCCCCATGGCCTCGGGCAGGTGCTCGTCGCGGACGGTGTCGATCCGGTTGTTCCGCACGCCTTCGCGCATCAGCACGACGAGGTCGGCCCACAGCGCGTCCCACTCGGCCCGGCGCAGGTCGCGGCCCTGGCGGTACGGGTCGATGCCGTGCCGGAAGAGGACCTCGGCGCGGTAGACGTTGCCGACGCCCGCGACGACCTTCTGGTCCATCAGCAGGCCGGCGATGGTGCTGCGGGAGCGCGAGATCCGGGCCCAGGCCCGGTCCGGGTCGTCGGCCGGCCGCAGCGGGTCGGGGCCGAGCCGGTCGTGTATGTCCTTCTTCTCGCCCTCGCCGATCAGCGCGCAGGCCGTCGGGCCGCGCAGGTCGGCGTAGTGCTCGTCGCCCAGCAGCCGCAGCCGGACCGTGTCGGTCGCGGGCGGCGCCGGGGCGGGGCCGAAGCCGAGCTTGCCGAAGAGGCCGAGGTGGATGTGGACCCAGGCGTCGCCCAGTTCCAGGAAGAGGTGCTTGCCGTGCGCCTCGGCGCCGTCCAGCACCCGCCCGTCGAGCAGGGCAGCGCTCTGTGCGAACCGCCCCTGGGGGCTGCTGACCCGGACCGGGCGGGCGGCGAACCGCTCGATGTGGTCCTGGGCGAGGCGGTGGATCGTATGCCCCTCGGGCACGGCTGGGCTCCTCGGACGCGGGACGGCGCGTGGACGCGGGACGGCATGACAACGGCCGTGCCGCCCCGGGGGCGGCACGGCCGGAGAGCGGGATCAGCCCTGCGGGTGGTGGGCCGGGATCGGGGGGAGCTCGCCGGTCTGCTCGTAGGCGGTGAGCATCTCGATGCGCCGGGTGTGGCGCTCCTCGTCCGAGTACGGGGTCGCCAGGAAGGCCTCGATGAAGCTGACGGCCTCGTCCTGGGTGTGCATCCGGCCGCCGACGGAGATCACGTTGGCGTTGTTGTGCTCGCGGCCGAGCTTGGCGGTCTCGACGCTCCACGCCAGGACGGCGCGGACACCCTTGACCTTGTTCGCGGCGATCTGCTCGCCGTTGCCGGAGCCGCCGATCACGATGCCGAGGCCGTCCGCGTCGGCGGCGGTCTTCTCCGCGGCGCGCAGGCAGAACGGCGGGTAGTCGTCCACCGCGTCGTAGATGTGGGGCCCGCAGTCGACGGGCTCGTGGCCGTTGTTCTTGAGCCAGTCCACCAGGTGGTTCTTGAGCTCAAAGCCGGCATGGTCGGATCCGAGGTACACGCGCATGGGACGAGTGTGGCACGAGCGGGCCCGACGGCAGGCAGCGGGTGTCGCGTAAATCACTTCTAAAGCTCAAGTAAACCCAAAGAACGCAGATGGGACACGGCAGGACGGAGATCCCGGACGTTCGCCCCCGCGCAACGATCCGGATTGAGGTCTTCCGTCCCGCGTTCATCTCAGGTTTGAATGCCGGGGCTCGCAACCCGAGAACCTAAGGAACCGTCCATGAGCTCCACGACGACCCTTCAGAAGGCAGGCGACTCCCCCGGTGACCCCGGTGCCGCCCAGCCGTCAGACGGTCTGAAGGCCGGTCTCAAGAACCGCCACCTGTCCATGATCGCCATCGGCGGTGTCATCGGCGCCGGACTCTTCGTCGGCTCCAGCGGCGGCATCGCCAAGGCCGGCCCCGCCATCCTGATCTCCTACGCGCTGGTCGGCGCGATGGTGGTCTTCGTGATGCGGATGCTGGGCGAGATGGCCGCCGCCAGCCCGAACTCGGGCTCCTTCTCCGCGTACGCAGACCGGGCGCTCGGCCGCTGGGCCGGCTTCTCCATCGGCTGGCTGTACTGGTTCTTCTGGGTCGTGGTGCTGGCCGTCGAGGCCACCGCCGGAGCGGTGATCCTCGAAAGCTGGATCCCGGCCGTCCCGCAGTGGGCCTGGGCCCTGATCGTGATGGCGGTGCTGACCGTCACCAACCTGGGCTCGGTCGCCTCGTACGGCGAGTTCGAGTTCTGGTTCGCGGGCATCAAGGTCGTCGCCATCGGCGGCTTCGTGATCGTCGGCCTGCTGGCCGTCTTCGGCGTCCTGCCGGGCTCGGACAACCCGGGCGCGGGCTTCGCCCACCTCACCGACGCCGGCGGGTTCATGCCCAACGGCTGGGGCGCGATCCTCACCGGTGTGCTGATGGTCGTCTTCTCCTTCATGGGCAGCGAGATCGTCACCCTCGCCGCCGGCGAGTCCGAGGACCCGCGCCGCGCGGTCACCAAGGCCACCAACTCGGTGATCTGGCGCATCGGCGTCTTCTACCTGGGTTCGATCTTCGTCGTCATCACCCTGCTGCCGTGGAACGACAAGTCGATCCTGGAGAAGGGCTCGTACGTCGCCGCCCTCGACTCCATCGGCATCGCGCACGCGGGGCAGATCATGAACGTGATCGTCCTGACGGCCGTGCTGTCCTGCCTGAACTCGGGCCTCTACACCGCCTCCCGCATGGCGTTCTCGCTGGGCGAGCGCGGTGACGCCCCGAAGGCGTTCGCGAAGGTCAACAAGCGGGGCGTGCCCGTCGCCGCGATCCTGGGCTCCGTCGTGTTCGGCTTCGTCGCCGTCTACTTCAACTACGCCTTCAAGGACACGGTCTTCAACTTCCTGCTGAACTCCTCGGGCGCGGTCGCCCTCTTCGTGTGGCTGGTGATCTGTCTGACGCAGCTGCGGATGCGCAAGATCCTGGTCCGCGAGGCGCCGGAGAAGCTGACCGTCAAGATGTGGCTCTTCCCGTACCTCACCTACGCCACCGCCGCGATGATCGTCTTCGTCCTGGGCTACATGCTCTTCGACGACGCCAACCGCCAGGTCGTCCTGCTGTCGCTGCTGGTCGCGGCTGTGGTGCTGGCCATCGGCGTGGCCCGCGACATGCGCCGCAAGGCCGCCGAGCGCGCCTCGGTCTGATCGGACCGGGCGGCCCCCGCGCCGCCTCCCCGGACACACGGCAGCCCCGGACCGCGCTCGCGGTCCGGGGCTGTCGCACAGGGGGACGGGCGGCTCAGCCGCGGCGGCCCACCAGCTTCCAGGCGGCGGGCAGGGCGCCCATCGCCAGCGCCGCCTTGAGCGCGTCGCCGATCAGGAACGGGGTCAGGCCCGCCGCGACGGCCGCGGTCAGGGACATCCCGGCCGAGGCCATCAGGTAGGGCACGCCGACCGCGTAGATCACAGCGGAACCGAGCACCATCGTGCCCGCGGTACGCAGGACCGAGCGGTCCGCGCCGTGCCGCGCGAGGGCGCCGACGACGGTGGCGGCCAGCAGCATGCCGAGCACGTAGCCGAAGGAGGCCCCGCCGGCCCCGGAGGTGCCGTTCGCGAACCACGGCACCCCGGCCGCGCCGACGAGGGCGTACAGGGCGAGTGCGAGGAAGCCGCGGCGGGCGCCGAAGGCGGCGCCGACGAGCAGCGCGGCGAAGGTCTGCCCGGTGACGGGGACCGGGGAACCGGGAACCGGCACGGCGATCTGCGCGGCGATCCCGGTGAGCGCGGCTCCGCCGACGACGAGCGCGATGTCGCGGACGCGGCTCGCGGGCAGCAGGTCGGCGAGGACGGCGCCGGGCCGGAAGACGGCGGGCGAGGCGGAAGCGGTGCTCATCGTGGCTCCGAGGGTGAGGGTTTCGACCGGGACACCGTGACGCTAACCCCGGCCCCCGTGCGGCCCCACCGTCGCCCGGCACAAAGCGATGATCCCCGCAGTGGTGGGGTGTTCACAAAAAACCTCTACCCACAGGTAACCCGAGCGTCCGAAGTGATGCGGATCACCCCTGCGATAAGCGCGTGAGGTCCGTTTTGCGTCGCCGCTCCTGACTCGGAGACACTGTCGGAATGTCACAAGCACCTTTGGTGGACCTCCCAGCGGAGCCCTTGAGCCACGGCCTCAAGCAGCGCCACCTGACCATGCTGGGCCTCGGCGGCGTGATCGGCGCCGGGCTCTTCGTCGGCTCCGGCGCGGGCATCGGGATCGCCGGTCCGGCGATCATCTGCTCCTACCTGCTCGCGGGCGTCCTGGCGATGCTGGTGATGCGTGCGCTCGGCGAGATGTCCGCCGCCATGCCCGCCTCGGGCTCCTTCTCCGTGTACGCGGAGAAGGCACTGGGCCGCTGGGCCGGCTTCTCGGCGGGCTGGCTCTACTGGTTCCTGCTGGTCGTGGTGCTGGCCGTGGAGGCGACCGGCGCCGCGAAGATCGCGAACGGCTGGCTGCCGTCGGTGGACCAGTGGGTCTGGGTGCTGATCTTCATGGTGGTCTTCACCGTGAGCAATCTGGCCGCCGTGAAGAACTTCGGCGAGTTCGAGTTCTGGTTCGCCGCCCTCAAGGTCGGCGCGATCGTGCTCTTCCTGATCCTCGGCACCCTGGCGATCTTCGGCCTGCTCCCCGACACCGACCCGGTCGGCATGGCGAACCTGACCGGCCAGGGCGGGTTCTTCCCCGCCGGCATGGGCGGGGTGGTCGCCGGCATGCTCGCCGTCGTGTTCGCCTTCGGCGGCCTGGAGGTCGTCACGATCGCCGCCGCCGAATCGCAGGACCCCGCCCGCTCCGTGGCCCGCGCGGTGCGCAGCGCGGTGTGGCGCATCCTCTTCTTCTACGTCGGCTCGATGCTGGTCATCGTGACCCTGCTGCCGTGGGACTCGCTGCGGCCCGGCGAGAGCCCGTACGTCGCCGCGCTGGACTCCATCGGCATCCCGGCGGCCGGCCAGATCATGAACATCGTGGTGTTCGTGGCCCTGCTGTCGGCGCTGAACGCGAACCTGTACGGGTCCTCTCGCATGGTGTTCTCGCTGGCCGAGCGGGGCGAGGCGCCGACGTCGCTGCTGAAGGTCTCGGGCGGCGGGGTGCCGCGCCGGGCGGTCTTCGCCTCGGTGGCCTTCGGTTTCGTGTCGGTCGTGCTGAACCTGCTGTGGCCGGAGACGATCTTCCTCTACATGCTCAACGCGGTCGGCGCGGTGCTGCTGTTCGTGTGGGCGCTGATCGCGGTCTCGCAGCTGAAGCTGCGCCGCGTCATCGAGCGGGACATGCCGGAGCGGCTCACGCTGCCGATGTGGCTGTTCCCGTACCTGACGTGGGCCGCGCTGGCCGGCATGGCGGCGGTGCTGGTGCTGATGCTGTTCGACGACTCGGCCCGGCCGCAGCTGCTGTGGTCGACCGGGGCCGCCGGCCTCGTCCTGCTGGTGGCGTGGGTGCGGGAGATCCGCGAGCGCCGGGCCGGCTGACGCACCGCCAGGCGCCGCGGGTGCCCGGGGCCTCCTGGTCCCGGGCACCCGCGCGTCGTACGGGGAGGATCACGGCCGGTGAACCAGGTGTCCGGATGATGGACGCGAGACGTCCGATTATCGGACGATCGGCACACTGGGCGCATGAGTCAGCGCACGATCACGCAACCCGAGCAGCCGGCGCCGCCACAGGCCGACGCCGGCTCCCCCCTCGGCAACGGACTGAAGCAGCGCCACCTTTCGATGATCGCCCTCGGCGGTGTCATCGGCGCCGGCCTCTTCGTCGGCTCCGGCGCCGGCATCGCGGCCGCCGGTCCCTCGATCGTGCTGGCGTACGCCGCGTCCGGCGTGCTGGTGATGTTCGTGATGCGGATGCTCGGCGAGATGTCCGCCGCCGATCCCGCCTCCGGCTCCTTCTCGGTGCACGCGGAGCGGGCGGTCGGCCCCTGGGCCGGGTTCACCGCGGGGTGGATGTTCTGGACGCTGCTGTGCGTGGGCGTGGCCATCGAGGCCATCGGCGCGGCGCACATCATGACCGGCTGGTTCCCGGGGACCCCCTCGTGGATGTGGGTGCTGGTCTTCATGGCCGTCTTCTGCGGGTCCAACCTGGCCGCCGTCTCGAACTTCGGCGAGTTCGAGTTCTGGTTCGCCGCCCTGAAGATCGGGGCGATCGCCCTCTTCCTGGGCCTGGGCGTGCTCGCCGTCCTGGACCTCCTGCCCGGCTCGGACGCCCCCGGCACCGCCAACCTCCTGCACGACGGCGGCTTCCTGCCCAACGGCGTGGACGGCCTGCTGGTCGGCCTGCTCGCCTCGGTCGTCGCGTACGGCGGCCTGGAAACCGTGACCATCGCGGCCGCCGAGTCCGAGAACCCGGTCAAGGGCGTCGCCCGGGCCGTGCGGACCACGATGTGGCGGATCGGACTCGTCTACGTCGGCTCGATGCTGGTCATCGTGACCCTGCTGCCGTGGAACGACCCGGCGGTGACGCAGGACGGACCGTACGCGGCCACCCTGGACCGCCTGGGCATCCCCGCGGCCGGCGAGATCATGAACGTGGTCATCCTGATCGCGCTGCTGTCCGCGATGAACGCCAACATCTACGGCTCCTCCCGCATGGCCTACTCCCTCGTCTCCCGCGGCCAGGGCCCGAAGGCGCTGGGCAAGGTCACCCGCCGGGTGCCGCGCCGCGCGGTGCTCGCCTCCTCCGGCTTCGGATTCGTCACCGTGCTCCTCTCCTACTGGTACCCGGACACCCTGTTCGCCTGGCTGCTGAACATGGTCGGCGGGGTCATCCTCGTCGTCTGGGGGTTCATCGCCGTCTCCCAGCTCGTGCTGCGCCGCCGGCTCGAGCGCGAGGCCCCCGAGAAGCTGGTCGTGCGGATGTGGGGCTTCCCGTACCTGACGTGGGTGGCGCTCGCCGGAGTGGCCGGAGTCCTGGTGCTGATGGCCCTGGACGCGGACACCCGGGTGCAGGTCGTCTTCACCGGCGGGCTGACCGTCGCCCTCGCGGCGACCGGCTGGATCCTGCAGCGCCGGTCGGCCGCCCGCACCGCGGGATGAGGCTCCCGTCCGGCGCGACACCCCCGCCGGACGGCAGGTCGGAGGCCGGGCCCGTGCGATCGCACGGGCCCGGCCTCCGGCGTTCCGGAGGACGCGGGAGAGAGGTAAGCCTTACGTGTCGTACGGAATAGATACTGCTAGCGTGCAGTTGCGCATTGATTGCAATAAGCAGTTGGCACGCCGAGGGGACCGGATACACGCATGGCCATTTACACGCTTCCTGAGCTTCCTTACGACTACGCGGCGCTGGAGCCGGTGATCAACCCGCAGATCATCGAACTGCACCACGACAAGCACCACGCGGCCTACGTCGCGGGCGCCAACACCACGCTGGAACAGCTGGAGGAGGCGCGCGACAAGGAGAACTGGGCCGCGCTGAACGGCCTGGAGAAGAACCTCGCGTTCCACCTCTCCGGCCACATCCTGCACAGCATCTACTGGCACAACATGGCCAGCCCCAAGACGGGTGACGGCGGCGGCGTCCCGGACGAGAAGGACGGCCTCGGCGACCTGCCGGCCGCCATCACGGAGTCCTTCGGCTCCTTCGCCGCCTTCCGCAAGCAGCTGACCTTCGCGTCCTCCGCGACGCAGGGCTCCGGCTGGGGCGTGCTCGCGTACGAGCCCATCAGCGGCCGCCTGATCGTCGAGCAGATCTACGACCACCAGGGCAACGTGGGCCAGGCCTCCGTGCCGATCCTGGTGTTCGACGCCTGGGAGCACGCCTTCTACCTTCAGTACAAGAACCAGAAGGTGGACTTCATCGAGGCCATGTGGAACGTCGTCAACTGGCAGGACGTGGCCAAGCGCTACGCCGACGCCAAGGCGAACACCCCGCTGCTGATCCCGGCCGGAAAGGCCTGATCGGCACCACCCGCCCGTCCGCCTCGTGATCGTCTTCTCACCCTTCACCGGCGGGCGTGTCCACAGGAAGGCCCCCGCGAGGACATGACTCGCGGGGGCCTTCTGCGTGCTCGGCGGAAGCCGCCGTCGTGCCGTCGGACGTCCGGGCGAACGGACGCCCGGGTGGGCTACTCGAAGGAGGGGGCCTGGGTGCGGGTGCGCTTGATCTCGTAGAAGCCCGGCGTGGACGCGACGAGCAGGGTGCCGTCCCACAGGCGGGCGGCGGCCTCGCCGCGCGGGATCGGGGTGACGACCGGGCCGAAGAAGGCGACGTCGTCGCCGTCGGCGCCGGGGACGGAGATCACCGGGGTGCCGACCTCCTGGCCGACGCGGTCGATGCCGTTGTTGTGGGAGTCCCGCAGCACCTCGTCGTACTCGTCGGAGTCGGCGTAGGCGAGCAGTTCGGCCGGCAGGCCGACCTCGTCGAGCGCCGCGGCGATGACCTCGCGGGTCGGACCCTGGCCCTCGTTGTGGATCTTGGTGCCGAGGGCGGTGTAGAGCTTGCCCGTGACCTCGGCGCCGTGCTTCTGCTGTGCCGCTATGACCACGCGCACCGGAGCCCAGCCCTTGGGGCCGAGCAGCTCGCGGTAGGTCTCGGGGAGCTCGTCGAGCTTGTTCTCGTTCAGGACGGCCAGGCTCATCACGTGCCAGCGGACCTCGACGTCGCGGACCTTCTCGACCTCGACCATCCAGCGCGACGTCATCCAGGCCCAAGGGCAGAGCGGGTCGAACCAGAAGTCGACCGGGGTCTTCTCGCGCACCTGGGTGTCGGTCATGTCTCTCCTCGAGTCAGACAAAGGCATCACTGGGGACCACGTCCTCCGTCGCCAACCAGGCCGGGGCCCCGCGCATTCCCCCGTGCGAGGATTCGAGGGAAGAACGCGATCACGCACGAAGGAGTGCAGGTGCCCGGAGAGAATCTGTCCCGCGACGAGGCCCGTGGGCGGGCCGAGCTGCTGTCCGTCGACGCCTACGAGGTGGTCCTCGACGTCCGGTCCGCCGTCGGGGAGGCCGAGCCGGCCGAGGGTCCCCGGACCTTCCGCTCCGTGACGACGGTCCGCTTCCGGGCCGCGGCCCCGGGCACCGCCACCTTCGCGGACCTGATCGCCCCCTCGGTGAACTCCGTGACCCTCAACGGGCGCGCCCTGGACCCCTCGGCCGTCTTCGACGGGTCGCGGATCGCCCTCGACGGCCTGGAAGCCGAGAACGTCCTGGTGGTGGACGCGAACTGCGCGTACAGCCGGACCGGGGAGGGCCTCCACCGGTTCGTGGACCCGGAGGACGGCGAGGTCTACCTCTACACCCAGTACGAGCCGGCGGACGCCCGGCGGGTGTACGCCAACTTCGAGCAGCCCGACCTGAAGGCGCCGTACCGCTTCGAGGTGACCGCCCCGGCGCAGTGGCAGGTGTGGAGCAACGGCGCCGAGGAATCCCGGGAGGGCGGGGTCTGGCGGTTCGCCGAGACCGCGCCGATCTCCACGTACATCACGTGCGTGGTCGCGGGCCCGTACCACTACGTCACGGACTCCTACACGCGCGGGGACCTGACGATCCCGCTGGGCGCGATGTGCCGCAAGGGGCTGGCGAAGCACTTCGACGCGGACGACGTCTTCCTCGTGACGAAGCAGGGCTTCGACCTCTTCCACGAGATCTTCGACTACCCGTACCCCTTCGGGAAGTACGACCAGGCCTTCGTGCCCGAGTACAACCTGGGCGCGATGGAGAATCCGGGGATGGTGACCTTCCGCGAGGAGTACATCTTCCGCGGGAAGGTCACGCAGGCCGCGTACGAGCGCCGTGCGAACACGATCCTGCACGAGATGGCGCACATGTGGTTCGGCGACCTGGTCACCATGAAGTGGTGGGACGACCTGTGGCTGAAGGAGTCCTTCGCGGACTTCATGGGCTCCTTCGGGCTGGTCGAGGCCACCCGCTTCGACCAGGCGTGGGTGACGTTCGCCAACAGCCGCAAGGCGTGGGCCTACCGGGCCGACCAGCTGCCCTCCACGCACCCGGTCACGGCCGACATCCGTGACCTGGAGGACGCGAAGCTGAACTTCGACGGGATCACGTACGCCAAGGGCGCCGCGGTGCTCAAGCAGCTGGTCGCGTACGTGGGTCGGGACGCCTTCCTGGAGGGCGCGCGCCGCTACTTCCGGGCCCACGCGTACGGGAACACCACCCTGGACGACCTGCTGTCGGTACTGGCGGAGGTGTCCGGGCGGGACATGGCCGAGTGGTCCAGGGCCTGGCTGCAGACCGCGGGCGTGAACGCGCTGACCCCGGTGGTGACGTGCGACGCGGGCGGGCGCGTGACCGAGCTGGCGGTGCTCCAGGAGGGCGCGGAGCTCCGGCCGCACCGGGTCGCGGTCGGTCTGTACCGGCTGGAGCCGGACGGCACCCTGGTGCGGTACGCGCGGGCCGGGGTGGACGTGGTCGGCGTGCGGACCGCGGTGGCGGAGCTGGCCGGGAGCCGGCGGCCCGACCTGGTCCTGGTCAACGACGAGGACCTCACCTACTGCAAGATCCGCTTCGACGAGCGCTCGCTCGCCACGCTGCGCGCGCACCTGGGCGACCTCACGGACCCGCTCGCGCGGGCGCTGTGCTGGTCCGCGCTGTGGAACCTGACGCGCGACGGGCTGATGCCGGCCCGGGACTTCATCGCGCTGGTGCTGGCGCACGCGGGCCGCGAGAGCGATGTCGGCGTCCTGCAGATGGTGCACGCGCAGGCACTGACCGCGGTCACGCACTACGCGGCGCCGCGGTGGCGCGAGCAGGGCGGCCGGGAGGTGGCGGCCGGCGCGCTGCACGAACTGCGGCTGGCCGAGCCCGGGTCGGAGCACCAGCTCACCTGGGCCCGGTTCTTCGCGGCGGGCGCCACGACCGAGGGCGACTTCCAGCTGCTCCTGGGGCTGCTCGACGGTTCGGCGCGGATCGACGGTCTGGACGTGGACCAGGAGCTGCGGTGGGACTTCCTGCTGCCGCTGGCCGCGCACGGGGCGGTGGACGAGGGCGTGCTCACCGCCGAACTGGCCCGGGACGACACCGCTTCGGGCAAGCGGCACCAGGTGCGCTGCCTGGCCGCGCGGCCGTCGCAGGCGGTCAAGGACCAGGCGTGGGCGGCGGTCGTCGAGTCGGACGGCCTGTCGAACGCGCTGGCGGAGGCGACGATCGCGGGCATGCAGCAGCCCTCCCAGCGCGGTCTGCTGGCCGCCTGCACCGGGCGGTACTTCGAGGTCCTGGAACGGGTGTGGGCCGAGCGCTCGATCCAGATCGCGATGGACGTGGTGAAGGGGCTCTACCCGTCGCTCCAGGACTCCGCGGAGACGGTCGGCGCCACGGACGCCTGGCTGGCCTCCCACCCGTCGGCCCCGCCGGCCCTGCGGCGCCTCGTCCTGGAGTCCCGCGACGACCTGGCCCGCGCCCTGCGCGCCCAGAGCTGCGACGCGGCCGCCTCGGCCTGACGTGCGACGAGGGGGGGCCCGGGGGGGGGGAACCCCCGGGCCCCGGCCCCGGGACCTGCTCGTTCGCGGCGGGGAGCGGGCACCCCATCGGCAGTCGAACGCCCGTACTTTAGCCCCGCCTTGTCCCGGTTTGTCGACGGACGTGTAACAGGGGTTAGCAAGGCCATGGCCTGAGGGAACCTCAGCGTCATGAACCACAACGCGCCCCTCCCCCTCGCCCACCTCACCGGCACCCGCCCCCGCGTGCTGACCCTCGCCCAGCTGCGCGAGCACGGCGTCTCCGCCTCCGACGCCGCCGGGCGGCCCTGGCGGCAGATCCTGCCGGGGGTCTTCCTGCTCCACCCCGGGCCGGCCACGAGCGAGGAGCGGCTGCACGCCGCCCTGCTGTACGCCGAGCGCCGGGGCAACGGCGAGGCCATGATCACCGGACTGGCCGCGCTCGCGCTGTACCGGTTCTCCTCGGTGCCCGGGCTGCTGGGGCTCTCCCACATCGACGTGCTCGTCCCCGGCACCCGCCGGCTCCGCTCCACGGGCGACGTCCGGATCGTGCGCGCGCACGTCCCGCCCCGGTCGCAGGAGGTGACCGGGCTGCCGGTGGCCCCGGTCGCGCGGGCCGTGGCCGATGCCGTCGCGCAGCTCGCGGACGCCGGCACCGTACGCCGCCTGCTGAGCGAGGCCGTGCGCGGCGGGCACTGCGAACCGGCGGCCGTCGTACGGGAGCTGACGGTGGCCCGGCTGCTGAACCGGCCGCACGTGGTCGACGCGGTCGAGTCCCTCCTCGCCGAGGGGCGCGCCCTCGCCGAGGACCGGCTGTACCGGATCGTACGGGGCTTCGAGCTCCCCGAGCCGGTCTGGAACGTGGACCTGCGGCTGCCGGGGGGTCCGCACCTCGGCGGGGTGGACGCGTTCTGGCCCGAGCAGGGCGTGGCGCTGGAGATCGACACCCGGGCCCCGCGCCAGGGCGAGGACGACCAGTGGTCGGAGTCCGTCCGCAAGCGCGAGACCCTGGAGCGGCTCGGGATCACCGTCCTGCACGTCACCCCGCGCAAGCTACGCGACTGGCCCGAACAGCAGGCCGCGGTCATCCGTACCGCCCTGACGGCGGCCGCCGACGACGAGCCCGCCGCGTACCTGGTGGTGCTCCCCCGGTGAGCCGCCGGAGGCGGACGGGCCGGGGCCCGCTCGGAGCACCCCGCCGTGACCGCCCGCACAGGCCGGCCCCGTACCCTTGGAGGGTTGACCGGACGGGACGAAGGGGCAGGACATGACGGCGGCGGACCCGCGACCCCTGACCGGGGAACCGGTCGCCCTCGACCTGCTGAACACCCGCTGGACCGTGGACGGCACCCCGCTGGACCTCTTCGCGGGAGCCGCCGGACTGACCCGCGTCGAGGGAGTCGCCGTCTGGCTGGAGAGCGCCGGCCTGGCCGACCGCTTCCGCGCCGGCGCCCCGGCCCTGGTGCACCTGCTGACCGCCCGCGAGGCCCTGTCCCGGGCGGTGGCCGACCCGGCCGACGCGAGCGCGCGCGCCCTGCTCGACGCGGTCCTGGACCACGGCCGCGTACGCCTCACCCTGACCCCCGAAGGCCCGGGTGAGCGGGCCGAGTTCGCCGATCCGGCCTGGGGACCCGCCTGGACGGCGGTGCGCGCCTACCTGGAACTGCTGGGCTCCGCACCCGGCCGCGTCCGCACCTGCGCGTCCGGGGACTGCGGGCTGCGCTTCCACGACACCTCGCCCGACGGCACCCGGCTCCGGTGCGGGTCGGCCGCCTGCCACGACCGGGCCTAGGGCGCCTCTTTCGGAGCGTGCCGGGCCGCGCCGGCCCCCGTTCCCGTTTTCCCGCGCGCGCGTGCGCTGGACGGACGGAATGTGTCACACCCGAGCGGGAAGTCGACCGTGCACCGATACCGGGGCGCGGTCGTAAAGTCTACAAATCCACTCCACACGGCCGTCGTTTCCCCCTGATGCGCCCCGGTACGGGGTCACTGGCGCATACCGCTCCGTGGCGGGAAGCCGCCATGACAGGTCTCGGTCAATGACATCCCTCCCCAAAGAGCGGTCACGTGCGCAAGGCTGACCGGTCATCCGGCACCGAAATCCGGACCGTAACTTTCACAAACCAGGGATGCTGATGACCCTCGAATCCCCCAGCTCCATATCCGGGCCCAGACGAGCGGCCCGAATAGCCGCCGCCGCGGGCCTCGTGGCCGCGCTCTGCGCGACCGGAGCCATGCCCGCCTTCGCGGCGGGAACCGTCGACGGGCCGCGCGCCACACCGCCGGTGAAGTCCGCGGACCAGAAGCTCGGCTCCGCCGATGCCGAGCTCCTGCAGGAGGCCAAGTCCAAGGGTGACAAGACCGTCACCGTCATGGTCGCGACCGCCCCCGGCCAGACGAAGCAGGTCGCCCAGCAGCTCGGCGCCGTCGAGGGTGCCTCGGTGGGCCGTACGTACGACGACCTCGGCTACGTGCGCGCCACGCTGCCCACCGGGAAGGCGGACGCCGCCCTGAAGGCGGCCGTCAAGCTGAACTCGGTGCACGGCATCGACCTGCGCCACGAGATCCAGCTGCCGGACCCGCGCCCCGACGCGGACCGCGAGGGCGGCACGGCCAAGAAGACCGCGGCCGAGGCCTATCCCGCGCCGGACGCCAACACCCCGGCGAAGAACCCGTACAACCCGTCCTTCGAGACCGGTGCGGTGGACTTCGTCGCGAAGAACCCCCAGGCCGACGGCCGCGGCGTGACCATCGGCATCATGGACTCGGGCGTCGACCTCGGCCACCCCGCGCTGCAGACGACCACGACCGGCGAGCGCAAGATCGTCGACTGGGTCACGGCGACCGACCCGATCACGGACAACGACGGCACCTGGCGGGCGCAGATCACCCCGGTCACCGGCGCCTCGTTCGCCGCGGGCGGTTCGACCTGGAAGGCGCCCGAGGGCGCGTTCCAGTGGAGCCGCTTCACCGAGTCGATCACCGCGAACGGCGACATGGCCGGTGACGTCAACCGCGACGGCGACACCACCGACCGGTTCGGCATGCTGTACGACCCGGCGACCGGCACCGTGCGCGTGGACACCGACCAGGACCTCGACTTCACGAACAACGAGCCGATGAAGCCGTACAAGGACGGCTACCAGGTCGGCTACTTCGGGACGGACAACCCGGCGACCCCCGTCGTCGAGCGCATCCCGTTCGTGATCGAGATCCGCAAGGACGTCCCGATGGACCCGCTCGGCGGGGACTGGGTCGGCAAGAAGGCCGACTTCGTCAACATCGGCATCATCGAGGGCACGCACGGCACGCACGTCGCCGGCATCACCGCCGCCAACAGCCTCTTCGGCGGCAAGATGAACGGCGCCGCCCCCGGCGCCAAGCTCGTCTCCTCGCGCGCCTGCACCTGGTCGGGCGGCTGCACCAACATCGCGCTGACCGAGGGCATGATCGACCTCGTCGTCAACCGCGGCGTGGACATCGTCAACATGTCCATCGGCGGCCTGCCGGCGCTCAACGACGGCAACAACGCCCGCTCGGAGCTCTACTCCAACCTGATCGACAAGTACGGCGTCCAGCTCGTCATCTCGGCGGGCAACGAGGGCCCCGGCGTCAACACGATCGGCGACCCCGCCCTGGCGGACAAGGTCCTCTCCGTGGGCGCGGCGGTCTCCAAGGAGACGTGGGCCGCCAACTACGGCTCGGGCGTGGCCAAGAAGTACAACATGTTCAACTTCTCCTCGCGCGGCCCGCGTGAGGACGGCGGCTTCACGCCGACCATCAGCGCCCCCGGCGCCGCCATCAACACCGCGCAGACCTGGATCCCGGGCTCGCCGGTGAAGGAGGCGGGCTACGCGCTGCCGCCCGGCTACGCGATGCTCCAGGGCACCTCGATGTCGTCGCCGCAGGCGGCGGGCGCGAGCGCGCTGCTGATCTCGGCCGCCAAGCAGGCCGGCATCGCGCTGAAGCCGGCCGGTCTGCGCGTCGCGCTCACCAGCACGGCGAAGAAGATCGCCGACGTTCCGGCGCACGCCCAGGGCGCGGGACTGATCGACGTCGTCGGTGCGTGGGAGTCCATCCAGGGTGACGCCAAGGCCAACGACTTCACCGTCAAGGCGCCGGTCGACACCGCGATCGACCAGTTCCTGAAGACCCCGGGCTTCGGCACCGGCGTCTACGACCGCGAGGGCGGCCTCAAGGTCGGCCAGAAGAAGGTCTACAACGTCGTCGTCACCCGCACCACGGGTGTCAAGTACGGCACCCGCCACGACCTGACCTGGCGCAACAACGACGGGACCTTCAAGGTCATCGGCGGCTACGACTACGTCACGCTGCCGCTGAACAAGCCCGTCACCATCAAGGTCGAGGCCAAGGCCACGTCGGCCGGCGTGCACAGCGGCATCCTGCAGCTGGACGACGCGACGACCGAGGGCATCGACAAGCAGATCCTGACGACGGTCGTCGCCTCGACCCCGCTGGCGAAGCCGTCGTTCAAGCTGTCGGACACCTCGTCCGTGCAGCGCAACAGCCACAAGTCGTACTTCGTCACCGTCCCGCCGGGCGCCAAGACCCTGGAGGTCGCCCTCGGCGGTCTGCAGCCGGGCAGCCAGACGCGCTTCATCTCGATCCACCCGTACGGTCTGGGCGTCGAGGACAGCGCGACCACCCAGTGCTACCCGAACTACGACAACCCGGCGAACACCTGCCGCCCCGACCTGCGTTCCTACACCGACCCGCAGCCGGGCGTCTGGGAGATCGAGGTCGAGTCGCGCCGTACGTCGCCGCTGCTGGACAACCCGTACAAGCTGGACGTCTCCGTGCTCGGCGCGGCCTTCGACCCGGCGGTCAAGGTCCTGCCCGAGGTCAAGCTGGGTACCCCGGCGCCGGTCCAGTGGACCGTCAAGAACGAGGCCGCGGCCATCGCCGGCGGCAAGCTCAAGGGCGGCCCGCTCGGCTCCGCGAAGGTCGCCAAGCCGACCATCGCCACCGGTGAGACGCAGACCACCGAGGTGACGATCGGCGCGGGCGTGTCCCGCCTCGACATCGCGATCGGCAAGACGTCCGACACGGGCGCCGACCTCGACCTCGACGTGTACAAGGACGGCGTCAAGGTCGGCAGCTCCGCCGACGGAGACTCCGAGGAGGCCGTGAGCCTGGTCAACCCGGCCGCGGGCACCTACACCATCGAGGTGCTGGGCTACGCGATCCCGTCCGGCTCCACCACGTACGACTACCGCGACGTGTTCTTCTCGGCCGGTCTGGGCTCCGTCCAGGTCGACGAGGGCGCCGCGGTGAACCTCGCCACCGGCGCCACCGCGCAGGTCTCGGCGAACGTCCTGGTCAGCAGCGCGGCACCCGAGGGCCGTCAGTTCTTCGGCCAGGTCCAGCTGCTCAACGCCGGGGGCACCGCCGCCGGCACCGGCAGCGTGCAGATCGAGAAGGTCCTCCCGTAACCCGGTAGGCACCCGACAGGCCCGAGGGGGCGGCGCTCCGACGAGCGCCGCCCCCTCGTGTTTCCGCTCCGACCAGGCAGAACGGCCGATCGGAGGGCGCGCGACAGGGCCGCCGCAAAGACGTCACACGGGTTCACATTCCGGACACCGTCCGTTCCTCGGACAATGGATTGGACAAGGCTCGTGGGGTCGAACGCATGATGGCTCCACGCGCGCCCGCGTCGTACGTACCAGAGGAGTCACCGTGAGGGTCGGAATCGTCGGAGCCACCGGACAGGTCGGCGGAGTCATGCGCGGCATCCTCGCCGAGCGGAAGTTCCCGGTGGACGAGCTGCGGCTGTTCGCGTCGGCCCGCTCCGCGGGCTCCGTCCTGGAGTGGGAGGGCCGGGAGATCACCATCGAGGACGCGTCCACCGCCGACTACTCCGGCCTGGACATCGTGCTGTTCTCCGCCGGCGGCGCCACCTCCAAGGCCCTCGCCGAGAAGGTCGCCTCGCAGGGCGCCGTCGTGATCGACAACTCCTCGGCCTGGCGCAAGGACCCCGAGGTCCCCCTCGTCGTCTCCGAGGTCAACCCGCACGCGATCAAGAACCGCCCCAAGGGCATCATCGCGAACCCGAACTGCACCACCATGGCCGCGATGCCGGTGCTGCGCCCGCTGCACGACGAGGCCGGCCTGACCGCGCTGATCGCCACCACCTACCAGGCCGTGTCCGGCTCGGGCGTGGCCGGCGTCGCCGAGCTCGACGGCCAGGTCAAGGCCGTGGCGGGCGAGGCCACCGCGCTGGTGCACGACGGTGAGGCCGTGGTCTTCCCCGAGCCGGGCGTCTACAAGCGGCCCATCGCCTTCAACGTGCTCCCGCTCGCGGGCTCGATCGTGGACGACGGCTCCTTCGAGACCGACGAGGAGCAGAAGCTCCGCAACGAGTCCCGCAAGATCCTGGAGATCCCGGAGCTCAAGGTCTCCGGCACCTGCGTGCGCGTGCCGGTCTTCTCCGGCCACTCGCTCCAGGTCAACGTCCGCTTCGAGCGCCCGCTCGGCGTCGAGCGCGCCTACGAGCTGCTGAAGGACGCCCCGGGCGTCGAGCTCTCGGAGATCCCGACCCCGCTCCAGGCGGCCGGCAAGGACGCCTCGTACGTGGGCCGCATCCGGCTGGACGAGACGGCGGAGAACGGCCTCGCGCTGTTCCTCTCGAACGACAACCTGCGCAAGGGCGCGGCCCTGAACGCGGTGCAGATCGCCGAGCTGGTGGCCGAGGAGCTGCGCGGCTGATCCCGCGGCGGACACGGAGGGGGCGGGTGCCGGACGGCGCCCGCCCCCTCCCCCGTCTCACGGGCGGCGGGGCTCGTGGCGGTCCCCGCGGCGCACCTCGTAGAGGAAGCAGCCGTACTCCGCCGCCCGGACGTGCACGAGGGCGACCTCCGGGTCGGCGAACGCCTCGGCCAGCGCCCGCGCCACGACCCCGTCGGGCTCCTCCCCGAGGGCCAGTACCCGGCCGCCGAGGATCCGCCCGCCCGCGTCGTAGCGCCGGGCGACCCGCAGCGCGCCCGGCGTCCCGAACGGCAGCTCGCCGTCCCGCCCGGGGCCCGCGCACACGTCGGCGTGTACGAACACGGGCCCCTGCTCGTCGTACGCCCCCGGGTCCGCACCGGACCGCGCCGCCCAGCGGCGCAGCGGCGCGTACGCGACCAGGGCGACGCGCTCGCCGGCGCGGCTGCGGCGCAGGCAGCAGCGGAGCGGGGCGCCGCCCTCGGGGTCCTCGTACGGCAGGCACGGGCGGCCGGCGTCGTCGCCGCGGCGCAGTTCGGCCAGGGCGGACGGGGCGATGGGGAGCGCGGCGGGGCGGTTCGTCGGGGTCACGGGGTCGATCCTCCCGGTCCGGACCGGCCGGAGCTGGCGGAAATCGGACGTCGCGTTCGCCCGTGGATTACTCGGGAGCTCCGGGCGGGGCTCCCGTGGAAGGATGGCCGCGACGTCACCATCGAAGGAGATGAACGCGTGCCAGGCACGAACCTCACCCGTGAAGAAGCCCAGCGGCGGGCCCAGCTGCTCACCGTCGACTCCTACGAGATCGAGCTCGATCTCGGCGGTGCGCAGGAGGGCGGCACCTTCCGGTCCGTGACCACGGTGCGCTTCGACGCCGCCGAGGCCGGCGCCGAGACCTTCATCGACCTGGTCGCCCCGGCCGTCCACGAGGCCGTCCTCAACGGCGAGTCCCTCGACGTCGCCGCCGTCTTCCGGGATTCCCGGATCGCCCTGAAGCACCTGGCGGCGGGGACCAACGAGCTCCGTGTCGTCGCGGACTGCGCGTACACGAACACCGGCGAGGGCCTGCACCGCTTCGTCGACCCGGTCGACCAGCAGGCCTACCTGTACACCCAGTTCGAGGTGCCGGACGCTCGGCGGGTCTTCGCCAGCTTCGAGCAGCCCGACCTGAAGGCGACGTTCCGGTTCACCGTGACGGCTCCCGAGGGCTGGACGGTCATCTCGAACTCCCCACGGGACACCTCCCGGGGGACGGGGCCGGGGGACCGGGTGTGGGCCTTCGAGCCGACCCCGCGGATCTCCTCGTACATCACCGCGCTGATCGTGGGCCCGTACCACGCGGTGCACAGCTCGTACGAGGGCAAGGACGGCCAGTCCGTACCGCTCGGCATCTACTGCCGGCCCTCGCTCGCCGAGTTCCTCGACGCGGACGCGATCTTCGACGTGACCCGGCAGGGCTTCGACTGGTTCCAGGAGAAGTTCGCCTACGACTACCCGTTCGCCAAGTACGACCAGCTCTTCGTCCCGGAGTTCAACGCGGGCGCCATGGAGAACGCGGGCGCGGTCACCATCCGCGACCAGTACGTCTTCCGCTCGAAGGTGACGGACGCGGCGTACGAGGTGCGCGCCGAGACGATCCTGCACGAGCTCGCCCACATGTGGTTCGGCGACCTCGTCACCATGGAGTGGTGGAACGACCTCTGGCTGAACGAGTCGTTCGCCACGTACACCTCCATCGCCTGCCAGGCCTACGCCGAGGGCTCGAAGTGGCCGCACGCGTGGACGACGTTCGCCAACTCGATGAAGACCTGGGCGTACCGGCAGGACCAGCTGCCGTCGACGCACCCGATCATGGCGGACATCCGCGACCTGGACGACGTCCTGGTCAACTTCGACGGCATCACGTACGCCAAGGGCGCCTCGGTGCTCAAGCAGCTCGTGGCCTACGTCGGCATGGACGCCTTCTTCAAGGGCGTGCAGGGCTACTTCAAGGCGCACGCGTTCGGCAACACGCGCCTGTCCGACCTGCTGGGCTTCCTGGAGGAGACCTCGGGCCGCGACCTGACCGCCTGGTCGAAGGCGTGGCTGGAGACGGCCGGCATCAACGTCCTGCGCCCCGAGGTGGAGACGGACGAGCAGGGCGTCATCACCGCGTTCGCCGTGCGCCAGGAGGCCCCCGCACTGCCCGCGGGCGCGAAGGGCGAGCCGGTCCTGCGTCCGCACCGGATCGCGGTCGGCCTGTACGAGCTCCTGGACGGCCGCCTCGTGCGCACCGACCGGATCGAGCTGGACATCGACGGTCCGCTGACGGTGGTGCCGGAGCTGGTCGGCCGCGCCCGCCCGACGGTCGTGCTCCTGAACGACGACGACCTGTCGTACGCCAAGGTCCGTCTGGACGAGATCTCCCTCGCCAACGTCACCGCGCACCTCGGCGACTTCACCGAGTCGCTGCCGCGCGCGCTGTGCTGGGCCTCGGCCTGGGACATGACGCGCGACGGCGAGCTCGCCACCCGCGACTACCTCGCGCTGGTCCTCTCGGGCATCGGCAAGGAGTCGGACATCGGCGTCGTCCAGTCCCTGCACCGGCAGGTGAAGCTGGCCGTCGACCTGTACGCCGACCCGGCGTGGCGCGCGGAGGGCCTGGCGACCTGGACCGAGGCCACCCTGGAGCACCTGCGGGCGGCCGAGCCGGGCAGCGACCACCAGCTGGCGTGGGCCAGGGCCTTCGCGGCCACGGCCCGGACCGAGGGGCAGCTGACGTACCTGTCGGCCCTGCTGGACGGCGCGGCGGAGATCGAAGGCCTGGCCGTCGACACCGAGCTGCGCTGGGCTTTCCTGGAGCGCCTGGTCGCCACCGGTGTCGCGGACGAGCACGCCATCGCGGCGGAGCTGGAGCGGGACGCGACGGCGGCCGGCGAGCGCCATGCGGCGACCGCCCGGGCCGCGCGCCCGACGGCGGAGGCCAAGGCCGCGGCGTGGGCCTCGGTGGTGGAGTCCGGTGACCTGCCGAACGCGGTGCAGGAGGCCGTGATCGGCGGCTTCGTCCAGACCGACCAGCGCGAGCTGCTGGCCCCGTACGCGGAGAAGTTCTTCGCCGCGGTGAAGGAGGTATGGGACACCCGCAGCCACGAGATCGCGCAGCAGATCGCGGTGGGGCTGTACCCGTCCCTCCAGGTCACGCAGGAGACCCTGGACGCGACGGACGCCTGGCTGGCCGCCGCCGAGCCGAACGCGGCCCTGCGCCGCCTGGTGTCGGAGTCGCGCGCGGGCGTCGAGCGGGCCCTGCGGGCCCAGGCGGCCGACGCCGCCGCTGCCGCCCGGCTGTAACGCCTGACGCCGGCGGGCCGGGAGCCCCCCGCCCGCCGGCGCAGCGGCCGGCCCCCGGCTACGGCTGCTCGGCGGCGGCCCGCCGCAGGGCGGCCAGGACGTGGGCGACGGCGGGGGCCGCTTCGGAGCCCCGCCGGACGGCGGCGATCACGTGCCGGGCCGGCCGCTCGCGCGTCAGCACCCGCACCACGGGCCCCGACGCGCGGCCCGACACCATGCGGGGGACCAGGGCCACCCCCATGCCGGCGCCGACCATCGCCAGGATCGCCGTCCAGCCCGACGCGGAGTGCGCCTGCTCCGGGACGAAGCCGGCCGCCTCGCACGCGTTGCGGGTGATCTCCGACCAGGGGCCGCTGCCCCCGTAGATCCACGGGTCGCCGGACAGGTCCGCCAGCCGCAGGTCGGCCGCGTCCGCCAGCGGGTGGTCCGGCGGGAGCGCCACGTCGAGCGGGTCCTCCAGCAGGGTCAGCCGGGTGAAGCGGCCGTCGCGCGCGGTCGGCGCGTGGGCCGCCAGGGACAGGGCGAGGTCCACCGCTCCGGCGGACAGCAGCGCGTAGGACTCGGCGGCCTCCGCCTCCCGCACCCGGAGCTCGATCGCGGGGTGGGTGCGCCGCAGCGCCGCCACGGCCGGGACCACCAGCGCCGGCACGGCGGTGGAGAAGGCTCCGATCCGCACCTCGCCCGCGTCCCCGGCGAGGTACCCCGACAGCTCCGCCTCGGCCCGCTCCAGCTGGGCGAACACCGCCTCCGTGTGCCGCAGTACGAGGTGCGCCGCGTCGGTGAGCCGGACCCGCCGGCCCTGGGCCTCCAGCAGGGTCACCCCCAGCTGCCGGGCGAGGTTCGTCAGCTGCTGCGAAACGGCCGAGGGCGTCATGTGCAGCGCCTCGGCCGTCGCGGTCACGGTCCCCTGTTCGGCCAGGGTCCGCAGGATCCGCAGCTTCTTGATGTCCCACTCGGTCATGGGGCCGAACCTACCGCCGGGCACCCGCGGCGCTCCCCAGTCCCACACCGCCGAGGATCAGCGCCATGCACAGCAGTTGCGCCGGGCCGGTCCGCTCGCCCAGCAGCAGCAGGCCGAGCCCCGCCACGCACACGGGCTGGAGGTAGTACACGATTCCGGCGCGGGCGGCGCCGATGGCCGCGACCGCCCGGTTCCAGGCGAAGAAGGCGACGGCGGAGGAGAACACCCCGACGTACAGCAGGGGCCCGACCGATCCGGGGGTGAGCGCGAAGCCACCCTGGAGGGTGAGCGAGACGGCGTAGGCGGGGGCCAGCATCAGCGCGCCGAGCGCGAAGGTGGTGATCAGGAAGGCGAGTCCGCCGAGTTCGGCGGGCCTCCGCTTGAGCAGGGCGCTGTACGTGGAGAAGGAGAGGGCGGCGCCGAACATCCACAGGTCGCCGGCGCCGACGTCGAAGCCGAGGGAGCCGTCCCCCACCAGCAGCAGCACCCCGAGGGCGGCCACCAGCATCCCGACGGTGCGCCGGGGGCCGAGCCGTTCGCCGCCGAGGCGGGCGTAGCAGGCCATGATGACGGGTGAGGCCGCCATGATCATGCCCATGTTGGAGGCGGAGGTGGTCAGCCCGGCCTGGTGCACGAGGGTGTTGTAGAGGGCGACGCCGAACAGGGTGGCGAGGGCAATGTAGCCGAAGTGCTGCCGGATCAGGGCCCGTTGTCGCCAGGCCTGCCGGGCGGCGAAGGGTGCGACGGCGATCAGCGCGATGATCCAGCGCCAGAAGACGGCCTGGACGGGCGGGACGGTGTCGGCCATCCCCCGGGTGGCGACGAAGCTGCCGGACCAGACGACCGTCGCGAGCAGGGCCAGCGCCACGCCGGCGCCGAGTCCGGCGGTGGCGCCGTTCCTCCCCGTGCTGTGGGGCTGCTGCTCGGTGTGCGGGACGGTGCGGGCGCGGTCCGTGACGGCCACTGGTTGTCTCCCCCTCGGGGTTCGGTGTCGTAGGGCGTGGGACTACCGTCGCACCGGCCCATCGATCAGGTCCATCGAAATGTTTCGATCGGTCTTTTCAGGAGAACTGAACGATCGGGCGGGGGGTGCGACGGCGAGCTGGCCGGCGACGGTGGCGCCGAAGGCGATCGCCATGCCCGCGAGCTGTACGGGCGACAGCGACTGCCCGAGAGCCGCCCAGCCGATCACCGCGGCGGTGAGCGGGGAGAGCGGGCCCAGCAGGGTGACCGAGGTGACGGAGAGCCGCCCGATGCCGCGGAACCAGATCCAGTACGCGATGCCGGTGTTGATCAGCATCATGTAGCCGTAGCCGAGGAGGGCGCCGCCGTCGAGGGCGGGCGGGGCGCCTTCGACGAGGACGGCGACGGGGATGATGACGAGTCCGCCGGCGGTGAGCTGCCAGCCGGTCACCGCCAGGGGGCCGACACCCTCGGGGCGGCCCCAGCGCTTGGTCATGACGGTGCCCGCGGCCATGGAGACGGAGGAGACCACCCCGGCGATCACGCCGACCGGGTCGAGCCCGGCCTCGGCGGTGAGCACCACCATGCTCACGCCGAAGGCGCCCACGACGGCGGCGATCACGGTGCGCACCCGGGCCCGTTCCCCCAGCAGCAGCGCCGCGAGCCCGACGACGAACAGCGGTCCGGCGGCGCCGAGCACGGCCGCGACCCCGCCGGGGAGCCGGTAGGCGGAGAGGAACAGCAGCGGGAAGAAGGCGCCGATGTTGAGCGTGCCGAGCACGGCCGACTTCCACCACCACGCGCCCTTGGGCAGGGTGCGGGCCAGCGCCGTGAGCAGCAGTCCGGCGGGCAGGGCCCGCATCACCCCGGTGAACAGGGGCCGGTCGGGCGGCAGCAGCTCGGTGGCGACGGCGTACGTGGAACCCCAGGACACGGGGGCGAGGGCGGTCAGGGCGACGGTGGCGAAGCGCTTCACGGGGACGACTCCTCGAACGAGTAGGTCACTTGAAAGTAGCTTACTCCTAAGCTACTTTCCGTCAAGCAACTTTCTTGCGGACGAGCGAGGGAACGTCGGATACTGCGCTCATGACCGAGGCCAAGAAGGACGCCGTCGACGCGATCGCCGCCCAGTGGTACGCGGTGCGACCCGACCTGGACACCGCACCCATGGCCGTCTTCGGCCGCATCTACCGGATCGCCAGGGCCATGGGCGACGCGACGGAGCGGACCTACAACCGCTACGGCATCTCCCGCGGCGAGTTCGACGTCGTCGCCACCCTGCGCCGGTCCGGGAGCCCCTACACGCTCTCGCCGCGCCAGCTGTCGGCAACGCTGATGCTCACCACCGGCGGCATGACCGGGCGCCTGGACAAGCTGGAGAAGGCCGGGCTGCTCTGCCGCACGCCCGACCCGCACGACCGCCGCGGCCTCCAGGTGACGATCACCGACCGCGGTCTCGCCCTCATCGACGAGGCCGTGTCCGCCGGGCTGGAGGTGCAGGCCGCCGCCCTGACCGGGCTGGAGCCCGAGGAGGTCGAGCTGCTCACGGGCCTGCTCCGCAAGCTGCTGGCCGGGGTCGCGTGAGCACGACGGGGCGCCGGGGGTCCGCACCGGCGGCTTGACGCACCGGCTCCGCGGACCCCCGGCGCCCCGGAGGTCTTCTGTGCGCCGCCCCCGCGGGGGCGGCCTGGGTTCAGCTCTGGTTCTGCGGCTTGCGCGACTTGTCGCCGACCATCACGAGGCCCGCGATCACCAGGAACAGGATGATCGGCGTGGCCACGAACAGGCCCAGCGTCTGGGCAATGCTCAGGCCCGGGGCCGGGTCGTCACCGTCGTCGCGGGTCAGCGCGAGGGCGGGAGACGTCATCAGCAGCATCATCAGCGTCGTTCCGGCCGTGACGGCGCCGGCGCGCAGAGCGTTCTTCTTGTCCACGGTGCAAACGTAGCGAACACCTAAACGGCCCGCGCGCCCGGGGGTGCCGTACGGGGCGCACCGCCCTCCCGCACCGCGCTCAGCAGGGCGTTCGCCCGGGGCGACGCGGCCAGGTCCTCCAGGGTCAGCGGCCGCCCGGCGGCATCGGCGACCGGCAGCCGCCAATTGGGGTACTGGTCCCAGGTCCCCGGCAGGTTCTGCGGCCGCCGGTCCCCCACCGCGTCCGGCAGCCAGACCCCGACCATCCGGGCCGGGGTGCGCAGCAGGAAGGCGTACAGGGCCTGCACGGCGGCCTCCTCGTCCTTCGTCTCCAGGCCGAGGCCGTCCAGCAGCTCCAGCCACTCGGCGGTGTCGGCGGCGTCCTCGGCCCGCTCCAGCGCCACCGGGCGGGTGAGCAGGCCCAGCCGGTCGCGCAGTTCCACGTGGGCCCCGGCCAGCTTCGCGGCGGAGGGCGGCAGGTCGTGCGTGGTGGCGGTGGCCAGGCAGTCGGCCCGCCAGGCCCCGGGGGCCAGCGGTTCGCCCGTGCCCGCCCAGTCCCGCTCGAACCAGAGCACCGAGGTGCCCAGCACCCCGCGCCGGGCCAACGCGCGGCGGACCCCCGGCTCCACCGTCCCGAGGTCCTCGCCGATGACCAGCGCCCCGGCCCGGTGGGCCTCCAAAACGAGGACGGCGAGCATGGCTTCGCCGTCGTACGTGACGTACGTGCCCTCGGCGGCCGGGCTGCCCTCCGGGATCCACCAGAGCCGGAACAGCCCCATCACGTGGTCGATGCGCAGGGCGCCCGCGTACCGGAAGACCCCGCGCAGCAGCTGCCGCAGCGGCGCGAACCCGGCCTCGGCCAGCCGGTCGGGGCGCCACGGCGGCAGCCCCCAGTCCTGGCCGCGCGCGTTGAAGGCGTCCGGCGGGGCCCCCACCGAGACGTGCCGGGCGTGGAAGGGCCCCGTGAGCGCGTCCGAGCCGTCGGGGTGGACCCCCACCGCGAGGTCGTGCACGATGCCGACGGACATGCCGGCCGCGCGGGCGGCCTCTTGGGCGGCGGCGAGCTGGGTGTCCGTCAGCCACACCAGCCAGCGGTGGAAGTCCCCGCGCACGCGGGGCTCCTCACCGGCCACGGAGGCGCACCAGGCGGCGTGCCGGTCCAGCGCGGGCCCCTGCTCGGCACGGAACCGGGCATAGGCGGCGGCGCGTTCCGGGGTGCGCGGGACGGCGTACAGCAGCTCCAGGGCCCGGCGCTTGAGCGCCCAGACGGCGTCCCGGTCGATCAGCGCGCCCTTCTCCAGCACCTGGCGGCGCAGCTCCCCGCCCCGGGCGGCGAGTTCGGCGAGTTCGTCGAGGGCTTCGCGGCCGGTGCAGTCGGCGTACTCGGGGACGTCCTCGATCCGCAGGTGGACCGGGTCGGGGAAGCGGCGCGACGACGGGCGGTACGGGGAGGGGTCGGTCGGGGTGCCGGGGACGGCCGCGTGCAGCGGGTTGACCTGGATGAATCCGGCGCCGTGCGTCTCGGCGGCCCAGCGGGCCAGCGCGGCGAGGTCGCCGAGGTCGCCCATGCCCCAGGACCGTTCGGAGAGCAGCGAGTAGAGCTGGACGAGGAGCCCGTGGGTCCGCTCGGGCGGCGCCGGGGCCCGGGCGGGCGCCAGGATCAGGGTGGCTTCGGCGGTGCGGCCGTCCGGCAGGGTGGCGGTGATGCGGTGGACGCCCAGCGGCAGCCCGCCGGGCAGTGCCCGGCCGGACCCGGTCTCCCAGACGACGGGCGCGGGGCCCTCCCCGGCCCCCTCCGCCGCCCCCTCGGCGGCACCTTCCGCGGCGCCCTCCCCGCGGCCCGCCCCGGTGGTGTCCGCCGTGCCCTCCGCGTCCGCGTCCGCGTCCAGCCTGATGCGGGTGCCCGGCGGCAGGGCGGCCAGCGCGGGCGGCGGGGGATCCCCCGCCCAGCCGACCAGGACGGGCGGCAACAGCCGCGCCGCGCGCAGCCCTTCGGCCCGCGCCAGCTCCGCCCGGACCTCGTCCGGGGTGTCGGTGCGCACCCCGGTCAGTCCGAGCACCGCGGCCACCGTGGCCGGCGGGACCACGACCGTGGTGTCCGCGGCGGGCTGGTAGGTGGTGGCGATGCCGTGCAGGTCCGCGAGCCGGGACAGGTCGTCCATCTACGGGCACTCCTTCGTGCGTGAGGGCGGGTCAGAAGGGTGGGGCAGAAGGCGCCGAAAAGGTGGGGGCATCGCCGGGGAACACCGCAGCCATACCCATTCGAAGGCGTCGCATTCGTGGCGTATCCCGGTCAGACCGCCCCCGTGCATTGACACTCCGCCCGCACGGGTGGTGGGCTCGGGCGCGTTCGTACGAGCGGGGGACGTCTGGGCCGTGTCTTTCGGATCGGGGTGGATCGGCCCGGGGTGTCCGGTGCCGTGCGTCGCAAGGCCGAGGAGGGAGCCGAC
>NZ_JBHXSY010000003.1:49254-336525 GCF_042715295.1 Streptomyces sp. NPDC058701 | reverse complement strand
GGACCCACTCCTTCTTCCGCCAAACCCCGTTCATGGGGGGGTGCGGGGGCCCCCCCTCCAGTTGCTCCTCGGGCGGCCGGGGGGGGGCCGCCGGGCCGGGCCACTGCTGCGTTGTCGGTGGGATTGCACTGCGTTCCGGCGGGTCCGGGGTGGAGCGGTTCGCAGAGGTCCCGCCCGCGCGCCCGCCGACGGCCCGCCCCCCCCGGACCAGCCCGTTGCGGATGCAGACTGGGCAAGTGACGTGCCCTGGGGTGACCCGTCCGAGCCCCGCTGACCGGCGCTCACGCATGTCTGGATATCGCCATGGGTGGGTTGCTGCTGCACGGCGCTTGTCGACCCGATGCCGGTGCAGGCCGTGGAGTGGGTGCCGACGCTTGTGCGCGATCTTGCATTTGAGCACAAGATCGACGGTTCTCCAGACACGTAGATGTGTCTCATCGTGGTCGAGCCGCTGGTGACCTGTCTCAGCGGAGTGACCTGTCATCACTCCATCGACTCCAGAATGCGGTCGAGTGTCCGGCGTCCCATTCTGCTCATCGTCGGATTGCTCTCGACGTAGTACCAGACAAGACCCATCGCCTGTTCGAACGCCCATGCCTTGCCCCGCTCCCACTCCAGAGCGTCACAGACCAGTTTCCGCCGGAGCACTTCCCGCGGGCCCGTCTGCAACAGGTGCCAGGCACTGACCAGATCCAGCGCAGGGTCGGCCGGGCCGAAACCGCCGGTGTCGAGCACACCGCTGAGCCGGCCTCCCGCGACCAGCACATTGCCGGGAATCAAGTCACCATGGCTCATCACGTCGGCACCCGTGCGTGGCAACTCCCGCACATGACTCCACACCTGGCGCAGCCGGGGCACATCGAGCAGCCCCTCACTCTCCTCGAAGCACTTCGCCATCCAATCGTCGTGGTGAGCGAGAACCCCGCCACGATTTTCGCCGCTGAAAAGCCGCCCCCTCGTCTCGGCCTCCCGCAGGGCTGCGATGAAGGCCGCAAGGTCCTCGGCAAAAGCGTCCGACCCACTCGGGTCGGCATCAGAGGCGACCGTCCCCGGCAGCCATGTCTGGACCGACCACGGCATGGGGTAGCCCGCTCCAGGCTTTCCCAAGGCGACGGGCTCCGGAGCGGGAAACCGAGACACCTGCGCCAGCTCCGCGCTCGCCCGGGCTTCCTGTTCCAGAACCGCCAGCGCCTCCGCAGCGTCGGCCCTACGCAGTGGGAAACGCGCAGAGAGGTCGTTCCCGATACGGAAGACGGCGTTGACCGTCCCGGTCGACGACATGAGTCGGATCGCCTTGCCGCTCCACTGAGGGAACTGTTCTCGGATCAAGGTCGCAACGATCCCGGCGGTCACGTCCACTTGGTCATCGTGCATGGTCAACCCCCGCAAGTTCTTCCACCGGTCCCACTCGAAACGCCGGAAGCAGACCAGATCAACTGAGACGAAACCCAGTATTCAGACGCCAGGGGCCAGATCAACTGAGATTCTCGACCCCCAGGTGGGTCAACCGTTCTGACAGGACTACCGGGCGCCGAGCCGGCCTGATCAGGCCGTACCGCAGCAGCTTCACCACCCGGTCACAGCTCGGCCACCGTCACCCCGTGCCGTCGCCGGCTGGATCCTCCGGCGCCCCGAGACCCCTCCCTGAGATCGACCCCCTTCGGCTCGAGGCCGTCCTGGTCCACTGCCCCGAACTCGACGCCGTCACCACTCACGTCCGGTCCTTCGCCCAGATGCTCACCGAGCGCCAGGGCGAACGGCTGCCCCAGTGGCTCGACGGCGTCCGACGCGACGGCCTCCCGAGCCGCCACACCCTGGCCGCAGGCATCGAACGTGACCGCAATGCCCTGATCGCCGGGCCCCCCTGCCCTGGAACTCCGGCGTCGCCGAAGGACACGTCAACCGGATCAAGAGGCTCAGACGCCAGATGCGAGGCCGCGCCGACTTCGTTCTCCCCGTGGAGAGGGGCTCCGTCGTACCCGGGCCGGAGGCCCGGGCACGGGCGTACGGAGGCGGCCGCCCCCGGGCCGTCTCCCTCGCCCCGGCGTCAGCCGTCGAGCGCGGCGGGCCGGAGCACCACCGCGGGGCGGCAACGGTCGTGCCGGGCGTTGTCCGGACGGGCCCCGCTCAGCAGGGTCTGCTGAGCGGTGCGCAGGCCCGGCCCGGGCTCGATGCCGGTGTTCTCCACCACGGTGCGCCGGGCGCGGGCGTAGGCGTTCAGCGCTTCGGCCCGGCGCCCCGCGGTGGCCAGGGCGAGCATCAACTGCTCGTGGAAGTCCTCGCGGAGGGGGTGGCGCGCGCAGAGTTCCTCCAGTTCCCCGACGACCTCGCGCGCCCGGCCCGTGCAGATGTCCGCTCCGATCCGGTCGTGCACCAGGGCCAGCCGTTCTTCTTCCAGGCGCACCGTGTAGTGCGCGGGAAGGGACGCCTGGCCGAGCTCTCCGGGCGAGGTGCCGCGCCAGAGGTCCAGGGCTTGATGAAACGATTTTGCAGAGGAGGTGCAGTCACCCGCGGCCCGCTGGTCCCGTCCGAGCCCGGCCAGCGCGCGGAACCGGTCGAGATCCAGGTCGCCCGGTCGTACGCGCAGCAGGTAGCCGTTCCCGGCGGTGAGCAGCAGCGGATGCCGCCGCGCGTCCCCGCCACCGCGGCTGTGCGCGGGGTCCAGGACGCGCCGCAGTCCCGACACGTACATCTGGACGGCGGCCACGGCCGACGGCGGCGGGCGGTCGTCCCACAGCTCGCCGATCAGCGTGCAGATCGGGAAGCGCCGGTTGGCGTGGAGCAGCAGCAGTGTGAGCAGGGCGCGCCGCTTGAGGGACGTGGGGGTGCAGAGCACCCCCGCCCGGTGGACCTCCAGGGGGCCCAGGATCCGGTAGGTCGGCCCGTCCGCCGCTGTCGGTTCGCTCTCCGCTTCCCCGGGCGCGGCCGGTGGCCCGGGGGCGGTCCCCGTGCGCCCGGGCGAGGAGCCGGAGGCGGTCCCCGTACAGCCGGGTAAGGAAGGGTCTGCCGAGGATCTTTCGGTTCTGGCCAGCACGATCTGACACCCCCGCGTAACCGGCGCGCCCTCGGGCGCGCTGTCCTGTCGGTCGGCACGCGGTAGGGCCTACCGGCGCTCACGTCATGGATACGGGATCGATGGAGAGAGTGTCATGGGCTCGAACAAGCCAAGTTCACCATCGGTGAGTTGTCACCGGAGTGTCGTCCCCCCTTACCGCTCCCGTCCAAACTCAGCCAAACATCCGGTCACCCGGACCGACTCGGGACTTCGCCTTGGCAGGGGGCCGCCCCAGGGTTAGCGTCACTCGATCTCCTCCCGCCGAGCGCGTTCTTCCCGACCGTCGATCCATCCGTCGACCTGCTGTGAGAGGACCTCCATGCCCGCACGTCGCATCGCGGCGGCGGCTGCCACCCTGGCCGCCGCCCTGCTCGTTTCCCCCCTCCTGCTCGCCGGGCCCGCCACCGCGGGAGCGGACGACCCGGGCCGGGCCGGCCGGGGCGACGCACTGGCGGCGAAGCTCGTCAGGGAGGCGACGGCCAAGGACGCCTTCCGCCACCTGAGGACCTTCCAGGCGGCAGCCGACTACAACGGCGGCAACCGGGTGGCGAGTTCCCGGGGCCACGAGCAGTCGGCCGCCTACGTGGAAGCCGTGCTCAGAACCGCCGGCTACGGGGTCTCCCGGCAGGCGTTCGACTTCGTCTACACCGACGACATCGCCGAGACCCTCACGGTGCTCTCGCCCACGCCGCGGGACATCACGGTCCAGCTGATGGCCTATACCGCCAAGGGCCCCGAGGGCGGTGTGACCGCAGACGTGGCCGTCGTCCCCGTCGACGCCGACGCCACCCACGGCTGTGAGCCCGCCGACTTCGCCGAGGGCGCGTTCACCGGCCGGATCGCCCTGATCAAGCGCGGCGGCTGCTCCTTCGCCGTCAAGCAGGCCAACGCCCACGCCGCCGGCGCGCTCGGCGCCGTCGTGTACAACAACACCACGGGCAAGATCAACGGCACGATCGGCGACGCGGCCCTCGCGAAGATCCCCACCGGCGGCATCAGCCAGGAGGACGGCGAGGCGCTGGCCGCCGAGGCCGCCGCCGGTCCGGTCACGGTCACCCTCGACATCCACGAACTGCGCGAGAACCGACGGACCTTCAACGTGCTCGCGGAGACCCGCGGCGGCGACGCGGCCGACACCGTCCTCATCGGCTCCCACCTGGACTCGCTCCACGACAGCCCGGGCATCAACGACAACGGCTCGGGCTCGGCCGGCATCCTCCAGGTCGCGATCAGGCTGGCCACCTCCCAGGACAAGATCAAGAACAAGGTCAGGTTCGCCTGGTGGTCGGCCGAGGAGTTCGGCGTGCTGGGCTCGCAGGCGTACCTCACCGCCCTGTCGGAGGAACAGAAGGGGCGGATCAAGCTCTACCTGAACTTCGACACGATCGCCTCCCCGAACGCCGCCTACTTCGTCAACGACGGCGACGACTCGGACGGCGTCGGCGCCGGCCCCGGCCCCGAGGGCTCCGCCCAGCTGGAGAAGGGCATCACGGACTTCCTCGGCTCGAAGGGGATCCCGTACGAGGGAACCGACTTCACCGGCCTCTCGGACTACGCCCCGTTCCTCGCGGCCGGCATCCCGTCCGGCGGCACCTTCGCCGGCGCCGACGGCATCAAGACCGAGTCCCAGGCCGCCAGGTTCGGCGGCCGGGCCGGTGTCGCGTACGACGTGAACCACCACACGGCCGGCGACGACCTCACCAACATCGACATGCGGGCGCTCGACGTCAACATCGACGTCATCGCCGACGCGGTGGGCCACTACGCGCACGACCTCGGCCCGCTCGCCCGGCCCGCGGGCGCGGCGCGTACGGACGCTGCCCGGGCAGGCGCCGCCGGCCCGCACGCCGTCCAAGGACCTGTGACGGGGTAGCGGCCGCCCCGGGGCGCGGCTGCGGTCGCGGGATCCTCAGGCAGGCGTGCGGTCCCGGGCGCGGTGTTCCGTCGGGCGGATCCCACGGGCCCCGGGCAGCGCGAACCACTCGCTCAGGCCCGTGAGGAGCAGGAAATCCAGCAGGCGGTTGAGGACGACCCGCCGTCCCGGGCGCGTCCCGCGCACTACGCCCTGGCCGCTACCGGCTGCTCCAGCCGGTAGCCCGGGCGGCCGCGGACCGGGGTCCGCCGCCGTGCCGGCCGGCCGCTTCGGCGGACCCGGCCGGGGTATCCGTACAGGGTCTTCCCACGCCTTCCCACGCTTCCCGGCACCCGGGGCAGGGCGGGCAGGGGGGCAGCGGGCAGGGGACCGCCCCGCCCGATCGCACCGCTTCGTCGAAGGGCCGCCATGCGGACACCCACTGTTCTGATCTCCGGAGCGAGCATCGCCGGACCCGCGCTGGCCTACTGGCTCACCACGTACGGGTGGCGGACCACGGTCGTCGAACGCTTCGGCGCGCTCCGCGAGGACGGCCAGAACATCGACGTGCGCGGCGCGGGCCGCGAGGTCGCCCGCCGCATGGGCATCGAGGACGCCGTCCGCGCCGCCTCGACCGGGGAGACCGGTACCGAGTTCGTCGACGCTGCAGGCACTCCGCTCGCCCGCTTCGCAGCCGGAACGTCCGACTCCGGCGGCGCCACGGCCGAGCTGGAGATCCTGCGGGGCCAGCTGTCCCGGATCCTCGTCGACCGTACCCGTGACGCGACCGAGTACGTCTTCGGCAACGTGATCACGGCCCTCGACGACGACGAGGAGGACGGGGTCACGGTCACCTTCGCCGACGGAACGCGGCGCGTCTTCGACCTGGTGGTCGTGGCCGAGGGCCTCCGCTCCCGCACCCGATCGCTGATCTTCCCCGACATCGGTTCCGACGCCGTGCGCGAACTCGGCTTCTACACCGCCTACCTCACCATTCCCCGCACGGCCGGCGACACCGACCTCTGGCGGTGGCACAGCGCCGGGCGTGGACGCAGCATCACCCTGCGCCCGGACAACCTCGGCACCATCCGGGCCACGCTCGCCTTCCTGTCCGACGTCCGCGGCCTCGACGAGATCGACCGCGCCGGCATGGTCAGGGTCCTGCGCCGCACCTTCGCCGACGTCGGCTGGGCGGCGCCCCGCGTGCTCGCCGCCCTCGACGACGCCCCGCTCTACTTCGACGCCGTGGGCCAGGCCCGCATGCCGTCCTGGAGCAGCGGGCGGACGGCGCTCCTCGGGGACGCGGCCTACTGCGCGTCCCCGATCAGCGGAATGGGGACGAGCCTCGCCCTGACCGGCGCCTACGTCCTCGCGGGCGAGCTCGCCGCCCACCCGCACCGCACGGCGTTCGCCCGGTACGAGGCGCTCATGCGCCCCTACGTCGACCAGGCCCAGAAACTCCCGCCCGGCACCCCCCGCATCGCCAACCCCCGCAGCCGCGCCGGGCTCGCCGCGATGAACACCGTCCTGAAGCTGGCCGGCAGCCCGGCCGCCGCGCACCTGGGCGGCCTGGTATCCCGGCTGTTCACCCCACCCGCCGACGCGATCGTCCTCCCGTCCTACCCCCTCCACCCTTCCACCGGCTGAACCCCTCGCCCGAACACGGGGTCCCCCGAATCCGGCCGGTACGACGCATTGCCGCTGCACTGGTCGGCACCGTCATCGCCGCGGCCTTCGGCGCCGCGGGCACCGGGGGCGTCGACTGGATCGAGGGAGCTCGTCCAGGTCGCCCTCGCCGCCGCGGGAGTCGCGGCGTTCGAACGCGTCACGGGCCGCTGAGTCCGGCCGTCGGCTGTCGGCCGTCGCGTGCCCCGGCCCCCGATCCAGGGCCGGGGCGCAAGGGGGCGGGCCCGGACGCCGAAACCCCGCCGAAGCGCGCTCCGGCGGGGAGGCCGGACACGGGGCAGCCGGCCGGACCCTGCGGTGCCGGACCCTGCGGTGCCGGCCTCTGCGGTGCCGGTCAGGCGGCGAAGCGGCGGTTGCCGGTGAGCGACCACACCGCGGAGATCCGGCCGTCCGTGACCGCGAACATGTCGATGCCGCTCTTGACGATGATGTCGCCGTCGCCGGCGGCGTGGCTCTCGATCCACCGGCAGGCCATCTCGCCGCGCTCGGTGTCGATGAGCGGAGCGGCGTCGGCGGCGAACGTCAGGCCGGTGAGCGCCTGGCTGTTGTTGGAGATGAACGCCGTCAGTTCTGCCCGGCCGAACGTCTTGGCGGAGCCGGTGCCGTCGAAGTCGTCCGCGAAGTGCAGCCGGAAGTCGGGGGAGAGGATCTGCTCCGCGGGGGCGATGTCTCCGTTCCAGAGCGCCGTCCAGCCTTCCACGAGCCGGGTGCCGGCCTCCCGGGTCAGCGGCGCGGAGTCGGTGGCGGGGATCGTCGTCACAGACATGGTTGCCTTCCGTGGTTCGGGTTCGTGGTCACCCAGCCTCCGGGCCGCGGGCGACAACCCCCTGTCGGTGTTTAACCCTCCCGACGGCGGCTCAAGCGAAACCATAGAGTTCGTCAAGCGCGACGAACGCGCTGCCCAGCGACTGCAGTTCGGACAGGTCCACCGGACGCGGATCCACCGTTTCCTCCAGGGCCCGCGCCGCGCGAACGCGATCGAGGCGGAAACCCCGCACCGCGGAGCTCCGGCGGCACCAGCCGATGAGGTACCAGTGCTCGCCTCCGAGGAAGCCCAGGGGTTCGACGGTGCGTTCGGTGGTCTCGTCTTGCGCGTCGGCGTAACGCAGCTGCAGCAGACGGCGGTTCGAGAGCGCCTCGCGCAAGGTGTGCGGGAGGGCGGAGGGCCGGGCGGGCTTCACGGCGAGCCGCACGCGGGCGGCGAGCTCGCGCGCGGCCTGGAGTTCGCGCTGTGGCATCACGGCGAGCACCTTGTACAGCGCCGACCGGGCGTCCGCGTCGAACGGTGTCCCCGACAGCCCGTGCAGGGCAACGGCCAGCGCCGCCGCCTCGGCCGGCGTGACGGCCAGGGGCGGCAGCGTGTGCTCCTTGTCCACGACGTACCCGCCGCTGCGGCCCGGTTCGGCGTACAGCGGTACACCGGACTGCTGCAGGGCGCTGAGGTCGCGCTCGACCGTGCGGGTGCTGACACCGAAGCGCTCGGCGAGCCACCGGGCGCTGCGCGGCCGGGGCGAGACCGCACGCAGCTCCTCCACGAGGGCGTACAGACGCTCGGTACGGTTCACAGCCAGGACCGTAGCCGATGCCCGGGACCCCACGACGGTGGATCCGCCCGGTGAGTCCGGACATCCGGACCTGTGGGCGGTCGGGGTCACCAGGCTCTGCTCCACCCGGCTGTGCTGGAGAACGAGTCGAGCAGGTCCACCACGAAGACCAGCGTCGAGCCCGCCGGGATCAACGGCGAGGGCGACTGCTTGCCGTAGCCGAGACGCGGGGGAACGATGATCTCGCGCCGACCGCCGACCCTCATCCCCCTCACCCCCCGGTCCCACCCCTTGATGACCTTGCCGCTGCCCAGGGCGAACTTGTACGGCTGGCCCCGGTCCCAGGAGGCATCGAACTCCTTCCCGGACTCGAAGGTCACCCCGACATAGTGGACCTTGACCACCATGCCCGCCTTCACCTCGGCCCCGTCCCCGACGACCAGGTCCCGGATGGTCAGCTCGGTGGGAGCGTCACCCTCAGGAACGTCGACCTCGGGCTTCGTCAGTTCACTCATCGCCGCCTCGTCACTCTTCGCCGGAAGCCCTCGCACGGACCGGCCGGACGCATGGACAGTCCATGCAGCAGAGGGTCACGCTACCCATCACTCCCTCGAGCTCGTCGCACTGCCCTTCGGCGCCGATCAGCAGCGTGGCGACCCCGTACAGCACCAGGCCTGACCCAGCGCGGATCCGGTGACGGACCATCACCCGTGCGCGTAGGCCGCCGGGTCGTCCAGCACCGCCCGTGCGACGGAGTGAGCGGCGCCGAGCAGCGGTCCGTCGGAGCCCAGCCGGGAGACGATCAGGGCGGGTCCGGCGGGTTCCGCGGTGCGGCGCGTCAACTCCCTTTCCAGGGACGGCAGCAGCCAGGGCGCCAGCCGCGACAGAGACCCGCCGAGGACCACGGCCTGCGGGTCGAGCAGGTTCACCGCACCCGCGAGCGCGATGCCGAGGGCGCCGCCGGCGCCGCGCAGGGCTCTCCGGACCGTCGGATCGCCGCGGTCCGCGTGCTCGGCGAGGACGGAGACCGGGCGCCGGCCTCCGTCGGCCGTCAGCCCGGCGGCGCGCAGGACGGCCTCCTCGCCGGCGTACCGCTCCAGGCAGCCACGCCCGCCGCAGGGACAGCGCGGGCCCTCGGGCCGGACGGGTACATGTCCGAGCTCCCCGGCAAACCCGTGGGTACCGCGCAGCAGGCGGCCCTCGACCACCACGGCCGCGCCGATGCCGATCTCGGCGGAGACGTGGATGAAGTCCTTGGGCGCGGGCTCGCCGCCCAGCCACAGCTCGGCGAGTGCGCCCAGGTTCGCCTCGTTGTCGACGCTGAGCGGCAAGCCGTGCGGCAGGACGGCGCCGAGGTCGATGTCGGACCAGCCCAGGTTCGGTGCGCGGACGACGGTCCGGGTGCCCCGGGCCACCAGACCCGGCACGGCCACCGCGAGCCCGGCGGGACGCAACCCCGAGGCGCCGACCGTCTCCGTCACCTTCCGTACGAGTCCGGCCAGTTCCTCCAGGACCGGACCGGGCGGGCGCCCCCGGTTGGCGCACTCGGCCGATATGCGCGCGCGTACCGCTCCGCGCAGGTCCACCGCGCACACCGCCAGGTGGTCCACGCCGACCTCGGCGCCGATGCCGACCGGGCCGCGCTCGCCGAGGGCGAGGGCGCTACCGGGCCGGCCCGCCGCACCGGACCGCTGCGCCGTGCCGGTCTCGGCCAACAGCCCGCCCCGGACCAGTTCGTCCACCAGGGAGGACACCGCGGTGCGGGTCAGTCCGATCCGGCCGGCGACGGTGGCCCGGGAGAGCGGACCCCGCGTGGCGACCGTGTGCATGACCAGGGAGAGGTTCCGCCGGCGGATGTCCTGCTGGGTATGGGGGAGCGAGTCACCCATCGGTGGCCTCCCGGGTCGACGCGGGCGGGACCGGCTGTGTGTCCGGTTCCCGGGGCGGTGGTGTGCCCGGCCGCCGGGACGGGTCCGTGCCGGGCCGTTGGAAGAGGGCGTCGCCGTCGGTGAGTACGGAGTTCAACCGGTCGAGCGCCTCGTGGTCCGCCGGAAGCGGCGCGAGGACCTCGCCGCGGGTGGTGCCCCAGCGGCGCGCCACCGCGGCCGGATCCTCCCCGGTCAGCAGTCCTGCCGCCTGCGCGGCCGCCCCCAGCGCCACCAGTTCCCGCGCGTCGGGCACCTGCACGGCCCGCCCCGACAGCCTGCGCACCGTGTTCCGCCAGGCGGCGCCACGGGCCCCGCCCCCGATGAGCAGCAGCGGGGCCGCGGGGCCGGCGCCGCCGTCGTGCGCGACGCCGTTCGCGGTGCCGCCGTCCCGGGGGGTGTCGCCCGTCACCCGGTCGAGGGCTGTGAGCAGGGAGTACACCGCCCCGTCGTAGGCGGCCTGGAGCACCTGCCCCGGGGAGGTGTCGTGGCGCAGCCCGTACAGCAGTCCCGACGCGTGCGGCGCGTGCGGTGTCCGCTCGCCGTTCAGGAACGGCAGCACGACCACGCCGCCGCCTCCCTCCACGGCCTCGCGGTCCCGGCCGAGCAGGGCGGCGAACCGGTCCACCGCGAGGGTGCAGTTGAGGGTGCAGGTCAGCGGAAGCCAGTCACCGCGGGCGTCGGCGAAGCCGGCCACGGTGCCCGTAGGGTCGGCGGGCCGGCGCGCGGCTACGGCGAAGGCGGTACCGGACGTGCCCAGGCTCAGCACCGGCGGGCCGCCCGGGCGCAGGCCCAGTCCCAGCGCGGCGGCCGCGTTGTCGCCGGTGCCGGCGGCGACCAGGATGCCTTCGGCCAACGGCAGTTCCGTGGTGATCCGCAGCGTTCCGGCCGCTTCGCCCGGACGGATCACCTCGGGCAGGAGCGCGGGGGAGAGGCCCGCCAGTTCGAGCACCTCTTCGTCGTACGCCTCGGTCGACGCCGCCCACCAGCCGGTGCCGGAGGCATCCGCCCGGTCGGTGGTGCCGCGTCCGGTGAGCCGCTCGGTGAGGTAGTCGTGCGGCAGCCGGACGGCCGTCGTCGCACGGGCGGCCTCCGGCTCGTGCTCGGCCAGCCACGCCCACTTCGCCACGGTGAAGGCCGGACCGGGCACGCTGCCGATCCGCTCCGCCCAGGCCGTCGGCCCGCCCAGTCGCCCGATCAGCCACTCGCTCTGACGGGCGGAGCGCACATCGTTCCACAGCAGCGCCGGGCGGACCGGCCGGCCCGCCCGGTCCAGGGTGACCAGCCCGTGCTGCTGGCCCGCGATCGAGATCGCGGCCGCCCGTCCCGCCGGCGGGCCGCAGGCGCGCAGCGCCGCGCACAGCGCGTCCCACCACTGCCCGGGATCGCTTTCCCGCCCCGCGCCGCCGGTCACCGTGTGCGGTGCCGTGCCGCTCGCCACGACCGCGCCGCTGGCGGCGTCGACGACCAGCGCCTTGGTGGACTGGGTGGAGCTGTCCACGCCGACGACCAGCGGCCCCTCGACTCCGTCGGGCAGTGACATCGGCTCTCCGTCCGTGCGGGCTCTTCCCTTGCGACACCCCCCGATACTAATTTGTCATGAGCCCTTACGAAACAGGCGAGGAGCAGCCATGAATTATGCGCCGACCCCCGAGGACCGGTTCAGCTTCGGTCTGTGGACCGTGGGATGGCAGGGCCGGGACCCGTTCGGCGACGCCACCCGGCCCGCCCTCGATCCCGTGGACACCGTGCGGCACCTTGCCGAACTGGGTGCGTACGGGGTGACGTTCCACGACGACGACCTGATCCCGCCCGGCGCCGACGAGGCCGAGCGCCAGTCGCACGTCAAGCGTTTCCGGGCGGCACTGGACGCGACCGGCCTGGTGGTGCCGATGGCCACCACGAACCTGTTCACCCATCCGGTGTTCAAGGACGGAGCCTTCACCGCGAACGACCGCGACGTGCGCCGGTACGCGCTGCGCAAGACGATGCGCAACATCGACCTCGCGGCCGAACTGGGCGCGGAGGTGTACGTGGCATGGGGCGGCCGGGAGGGGGCGGAGTCCGGCGCGGCCAAGGACGTGCGGGCGGCCCTGGACCGGCTGAAGGAGGCCTTCGACCTGCTGGGCGAGTACGTCCACGGGCAGGGGTACGGCCTGCGCTTCGCCATCGAGCCCAAGCCGAACGAGCCGCGCGGGGACATCCTGCTGCCCACCGTCGGTCACGCCCTGGCCTTCATCGAACGGCTGGAGCGGCCCGAGCTGTTCGGCGTCAATCCGGAGACGGGCCACGAGCAGATGGCGGGCCTGAACTTTCCGCACGGGATCGCGCAGGCGCTGTGGGCGGGCAAGCTCTTCCACATCGACCTCAACGGCCAGAACGGCATCAAGTACGACCAGGACCTGCGGTTCGGCGCCGGGGACCTGCGGTCCGCCTTCTGGCTCGTCGACCTGCTCGAGACGGCCGGGTACGCCGGCCCCAGGCACTTCGACTTCAAGCCGCCGCGCACGGAGGGCTCGGACGGAGTGTGGGCCTCGGCGGCCGGCTGCATGCGCAACTACCTGATCCTCAAGGAGCGCGCCGCCGCCTTCCGCGCCGACCCCGAGGTCCGGGCCGCGCTCCTGGCCTCCCGGCTGGACGAACTGACCCGCCCCACACTGGACGAGGGTGAGACGGCGGCCGGCCTGCTCGCTGATCGCGGCGCGTTCGAGGACTTCGACGTCGACCGGGCCGCGGCACGCGGGATGGCCTTCGAACGCCTCGACCAGCTCGCCATGGACCACCTGCTGGCGGCACGGGACTGACCGGCGGAGCCCGGTGCGCGGGACGGGACTCCCGCCCGGACGGCCGTAGGGCCGCTGCGATCATCCGCAACGGCCCCACGGCCAGGTGTCGGACGGTCAGGGCAGGGCCCATTTCTGGTTGGGGCCGGTGTGGCAGGTCCACAGGTGGACCGGGGTTCCGTCGTTCCAGGTTCCTCCGGAGGCGTCCAGGCACTTGGCGGACTGCGGGTTGCGGACCGTGCCGTCGGGCTGGACGGCCCACTTCTGCGCACCGGTACCGTTGCAGGTCCACAGCTGGACCTTCGTTCCGTCGGCGCTGCCGCCACCCGACACGTCCAGGCACTTGCCGAGCGCGCGCACCGTTCCGTCGTCGGAGTGCGTCCACCTCTGGGCGCCGGAACCGTTGCACGACCAGACCTGCACCCGCGTCCCGTCGGCGCTGTTCGCACCGTCGACGTCCAGGCACTTGGCGTTGACGCCCTTCACCTCACCCGTGCGGGGGCCGGGCTCCTGCCCACCGCCCTGCTTGATCCGGACGTTGCGGAAGGCCACCTCGTCGCCTTCCCCGTGGTTCTGGATGCCCACGTGGCCCTGGCGCAGGCTCCGGGCCGGGTCGGTGTTGGTGAAGTCGTTGATCCTCCTCCCGTTCAGGAAGACCTCCAGGCGTTCGCCGGTCACCCGCAGCTCGTAGGTGTTCCACTCTCCCGGCGGATTCAGCGCGGCGTCGCGGGCGGCGATGTCGGCGGACCGGAAGCCGTAGACGGATCCCGTGGTGCGATCGGCGGAGTCGGTGGCGTCGATCTGGACCTCGTAGCCGTTGTTCACCGCGGACCACGGGTCGTCGGACGCCGGAAAGCCCACGAACAGGCCGGAGTTGTCGTCCGCGGTGGCCTTCCAGTCGATCTTGAGGGAGTAGTCGCCGGTGAACTCCCGCGCGGAGTACCAGAGCATGCCCAACCCGCCCCGGGAGACGAGGCTGCCGTCCACCAGGTCGAAGCCACCCGGCTCCGCCTGCTTCCAGCCGGCGGTGGAAGAGCCGTCGAAGAGGGCCGTGTAACCGGACTCCGGCCGGCAGTCCGCCTCGGTCATGCCGGCGGCCCAACGGATTCCACCGAGCAGGTGCCGGAGGAAGGCGGGCTCGGTGTAGGACTCGTCGGTGTGGCCGCCACCGGTATAGAAGGCCCGGCCACCCCGGTAGTCCTTGCACCAGGCGATCGGGTGGTCTCCCGCCATGTTCCCGCCCGCGTAGCTGGACTCGTCGAGGGAGGCCAGGACATGGGCACCCGTGCGCGGGTTGGTGCGGTAGTTGTACCACTCGTCGGTGCGCTGCCAGGTGGATCCCAGATGTGCGGTGGCGTCGTGCGCACGGTCCTCCACCCGGACGGTGGCGGACTGGACGGCGGGGTGGGAATGGAAGAGCGCCCCGGCCAGGCCCTCGTAGAAGGGCCAGTCGTACTCGGTGTCGGCCGCGGCGTGGAGGCCGACGTATCCGCCGCCGCCCTGGACGTACTGCTCGAAGGCGGTCTGCTGGGCGGTGTTCAGCACGTCGCCCGTCGTCGACAGGAAGACCACGGTCCGGTACTTCGCGAGGTTGGCGGTGGTGAAGGCCTCGGCGTCCTCGGTGGCGTCCACGGTGAAGTTGTTCGCCGTGCCGAGGCCGCGGAGGGCCGCGACGCCGTCGTCGATCGACGAGTGCCGGAAACCGGCCGTCTTGGAGAAGACGAGGACCCGGTACGCCGGATCTGCCGCCGCGCGCTGCTGCACGGCGGGGGAATGGCCCGGGGGGACGGGCAGGGCTGTGGCCTGGGGCGCCAGGCCGAGCGCGGCGCCGGCGAACAGGCCGACGAGTGCTCTGAGGTGGGTACGCATGAACGGACGCCTCCTTCCTACGGCAGGGTCCACTTCTGGTTGGGGCCGGTGTGGCAGGTCCACAGGTGGACCGGGGTTCCGTCGTTCCAGGTTCCTCCGGAGGCGTCCAGGCACTTGGCGGACTGCGGGTTGCGGACCGTGCCGTCGGGCTGGACGGCCCACTTCTGCGCACCGGTGCCGTTGCAGGTCCACAGCTGGACCTTCGTTCCGTCGGCGCTGCCGCCACCCGACACGTCCAGGCACTTGCCGAGCGCGCGTAGCGTGCCGTCCGAGGGAACCGTCCACGCCTGGGCAGCGGATCCGTTGCACGTCCAGATCTGCGCCTGCGTCCCGTCGGCCGTGCCGGCGTCGTCGATGTCCAGGCACTTCCCGTTGACCCCCGTCACTTCACCGGGACCGGTACCGCTGGGGGAGGTGGTGAAGGAGAACTCGTCGATGTCGAACAGCGAACCGCTGCCCCCCTTGAAGACGAGGTAGAGCGTCGTCGAGCCGGCGGGCCGGTTGCCGAGCGTGGCCGTGACGTCCTGGAAGGTCTCCCAGCCGCCCGTGACCGGCACGACGGCCGTGCCGAGCAGCGTGCCGGCCGGGGATCCGGCGCGCACCTCGATCGTGCCGCCCGTGCCCGCCGAGGAGACCCGCGCGGTGAAGCGCGTCACCTTGTCGAGCGCGTACGGACTGAAGGAGATCCAGTCGCCGTTCTCGATGTAGCCGACGGTCTTGCCGCCGTGCGCCGGCGCGTGGGTGACCACCTGGACACCGGCGGAGGCGCCGTAGTGCTCGGCCTGCCGGTGGGTCGGCTGGGTGACGTGCTGGTCGTGCGAGGTGAGCGCGGGCTGGCCGTTCGCGCCCTTGTCGGTGTACTCGGCGTCGATGACGCCGAAGATGTTCGCGTTGGGGTCGTGCTCGCCGTCCGCCAGGGTCCGGAGCGTGCCGGAGCAGCCGGTGGCCGAGGTCTGCGGATGGCCGTGGCTGTCGTGCCCGACGACGAAGGTGACCTTCACCCTGGAGCAGTCGACGGCGCCGTCCTCCGGGTCGGTGACCGTCACCTTGAAGGGGATCGCAGCGCCGAAGTCGTAGATGCTCCCGGTCACGGGCAGCTCCAGCTTCACCGTGGGAGCGGTGTTCCCGACCGTGATCTGCACCGATGCCGTCGCTGATTTTCCGGTGGGGTCCGTGACCTTCAGCGTGGCCGTGTACTGGCCGTTGGAGGTGTAGGTGTGGGAAGGGTTGGCGGCGGTGGAGGTGGCGCCGTCACCGAAGGTCCAGGTGTAGCCGAGGGCGCCGCCGTCCGGGTCGGTGCTGCCCGCCGAGGAGAACGAGACGGGCAGGGGTGCCGTGCCGGAGGTGACGGTGGCCTTGGCCTGCGCGGTCGGTGCGAGACCGTCCGTAACGTGTTCGATGCGGTACAGGGCCGAGTTCTCGTCGCCGTTGAAATAGCCGGTGCCGTAGTCGAGGACGTACAGGGCGCCGTCGGGGCCGAAGGCCATGTCCATCACCTGGGTGCCGCTCCAGGCGACCGGCTCGATGGCCTGCACGGTGCCGGTGCCGTCGGACTCGATCCGCTTGATCCAGCGGCGGCCGAACTCGCCGGCGAAGTAGTCACCGTCGTACTCCTGCGGGAACTTCACCCCGGAGGTCGAAGCGGCGTCGTAGCGGTACACCGGGCCGCCCATCGGGGACTCCGAGCCGTTGCCGAACTCCGGTACGGATCCGCCGTCGTAGGGGATCCAGGCGGGCCTGGCCGGGGGCAGATCGGTCAGGCCCGTGTTGTTCGGCGAGCTGTTCCTGGGAGCTGCGCAGTCGAAGGCGGAGCCCGAGGTGCCGTTGGCGAAGTTGTAGTCGACGTAGGCGTCGTTGTCACCGGTGCAGTACGGCCAGCCGTAGTTGCCCGCCTGGGAGATCCGGTTGAACTCCACCTGGCCGCCGGGGCCGCGCGAGGGGCTGGCGCTGCCGGCGTCGGGGCCGTAGTCGCCGAGGTACACGATTCCCGTGGCCCTGTCGACGCTCATCCGGAAGGGGTTGCGGAAACCCATCGCGTAGATCTCGGGACGGGTCTTCGCGGTGCCGGGCGGGAAGAGGTTGCCACTCGGAATCGAGTACGACCCATCGGCGTTGACCTTGATCCGCAGCACCTTGCCGCGCAGGTCGTTGGTGTTGCCGGCGGAACGCTGGGCGTCGTAGGCGGGGTTGCGGGAGGGACGCTCGTCGATCGGGGTGTAGCTGTCCGAGGCGAACGGGTTGGTGTCGTCGCCCGAAGACAGGTACAGGTTGCCGGCCGCGTCGAAGTCGATGTCGCCGCCGACGTGGCAGCACAGACCACGGGAGGCGGGCACGTCGAGGATCTTCTTCTCGCTCGCGAGATCCAGGGTGCCGTCGGTCTTCAGGACGAACCGGGCGAGCCGGTTGACGCCGTCGTACGGGGCGAAGTCGGCGGCCGTGCCGTCTGCCGGGGCATCGCCGCCCGGGGTGGAGAGTCGCGGCGCGTAGTAGAGGTAGATGTAGCGGTTGGTCGCGAAGCCGGGGTCGGCCGCGACGCCCTGAAGACCTTCCTCGTCGTGGCTGTACACCTCGACCTTGCCGGCCACGGTGGTGTTTCCCGCCGCATCCGTCCTGCGCAGGGTGCCGTCGCGCGAGGTGTGCAGGACCGAGCGGTCGGGAAGCACCGCGAGTGTCATGGGCTCGCCCATCTCGGCGACCCCCTTGGCCAGGGTGACCTGCTGGAAGTCGTATGGGGCCGACGCGCGTGACGCGCCGCTCCCGTGCGTGGGTGCCGCGGAGGCCGGCGGCACCGGAAGGAGACAGCCGATGGCGCAGGCCATGGCGGTCAGTAGGAAGCGGACGCGTCTGTGTCCGGGCGGGCTCATGCGCACAGAGCTCTCCTGAAGTAAGAGGGGGTGGCGGCAGCCTCAAGGGGCCACCGTGCGTATCCAGGGGCGTGCGCCGTCACGCCGTCAGGACCGGTCGTCAGCTCCAACGCCGGGCTGTTCCAGGGAAGTTAGCGGGCTTCGTCGGAGTCCGTAACCCGGTGCGCGCATGTTCTCCCGCCTTTCTCCATCCACGGGACAAAGCCGTCTTCGGAGCGCGGTGGACGACGGGGCTCCGCCGTGCCGGGCGGCGGCGCGACGGTCTTTGTCCTCACTCCGGTGAAAGTCGAACGGAACCGTGCGCAAGTTCTTCCGCGCCGGAGGGAGTGCTGCTACGTTCCCTCGAAAGCACGGGCGCACAGCGCGAGTTGGCGGCTCGGGCCCCAGTAGGGGAACCACCAGTGCAGAGGAGGGACACGTGCGACGCATGACGGCCCGGCCCGGCAACGCACATCAGGCACGACTGCTCCGACTCCTGCGGGACGGCGGGCCCAGCTCGCGTGCGGAGCTGGGTGATCGGGTCGACCTCTCGCGATCCAAGCTCGCGGTCGAAGTCGAACGGCTCCTGGAGACGGGACTCGTGGTCGCGGACGGTCTCGCGGCGTCACGTGGCGGCCGTCGCTCGCACAACATCCGTCTGACGCCGACCCTGCGCTTCCTGGCCGTGGACATCGGCGCCACCTCCATCGACGTCGCGGTGACCAACGCCGAGTTGGAGATCCTGGGGCACCTCAACCATTCCATGGACGTACGCGAAGGACCCGTCGCGGTCTTCGAGCAGGTTCTGTCGATGACCGCCAAACTCAAGGCGTCCGGTCCGGCCGACGGCCTGGACGGTGCGGGCATCGGGGTACCGGGCCCGGTCCGCTTTCCCGAGGGCGTCCCGGTAGCTCCTCCGATCATGCCCGGGTGGGACGGGTTCCCCGTCAGGGAGGCACTCAGCCAGGAACTGGGCTGCCCCGTGATGGTCGACAACGACGCGAACCTGATGGCCATGGGGGAGCAGCACACGGGTGTGGCCCGGTCCGTGAGCGATTTCCTCTACGTCAAGATCGGCACCGGAATCGGCTGCGGCATCATCGCCGGAGGGAACGTCCACCGTGGTCCGACGGGCAGCGCCGGTGACATCGGGCACATCCAGGTCGATCCGGAGGGCCGGGTGTGCGGCTGCGGCAACAGGGGTTGCCTGGAAGCCCACTTCAGCGGCGCGGCGCTCGCACGCGACGCCGAGGACGCTGCGCGCGGCGGGCGTTCGCCCGAACTCGCCGCACGGCTGGAGGCCGCCGGGAAGCTGACGGCGGAGGACGTCTCCGCGGCGGCTGTCGCGGGCGACGCCGCGGCGCTGGACCTGATCAGGGCGGGCGGTGACCGGGTCGGTCAGGTCATCGCGGGCCTCGTGAGCTTTTTCAACCCGGGGATGGTCGTGATCGGGGGAGGGGTGACGGGACTCGGGCACACGCTCCTGGCGAGCGTGCGCACCCAGGTGTACCGGCGCTCCCTTCCACTGGCGACCAGGAACCTGCCGATCGTCCTGGGCGAGCTGGGCTCGACCGCCGGTGTGATCGGCGCGGCACGTCTCATCAGCGACCACCTGTTCTCGCCCGCCTGACCCGGGCCGGCCGGCACGCACGGCGCCGAGTCCGGCACCGCCCCACGACCCGCGCCACCGGTTTGCCCGGCGGGTGGCGTCCCACGGGGTGGAGCATGCCGCCGGAGCGCCCCCGGCGACGTGCCCGCTCCCGAACCGCGTGCGTCCCGGCGCACCCGGCCACCGCTCCCGCCCCCGTGCCGCCCCGCTCGCCCTGCCCGCTCACGGCCCCGCACCCAGCCGAGGAATCGTCATGGCACCCGAACCGCCCCTGCTCACCATGTCGGGCATCACCAAGTCCTTCCCCGGCGTCCGGGCCCTCGACGGCGTGGACCTGGAGGTCCGCGCCGGAGACGTCCACTGCGTCCTGGGACAGAACGGCGCCGGCAAGTCCACCCTGATCAAGATCCTCGCCGGCGTGCACCAGCCGGACGCGGGGCAGATTGCCTGGCGCGGCGAGAAGGTGTCGCTGAGCTCCCCGATCGCGGCCATGCGCCTGGGAATCGCCACCATCTACCAGGAACTCGACCTGGTCGAGGGGCTTTCCGTGGCCGAGAACATCTTCCTCGGCCACGAGCCCACCACCGCCCGCCTCTTCGTCCGCACGCGCGCCGCCCGAACCGGGGCCGCCGAGCTGCTCGGACGGCTCGGCCACGGTGAGATCGACCCCGCCCGTCCGGCCGGTGAGCTCTCCGCCGCCCAGCAGCAGATCGTTTCCATGGCCCGCGCGCTCTCCCACGAGGTACGGCTCATCGTCATGGACGAGCCTTCCGCGGCCCTCGATCCCGAGGAGGTCGACTCCCTGTTCAGGACCGTCCGTGACCTGACCGAAGAGGGCGTCGCCGTCATATACATCTCCCACCGCCTCGAGGAGATCCGCCGCATCGGGGACCGCGTCACCGTCCTCAAGGACGGCCGGACCGTCGCGGGCGGACTGCCCGCCGAGTCCACCTCCACCGACACGGTCGTGACGCTGATGACCGGCCGCGACGTCGAGCACGTCTTTCCGCCGCGCACCCAGCGATCCGGCCCCACCACGGCCGAGCCCGTCCTGCGCGTCGAAGGACTGTCCCGGCAGGGCGAGTTCGGCCCCCTCGACCTGGAAGTGCGGCCCGGCGAGATCGTGGGACTCGCCGGGCTCGTCGGGTCGGGACGCAGTGAGATCCTGGAAACGGTCTACGGCGCGCGCAGGCCCACCGCCGGGCGGGTGATCGTCGACGGCGTCCCCCTGCGGCCGGCGAGTGTCCGCGCCGCGGTCCGCGCCGGCATCGGCCTCGCCCCCGAGGAACGCAAGGCGCAAGGCCTGCTGATGATGGAGTCCGTCACTCGCAACGTCACCGTCTCCACGCTCTCCCGCTTCTCCCGCGCCGGCTGGCTCGACCGCCGGCGGGAGCGGGCCGCGGCTCAGCGGGCCACCCGCGAACTGTCCCTGCGACCCGACAACCCCGACACCCCGGTCCGGACCCTGTCCGGCGGAAACCAACAGAAGGCGGTGCTCGCCCGCTGGCTGTTGCGCGGCTGCAGAATCCTGCTGCTGGACGAACCGACCCGCGGGGTGGACGTCGGCGCCCGCGCCGAACTGTACGCCGTCATACGGCGACTGGCCGACGACGGCCTCGCCGTCCTGCTCGTATCCAGCGAGGTACCCGAAGTCCTCGGCCTCGCCGACCGCGTACTGGTACTTCGTGAGGGCAGCGTCGTGCACACCTGCGATGCCCGGGACCTCGACGAACACCGCGTGCTCGATCTCGTGATGGAAGGAAGCCCGACGGCATGACGCAGTCAGCCACTCCGGCGGGGCAGGAGGCGCCCGTCGCGCCCGCCCCGCCCGCGCCGGACCGGAAGTCCGCGGCGCACCGACCCCTCGGCGTCCGCCCGGACGTGCGCAACCTGTCCCTGCTCGGCGTCCTCGCCGCCCTCGTCGCCGTCGGAGGCGTCACCCGGCCCGAGGCGTTCCTCGCCATGAGCAACCTGCAACTCGTCCTGACGCAGGCCTCCATCATCGGCGTGGTCACCGTCGGCATGACCTTCGTCATCACCGGCGGTGGCATCGACCTGTCGGTGGGGGCGATCGTGGCCCTGGCATCGGTCTGGGCCACCACGGTGGCCACCCAGGAGTACGGGTTCGCCGGCATCCTCTTCACCGCCATCGCCGTGGGGGTCGGCTGCGGACTGGTGAACGGACTCCTCGTCGCGTACGGCGGCATGGTCCCCTTCATCGCCACCCTCGCGATGTTCGCCTCCGCCCGTGGCCTCGCCCTCCAGCTCACCGAAGGCAAGACCCAGATCGTCACGGTCGACTCGGTCCTCGACCTCGGGGTGAAGGACGCCTACATCCTCGGCGTACCGCCACTCGCCCTGGTCTTCGCGGCCGTCGCCCTCGTCGGCTGGATCCTGTTCAACCGCACCACCTTCGGCCGCCGAACGGTGGCCGTGGGCGGCAACGCGGAGGCCGCACGACTGGCGGGCATCGACGTACGCCGCCAGCGCCTCCACCTCTATCTCCTGTCCGGACTGTGCTGCGGCATCGCCGCGTTCATGCTGATCGTGCTGGCCGGCTCCGGACAGAACACCAACGGCAACCTCTACGAACTCGACGCCATCGCCGCGGCCATCATCGGCGGCACCCTGCTCAGCGGCGGCCGCGGCACCATCGTCGGCTCGGTGCTCGGCGTCCTGGTCTTCACCACGATCACCAACATCTTCGCCCTGAACAACCTGGAGAGCGCCGTCCAGCAGATCGCCAAGGGCGCGATCATCGTCGCCGCGGTCCTCATCCAGCGCCGCACCCTTCGCGACGACTGACCCGGCCGAACGCTGCCGGGGCCGCCGGAGCCCGGCGTCCACCGATCCGTACGGTCCCCGCGCCACGGCCCTCGGCGCCCACATCGCCGTCCGTCCCCGCCCTCGCCCCTCCGCCCCGCCCTCGCCCGGTCCGGTACCTCGCGCCCGGACCGACTAGCCGAAGAGGTAGATCCGCCATGCCCGAAAGCCGTACCCCCAGCCGCAGAGGACTGCTCCTCGCAACCGCCGCCGTCTCCGCCGGAACGCTCCTGACGGCCTGCACCAGCAACGAGCCCAAGAGCAAGGCCGCCGCGCCCCAGAACGCCCCCGGGGCCACCGACAAGCCGGGAAAGGCCATCACCATCGGCTTCGCCGGACCGCAGGCCGACCACGGCTGGCTCAATGCCATCAACCAGAACGCCAAGGACCGTGCGAAGACGTACGCCGACGTCACTTTGGAGATCACCGAGGGCTCGAACGACACGGCCGCCCAGATCGGCCAGATCCAGACCCTGATCAACAAGAAGGTCGACGTCCTGGTGATCCTGCCCGCCGACGGCAAGGCGCTCACCCAGCTCGGACTGCAGGCCATGGCGGCCGGGATCCCCGTCGTCAACCTGGACCGGGTCTTCGCCTCCCCGCAGTCCTACCGGTGCTGGATCGGGGGCGACAACTACGGAATGGGCCTCAACGCCGGCCGCTACATCGGCGAGAAGCTCAAGGACAAGCCCGACGCCAAGGTCGTGGAACTGGCGGGCCTCGACAACCTGGAACTCACCAGGCAGCGCACCCAGGGCTTCGACGACGCCCTCAAGAACTATCCCAACATCACCAAGGTGGCCCGTCAGGCCGCCGAGTTCACCGTGGAGTCCGGTCAGGCCAAGATGGCCCAGCTGCTACAGGCCCAGCCGGCGTTCGATGCGCTCTGGAACCATGACGACGACCAGGGGATCGGCGCACTGCGCGCCATCGCCCAGGCCGGACGCAAGGACTTCCTCATGGTGGGCGGCGCAGGAGCCCGGTCCGCCATGGACGCCATCAAGGCCGACGACAGCGTGCTGAAGGCCACGGTCCTCTACCCGCCGACCATGGCCGCCTCCGCCATCGACCTGGCCCGCGCCCTCGGACAGGGCCGCGGCATCAGCGGCATGGCTGAGCTGGAGATCCCGTCCTCCGTGACCCTCTACTCGGCCGTGGTGACGAAGGACAACGTCGACGAGTACCTGCCGGTCGGCTTCAACTGACGGTGCGGGAGTCCGCCCGGGCGGACTCCCGCACCCCCCAGGACCGCCGATCCCGACCCGGGCGGGGCCCCCAGCCCTCAGCGCTCCACGGAACCGCCCTTCGCACCGGCCGCGTCCGGTGCCCGCGAGAGGAGACCCATGCAGGACAGGCACAGCGAGACGGCGCCGCCGACGCTCGGCGTCGGTCTGATCGGATACGCGTTCATGGGCGCCGCGCACTCCCAGGGGTGGCGCACCGCGGCCCGCGTGTTCGACCTGCCGCTGCGCCCGGTACTCGCCGCCATGGCCGGCCGCGACCGTACTGCCGTGCGCGCGGCGGCGGACAAACACGGCTGGGCGGCGGCGGAGACCGACTGGCGGGCACTGGTGGCACGCGATGACGTGCACCTCGTCGACATCTGCGTGCCGGGCGACCGGCACGCGGAGATCGCGATCGCGGCGCTCGACGCGGGCAAACACGTGCTGTGCGAGAAGCCGTTGGCCAACACGGTCGCCGAGGCCGAGGCCATGGCGGAGGCCGCCGAGCGGGCCGGGGCGCGCGGCCAGGTGGCCATGGTCGGCTTCAACTACCGCCGGGTACCGGCCATCGCCCATGCCCGACGCCTCATCGCGGAGCGGCGGATCGGCGCCCTGCGCCACGTACGGCTGACGTACCTCCAGGACTGGCTCGTCGATCCCGAGTTCCCCCTGACCTGGCGGCTCGACCGACGGCGCGCCGGCTCCGGCGCACTGGGAGACCTCGGGGCCCACATCGTCGACCTCGCCCAGTTCCTGGCCGGAGAGCCGCTCGTCGGGGTGTCCGCACAGTTGGAGACGTTCGTCAGGGAGCGGCCACTGCCCGCGGGAGCATCGGCCGGGCTGAGCGCGCCCGGCGGCTCCGGGCGGGGACCCGTCACCGTCGACGACGCGGCCGTGTTCACCGGCCGCCTCGCATCCGGGGCGCTCGCGACGTTCGAGGCGAGCCGGATGGCGCCGGGCCGCAAGAACGCCCTCCGCCTGGAAGTGAGCGGTGAACTCGGCTCCATCGCCTTTGACTTGGAACGGCTCAACGAGCTGCTTTACCACGACCACCGTGAACCGGCCGCCATCGCCGGCTTCCGGCGCATCCTGGTCACCGAGCCCGAGCATCCCTACCTGGAGGCGTGGTGGCCGCCGGGCCACGTCCTGGGGTACGAACACACCTTCGCCCACCAGGCGCGCGACCTGGTGGTGTCCATCGCGGCGGGAACGGACCCCGCGCCGTCGTTCGCGGACGGTCTCCAGGTCCAGCGGGTGCTGGCCGCCGTGGAGGAGAGCGCTGCGAAGAACGCCGTCTACACGCCCGTTCCCCTGCTCGCCCCGGCGCCCGGCGCCGGGCGTGCGGGTGCTCGGATCTGACCGAGGAGAAGAGCCGATGCCCCGTTCCTTCACGCTGTTCACCGGACAGTGGGCCGACCTGCCGCTTGAGGAAGTCTGTGCGTTCGCCCGCGACCACGGCTATGACGGCCTCGAACTCGCCTGCTGGGGCGACCACTTCGAGGTCGACAAGGCACTGTCCGACCCGTCCTACGTGGACGGCCGTCGGACCCTGCTGGAGAAGTACGGCCTGCGGTGCTGGGCGATCTCCAACCACCTGGTCGGCCAAGCCGTCTGCGACGACCCCATCGACGAACGCCACCAGGGCATTCTGCCCGGCCGGATCTGGGGCGACGGCGACCCGGAGGGGGTGCGCAGACGTGCGGCGGCCGAACTGAAGGACACCGCCCGAGCAGCCGCGGCCTTCGGCGTCGACACCGTCGTCGGCTTCACCGGATCCTCGATCTGGCACCTGGTGGCCATGTTCCCGCCCGTCCCCGAGCGCATGATCGAGCGGGGCTACGAGGACTTCGCCGAGCGCTGGAACCCCATTCTCGACGTGTTCGACACCGAGGGCGTCCGCTTCGCCCACGAAGTGCACCCCAGCGAGATCGCGTACGACTACTGGACGACCGAGCGGGCCCTGGCAGCCGTCGGGAACCGGGCCGCGTTCGGGCTCAACTTCGATCCGAGCCACTTCGTCTGGCAGGACCTCGACCCGGTCGGCTTCCTCTACGACTTCCGGGACCGCATCTACCACGTCGACTGCAAGGAGGCCCGCAAACGCCTCGACGGACGCAACGGCAGGCTCGGCTCCCACCTGCCGTGGGGCGACCCGAGGCGCGGATGGGACTTCGTCTCGGCCGGACACGGCGACGTCCCGTGGGAGGACGTCTTCCGGATGCTGCGCTCCATCGGATACGACGGCCCGATCTCGGTGGAGTGGGAGGACGCGGGGATGGACCGGCTGACCGGAGCACCCGAGGCGCTCGCCCACCTCAAGCGGTTCGACTTCGACCCGCCGAGCGCCTCCTTCGATGCCGCGTTCTCCGGGCGCGAACCGTAGTCACCACCCGGGAGCCGGAACCGCCGCCCTCGCGGAGCGGCGCTTCATGAGCCGGCGGCGGGCGAGGAGGCGCCGTACTCCCCGCCCGCCGTCTCCGGGCGGCCCCGGGCTGGTGGGAGCCGCCGCCGTCGGGAGGACGGGGCCCGATCGTGTCCATGGCCCAGGTCAAGCGCCGTTCCTGATCGCTTGGAGCAAGCCCAGGTTCTTTGGGAAGCAACTTGCCCATGGGTTCTTCGTCTGCTGGTGGTACACACCGCGCATGGCCGCTGACCAGCGGAAATGGCCACGATGTGGCCAAGCGGCAGGCGGTTGGTCCGCGTATGGACCGGATCTTGGTCGGCACGGACGGGACCTCTGACCGATGGCCCATGGCGGCGGGGCGGGTCGGGGTCAGGGCAGGTGGCGGATGAGCAGGCGGGGTGTTGCCCGGACGAGTGCGGCCGCGGCCAGCCCGACGGCGGCACCTGCGGCGACGTCAGAGGGGTAGTGCGCGCCGCTGTGGACGCGCTGGACCGCGACCAGCACCGCAGGGACGGCGCAGGCGGCACCCGCCCACGGCCAGGCCGGGACGACGGCCGCGGTGAACGCCACTGCGGCGGCAGTGTGCCCGGAGGGGAAGGAGGAGCTGTCGGGCCGGTCCTCGACATCGTCGTGCGGTATCCACTGCTTGGGCGGTCTGGGGCGCTCGACGAGCTTCTTGGCGACCCCGTTGGACAGCAGCTCCGCCACTGCCATCGCCGTGACACCGGCGGCCGCAGCCTTGCGGCCCCGCCAGCGCCCGCCGGCCGCCATGATCACGGCGGCGGCCCACCACAGTTTCGTGTGTTCGGCCGCCTCCTCGACCGGCGGCAGCACCCGGCGGGCCCAGACCGAATCCCAGGCGGCCATCCGTTTGGTCAGCCGATGATCACCGTTGCGCAGCGAAGCCAAGATTTCCATAGGTCGCCGCTTCCCGCCTGCGACCGCGCGACACGCTCTTCCCTCCACGCGGCGGTGGCGACGCGAAACGCGCGCACCCTGCGAAGACCGGCCGTAATTTTAAGGCAAAGGCATATGCATCCCTCACATTGGACGGCAAGAAGAGGCCTGGCTTGAGCGGCGACTGCTGGGCAGTAACCGTCGTCACCGGAGTTTGCGGGGTGGTATTAGCCCAGGTGGGCGTCTCGTCTGGCCGGTGCGGCCGATCACCATGAGCCTGATTGCGGAGCCCTGCGACCGCAGGGACACGTGTGTCTGGAAGGACGCAAATGTCTGAACGCAACACGGTCATGCGCAGTCTTCACGACCTCGGCCTGGCGGCCTGGTTCGGAGGCTCTCTCATGGGCGCCGTCGGGTTGAACAAAGCGGCGCGCACCGCCGTCGAGGAGCCGGCCCTCGCCTCCCGGATCGCCAGCATCGGCTGGGCCGCCTGGACACCGGTCAACGCGGCCGCGATCGGCGCCCATCTGGTAGGCGGCGCCGCCCTGCTGGGGGCCAACAGTGCCCGGGTGGCCCACCAGAGCGGCGTCGGCGCCTCCACCATCGCCAAGACGGTCCTCACCGGAGCCGCGCTCGCCGCCACCGCCTACAGCCGAACCCTGGGCAAGAAGATCGAGCTCGCCTCGTCCCCCGACTCCCAGGATCAAGAGGCGGCCGACGGCCACCCCGTGGAACTTGAGCGGGCACAGCGCCACCTCGCGATGCTGCAGTGGGCCCTGCCGGCACTGACCGCCGGGATGGTGGTGCTCAACGCCCTGCACGGAGAGCAGCAGCGCCCTGAGCAGCAGAAGGCGGGGATGCTGCGCCGTGCCGCCTCGCCCCTGGCCATGGCCGGAGGAACCGGTCTGGCCGCCGTACGCCGTGCGAGCCACCACCGCGCGATGAACGGCCACTGCTGAGATCACCGGCCAGGCCCGGCAAGTCGCCGGCCTGACCCTTCGGCTGGTCACTCACGCACCTCAGCACGCCCGCCAAGAGCTGCCCACGGGCCCGGGGAAGCCCAGTCCGCACCCGTACCCGTACCCGAAATCATCCACGCGAGGAGAGACACCATGGCCAGAGCCGCCACGACCAAGGTGACGCAGCCCGTCACGGACGACAGCATCAAGGTCCGTCAACTCAGCCACTACCAGTTCAGCTGGGTTGCCGGCGAGCCCGCGGAAAAGGGCACTCTCACCCTGCAACTCGTACTCGACGAAGGCGCCTGGGAAGAGGTGCTGACCGTCGACATCGACGACGCCGACGTCCTCCAGGACCTCCTGCGCAACACGCCGACCGTGCACTACGACGTCAGCCGCCGCACCCTGATGTTCGGCGTCACAGCCGTCGGTACCTGAAGGCAGCCTCAGGTACGGATCTGAGTGTGAGAAGTGATCCCACTTCCGGGCGGCGGGCGCTTCTGGAACCGAGCGGTCGGGGCCCGCGTCGAGGCACTGAGCGCGGCGCGGGGGCCGTGCTCGGGCGGCGTCGGCACGGCTGGATTCGGGCGCATGCGTTACTGAGCCTCGAGTCTCGCGTCGAAGGCGGCCCGGGCATCGGCGATGGGGGCGCGATGGCCGATGGACCAGTCGGCGATGGCCTTGATGAGGTGGCTCAGGTTGCGGCCCATGTCGGTCAGCTCGTACTCGACCTGCGGTGGAATGGTCGGGTGAACGGTGCGCTTGACGAGGCCGTCGCGCTCTAGACGGCGCACAGTGAGAGTGAGCATGCGCTGCGAGATGTCACCGGGGATCAACCGCTGAAGCTCCTTGAAGCGACGTACACCTGCGGTGAGTTCGACCATGACGTAGACGGACCACTTGTCGCCGAGCCGGTCCAGGACGTCCCGGACCCCGCACTCGTCCTGCGGGGTTTCGCAGCTGATCACGAGGTCAGCCGAGTGATCCACCCCCGGGGTGGTGGTTACCGCTGTGTGCCCTGCTGACATGAAAGTGCCTCCTTATGCGGTCGTCTGCCGCCGGTGATCATGGTTTCAGTCATCGGTGACAACCACGACATGAGGGGGAACCATCCCATGCTCCTGATCACAGGCGCTTCCGGCGGACTCGGTACGTTGGTTGCAGGGCACTTCGCAGGCAGGGACGACGTGGTGCTCGGAACCCGCAGACCCGCGGAGGGCGAACGGCATGTCGATTTCGACGACCCGGCATCGCTCGACTTCTCCGGGATCGACACCCTCCTGCTCATCTCGGCAGGCGAGGGTGAGGACGACATCGTCATCCGCCGCCACGAAGCGGCCATCTCGGCAGCGGAGAAGGCGGGTGTGCGCCACATCGTCTACACCAGTCTCAGCGGGGACGGCGACCATCTGGCGTACGCACTCGCCCACCGCTGGACCGAGCGCCGGTTGCGTTGGTCCTCCGTAAACTGGACGATTCTTCGCAACGGCCTGTACGCGGAGTTCCTCGCCGCCATCGCAGCGCCGGGCGACCCGGACCTGACGATCACCGCGCCACTGGGCCGGGTCCGCCTCGCCGCAGCGGCCCGCGCGGACCTGGCGGAGGTGGCGGCCACGGTCTCCACGGATCCCGCAGCACACGCCGGCAAAGTGTACGAACTGGTCGGCGAGGTGGCTTTCGGGGGTGCCGAGCTGGCGGCCGCGGTCGGCGGCTCGTACGAACCCTCCTCGCTCGCCACGGCGCGGGAGGCTCTCGCGGGCTCGGTGAGCCATGCGTTCCAGGTGCCGATGCTGGTCGGGACATACTCGGCGATCGCCGGCGGATTCCTGGACGGGGCTGCGCTTCCCCGGGGCGAGCTGCGGGCGCTGCTCGGGCGCGCACCGCAGTCGGCGATCGAGGTCTACGCCGCGACCGTGCGGGCATCTGCGTCATGAAGTACGGCGAGCCTTCGCCAGTCGAGCTCCCCCGGCGCCCGACGACCGCAGGGCGGCAGCCCGGTGGCAGACCACCGACTACCAGACCAACGGCTTCCTCGGAGAACGGCCCCGGCCTCCTTGTCTCTCAGGAGGTCGTCGGGGCGGACACCGGCCAGGCTCACGGGATGCATGTGGAGCGCATTGCCCACCCCGTGCACGCAGCAGCGCCGGTCTTTACAGGCTGTCCGGCCCGGCGTGGCCCGCCGCCCAGGCGCTTCGCCCATGAGCCGTCGACCGCCTTGAGCAAGACCGCGAACACCGCCGCGGCATCCTCGCGGTACCGCCCCTCGAGCAACAACCCGGAACCCAAGTGCGCGTCAATAGCGTGTGAGTGACGGTCAGTCAGCCGTCGCGCCTCAAACCCCAGGTCAGGCGCCCCTTTCCGGCTCTCTAAAAGAAGCCCAGCCTCTTCGGTGAGTAGGACACCAGAAGGTTCTTCGTCTGCTGGTAGTGCTCCAGCATCATCTTGTGGGTTTCGCGGCCGATGCCGGACTGCTTGTAGCCGCCGAAGGCCGCGTGGGCCGGGTAGGCGTGGTAGCAGTTCGTCCACACGCGGCCCGCCTGGATCGCGCGGCCCGCGCGGTAGGCCGTGTTGACGTCACGGGTCCACACGCCAGCGCCCAGGCCGTACGCCGTGTCGTTGGCGATCCGTACGGCGTCGTCGAAGTCCTGGAACGAGGTCACCGACACCACCGGCCCGAAGATCTCCTCCTGGAAGATCCGCATGCGGTTGTCGCCCTCGAACACGGTCGGCTGGACGTAGTAGCCGCCCGCCAGGTCTCCGCCGTGGTCGATGCGCGCCCCGCCCGTGAGGATCTTGGCGCCCTCCCGTTGGCCTATCTCCACGTACGACAGGATCTTCCGCAGCTGCTCCTGCGACGCCTGCGCGCCGATCATCGTCGCCGTGTCCAACGGGTGTCCCGGCACGATCAGTTCGGTGCGGGCGACGGCCGCGTCGAGGAAGTCCGCGTACCGGCCGCGCTCGATCAGCGCGCGCGAGGGGCTCGTGCAGACCTCGCCCTGGTTGAGGGCGAACATCGTGAAGCCCTCCAGCGCCTTGTCGCGCAGCTCGTCGTCCGTCGTCCAGATGTCGTCGAAGAAGAGGTTGGGGCTCTTGCCGCCGAGTTCCAGCGTGACCGGCTTCAGGTGCTGCGCCGCGTACTGCATGATCATCCGCCCCGTGGACGTCTCGCCGGTGAACGCGATCTTCGCCACGCGCGGGCTGGAGGCGAGGGGCTTGCCGGCCTCCTCGCCGAAGCCGTTGACGATGTTCACCACACCCGGCGGCAGCAGGTCGGCCACCAGGCTCAGCCAGAAGTGCACCGAGACCGGCGTCTGTTCGGCCGGCTTGAGCACCACCGTGTTACCGGCCGCCAGGGCCGGCGCGATCTTCCACACCGCCATCAGGATCGGGAAGTTCCACGGGATGATCTGGCCGACCACGCCCAGCGGTTCGTGGAAGTGGTAGGCCACCGTGTCGTCGTCGATCTGGCTGAGCGCCCCCTCCTGCGCGCGCAGCGCGCCCGCGAAGTAGCGGAACTGGTCGACGGCCAGAGGGATGTCGGCCGCCAGGGTCTCCCGGACCGGCTTGCCGTTCTCCCAGGTCTCGGCGACGGCCAGGGCCTCCAGGTTCTGTTCCATCCGGTCCGCGACGCGCAGCAGGATCGTGGACCGCTCCGCGACGGAGGTGCGCCCCCAGGCCGGGGCGGCCGCGTGGGCCGCGTCCAGTGCCGCTTCGACGTCCTCGGCGGTCCCGCGCGCGACCTCCGTGAACGCCTCGCCGTTGACGGGGGAGGGGTTGGCGAAGTACCTGCCACGGACCGGTTCGACGTACTCGCCGCCGATGAAGTGGCCGTAGCGGGACGCGTACGACATGAGCGCCCCCTCGGTTCCGGGCGCAGCGTATCGGGTCACGGAGTCCTCCCCAGCCGGGCGCCGCCGCCGTCGGCAGCGCTCGTGAGGACGCTAGGGGCCCACGGGTTGCGACCGGGTTGCACGCCCGCTCCGGACCGCCTCGGGGCGTACGGCACCCTGCCGCGGGCCCAGTTCGAGGTCCAGGGCGCGCACGCGGGCCAGCGCCGCAGCCCGGCGCCCGGGTGGCAGCGCGTGCGCGAGCGCCTGCCAGGCCTCCGGGTCGTCCGCGCCCCACGGGCTGCACACCCAGTCCGTCAGCAGCCCGGCATCCGCCCGGGCGACGACCGCCGCCCGCGCCTGGTCCTCGATGCGGCGGCGCAGCCGGACGATGCCCGGCGCCGTGGAAGCGGGCAGCAGGGGACCGGGGTACCGGTGCAGGGCGGCGGAGACGGCCCCGCCGGCGAGTCGCCGGGTCAGGGCGGAGAAGTCCGCCGCCAGCGGAACGGCCGTACGGTAGGGGCGCGACAGCGGTGCGCCGTCGCCCAAGAGCCCGCGCAGCCGTGACATCTCGGCGCGCAAAGTCACCGGTGACACGGTCTCGTTCTCGTAGAGCGCGATCACCAGCTCCTCACCCGACAGGCCCTCCGGGTGGTGTGCGAGCAGCGCCATGATCTCGCTGTGCCGGCGGCTCAGCCGCACCGTGCGGCCTCCCGATACCAGCAGCGCCTCGTCCCGGCCGAGCGCGGTGAGCGTGTCCGCGGCGGCTCCGGTGGCACCGGACGCCGGGTCCGGCTCCGGGTCCGGCTCCGGGTCGAGGAGGGCCAACTGGGCCTCCGCCGCCCGGGCCACCGCCCGTACGAAGGCGAGCGAGTGGGGCAGCGCGAGCCCGTCGCCGCCGGTGATGTCCACCGCGCCCAGCACACCGCCGGTGCGCGGGTCCCGCACCGGAGCCGCCGCACACGTCCACGGGTGCACCCGGCGGCTGAAGTGCTCCGCCCCGAAGACCTGCACGGGCTCGCCGACCGCGACGGCCGTGCCGGGGGCGTTGGTGCCCATGGCCGTCTCCGACCAGCGTGCTCCGGGGACGAAGCCGAGCCGCTCCGCCCGCCGCAGGGTGCCCGGCTCGCCCTCGACCCAGAGCAGCCCGCCCCGCGCGTCGCACACCGCCAGCAGATGGCCTCCGTGCGCCGCGAAGGCCCCGACGAGGTCCCGGAACACCGGCATCGCCCGGGCCAGCGGATGCTCCGCGCGGTACCGGCACAGCTCCGCCTCCGCCAACTCCACCCGGGGCGCGCACTCGGGGCTGACCCGGGCCCGGGCGCACCGCCGCCACGACCGCGCGATCACCGCCCGGACCGGCGCCTCCACCCGGCCGTCCCGGGTGAACGCGGCGTGCGCGCGCCGCAGTTCCCGCGTGCGCTCGACGGGGTCGGTCCCGCCCGGCAGCGCCACCAACGGATCGCTCATGTCACCCTCCCGTGGTGCCGCGGCCCCTGGAGCGCCCCCATCGTCGTCCCGCATCCGGGCCCCGGCAAGCGGTCCGCCGGCCAGGCCTTCGGCGAGTCCGTCGGCGCGGACCTTCGCGCGGGCCCGTGCCGCGTCGCCGTTCCGGCGCCCGCGGGGTGCGCGCCGCGGCGCCGTTCTACGGGGAGTCCGGGGCCAGCGCCGTCCAGGCCGAGGCCGGGTCCGGGGCCGACGGCCCCGCCGGGACCCACCGCCCCGCCTCGCGGCGGTACGGCCACCAGCGGCCCTCCCGGCCCAGCCGGAGCTGCAGCCCGGCGTCCGCCGCGGTCCAGCGGGCGCGGACGCGGCGGAGCGCCGGTGCCTCTTCGTCCGCCCAGGCCGCGGTGAGCGCCGCCCGGGCCCGGGCCAGTCCCGCCCGGTCCGGCGCCCAGTCGTCCTCCAGCGCCGCGAGTGCCGGTGCCCGGCCGAAGCCCCAGGCCCGTACGGCCAGTTCCATCGCGGCCCGGTCCCTGCCGAGAGCCGCCGCCAGGCGGGACCGCACCCGGACGTCGCCGGCCTCCGCCGTGAGCCGTACGGCGTCTTCGGCATGCGTCAGCGGGGCCGACGGGGTGCGCTCGGCGTGGCCGGGAGCCAGCGCGCGTGCCAGCAGCCGGTACGCCTCGGTCGCGGCGGCCTGTGCCAGGAACTCCACCGCGTCCACGTCCAGCCCGTCCGGCTCGGCCTCCGTGTCCAGCGTCGGCGGCTGGCCCGGCGCCTCCGGCAGGGCGGGCGGCGGGGGCAGTGCGGCCGCGGCCGTGCGGGCTGCGTGGGCCGCGTACGCCGCTGCCGCAGGGACGCCCGCCGGGTCCGCCGCGGCGGGTTCCGGGCCGGCGTCGTCCGCCTCGGCCCCCGCGACGCTGCGTTCCTCCAGCTCGTGCACCAGCGCCCGTTCGCCGCGGCCGCGCAGGAGCAGCAGCACGAACGGGTCCTGGTCCAGCAGCCGGGCGACCTGGTAGCACAGCGCCGCCGTGTGCGGGCAGTGGTCCCACTCCCCGCAGTCACACCGCGGGTCGAGGTCCCCGATGCCGGGCAGCAGCTCCACCCCGGCCTCCGCCGCGTCCTCGGCCAGTTCCGGCGGCACCTCCCGGTCCAGGAGCGCCGCGATGTGCCCCGACTCGGCCGCCGCGAGCCCGAGCAGCCGGTTCCACTGCGCCTCCGTGAACTCCTGCACCAGCACGTCGGTGCGGTGCGCCGTCCCGTCCCGGTCGCGCACCACCGCGGTCAGCCCGCCCGGGCGCACCGAGACCGCCCCCACCGCGCCGGTGCGCGCGTACCGGCGGCCCTTCTTGACCTGCTCCCCGTCCAGGGCGCTGTCCTCCAGGGCGCGCAGCCAGGCATGGCCCCACCAGGTGTGCGCGAAGCCGCGGCCGGGCGGGGTGGGCGGGAGCGCCGCGAAGGTCTTCTCGTACGGATCCCTGCTGCTCATCCGTCACTCCCCGCGGCCGGGCGCAGTGCCACGAGCTCGGCCAGTTCGGCATCGGTCAGTTCGGTCAGCGCGCCCTCGCCGCCCGTGAGGACGGAGTCGGCCAGGGCCCGCTTGCGGGCCAGCATTTCGGCGATGCGGTCCTCGACGGTGCCTTCGGCGATGATCCGGTGGACCTGTACGGGCTGGGTCTGGCCGATGCGGTAGGCGCGGTCCGTGGCCTGTTCCTCGACGGCCGGGTTCCACCAGCGGTCGTAGTGGACGACGTGTCCGGCCCGGGTCAGGTTCAGTCCGGTGCCGGCCGCCTTGAGGGACAGCAGGAACACGGGCACCTGCCCGTCCTGGAAGCGGTCGACCAGCTCCTCACGGCGCGGCACCGGCGTCCCCCCGTGCAGCAGCTGTGCGGCGATCCCGCGCCCGGCGAGGTGCGTCTCCAGGATCCTGGCCATGGCCACGTACTGGGTGAACACGAGGACCGAGCCGCCCTCGGCGAGGATCGTGTCCAGCAGCTCGTCGAGGAGTTCCAGCTTCCCGGAACGTCCGCCCGCGGCGCCCGTGGGACCCGCGCCGTGCCCGTGCAGGTACTGCGCGGGGTGGTTGCAGATCTGCTTGAGGGAGGTGAGCAGCTTGACCACCAGGCCGCGCCGCTCCATGCCGTCCGCCTCCGCGATCGAGGCGAGCGTCTCGCGCACGACGGCCTCGTACAGCGCGGCCTGCGCCGGACTGAGGGCGACGGCGTGGTCGGTCTCGGTCTTGGGCGGCAGCTCGGGCGCGATCCCGGGGTCGGACTTCTTGCGGCGCAGCAGGAACGGCCGGACGAGCGCGCCCAGTCGGGCGGCCGCCCTGGGGTCGCGCCCGCTCTCGACGGGGTCGGCGTAGCGGCTGCGGAAGGTGCCGAGGCGGCCGAGGAGCCCGGGCGTGGTCCAGTCGAGGACGGCCCACAGCTCGGAGAGGTTGTTCTCGACGGGCGTTCCGGTCAGCGCCACGCGGGCGGAGGACGGGATGGTGCGCAGGGCCTTGGCGGTCGAGGAGTGCGGGTTCTTGACGTGCTGGGCCTCGTCGGCGACGACCATGCCCCAGCGGGCGGCCGCGAGCGTGGCCGCGTCCAGGCGCATCGTGCCGTACGTGGTCAGGACGAACCCGCCGGTGACACCGGCGAGGTTGCGCCCCGGGCCGTGGAAACGGCGTACCGGGGTGCCCGGCGCGAACTTCTCGATCTCCCGCTGCCAGTTGCCCAGCAGCGAGGCCGGGCACACCACGAGCGTCGGCCCGGCGGTGGCCGGCCGCTCCGGGGCGTTGCGGTGGAGGTGGAGGGCGATGAGGGTGACGGTCTTGCCGAGGCCCATGTCGTCGGCCAGGCAGGCGCCGAGGCCGAGCGAGGTCATCCGGGCCAGCCAGCGCAGGCCGCGCAGTTGGTAGTCGCGCAGGACGGCCCGCAGTTCCGGCGGTGCGTCGGGACCCTCGTCCCCCGACGGGTCGGCGGTGAGCCGCGCCCGCAGCTGTGCGAGGGCGCCCGTGGCCTCGACCGGTACCGGTCTGCCGTCCAGGTCCGCCGAGCCGGTGAGCACGGCCGCCAGCGCGTCCGCGCCGGAGACCTTGCCGTCGCGCCGGGCGCGGGCCCGGCGGGCCTCGGCGGGATCGATCAGGACCCACTGGTCGCGCAGCCGGACCAGGGGGCGCTTGGCCTCGGCGAGCCGGTCGAGCTCGGCGGGGGTCAGGTCGCCCTGGCCGCCGCCGAGCGTGTAGCGCCAGCCGAAGGAGAGCAGAGCGTCGGGGGAGAGCAGTCCGGAGGGCGTGGAGGGCGTGGACGGGGGAGGGGCGGTGCCGGTGCCAGGGCCGGTGCCGGGGCCGGTGCGGTCCGCGGGGCCCGTGGAACCGGGGGGTTCCGGCGCTCCGACGACAGCGCGGACGGTGAGGGTACGGGCGAACCCGCGCGGCCAGTGCACCTGCACCCCCTCGGCGGCCAGGGCGCGCGAAGCCGCCCCGAGCAGTTCGGCGACCTCCTCGTCGGCGAGCCCGACGGCGTCCGGCACGGCCGCGCCCAGCAAGGGGTCGAGCGCGGGCCACAGCCGCGCGGCGCGGCGCAGCGCGCGCAGGGCGTCCATCCGGGCCCGCGGCGGGAAGGCGGCCGCGGCGGCCCCGGCCCCGGCCCACACGTCGGCGGCGTCGGCCACCAGGGCGGCGTCGGCCAGGCTGTGCATCTGGAGGACGGCGCGGAAGGAGGAGGCGGCGTTGCGGTCGTCGGCATCGGCGCCCTCGTCGGGGGATTCGACGTACGCCTCGGGGGTTTCGACGAGCTCGATCCGCAGCGAGATCCGTACGCCCGCGTCGTGCCCGGCGGCCACCTCGGCGGCCCAGTCGCGCAGGCCCGGCTGGAGCCGTGGCTCCCGGGCGGCGTAGGCGGGCCCGCCGGCGGCGGCGGGCGCGGCGGGGGAACGGGGCAGGGTGTCCGCGACGGCGTCGAGGAAGGCCCGGAGCAGGGGTTCCGGGGCGGGGAGCCTCAGCGGTCCGTCCGCGGTCAGGGGCACGCAGTGGGCACCGGGGGGCATGGCGGCGGCGAGTTCCCGGACCGCGTCCAGATCGGCGGGCGCGAGTGGCCCGATCCGCCAGGCGTCACGGCCCCCGGGACTGAGGCCGGGCAGCAGCTGCCCGCGGGCCGCGAACCCGAGGGCCAGCAGGGCGGCCGCGCCCCAGAAGGCCGTGGCGGAACCGGGGTGGGAGGGGCCGCCGCGATCGGGCGGGGACTCCGCGCCGAACAGGGCGGCCCGGGCCCGGGTGAGCAGCGGCAGGGCCTCGCCGACGGGCAGGACGAGCGCGGTCACGGCGGTGCGGCGCAGGTCGGGCGTGACGACGGTCAGCGACTCGAACCGACCGGCACCGGCAATGGCACCGGTCCCGACTCCGGCGCCTGCTCCGGCCGCTGCCCCGGCCCCGGCTCCGTCCTGCGAACCGGCCCCGAGGCGCGGAGCCCCGCCATCCGGGTGCCAGAGCGCGATCCTGCCGCACCGCGCGGGGTCGTCGGGAAGGAACACGGCCGAGCAGTGGAGGAGGTGATCGAGGCCGGAGATCTCAGGAAGCACGCATTCCTCAAACTTGACTACCGAATTCAGAGTGGCCGAGAGTACCCCACCCGGACCCCGGGAAGGCTCCGTCCGGGCCGTGACCCGGGTCACTTTCCGGCCGGTTCGCGCGTCGGGGAACGAGGGGTCGCGGCGGCGCGTTGAGGGGGTAGTGGTCGACGACAGAAGGAGGTGTCCGCAGATGTCCACGAGCGGAAAGGTCGCGGTTGCCGGAGTCGTGGCAGCCATCGTGTTGTTCTGGTCGGTCGGGTTCTGGGCGGGACTGCTGGTCCTGATCGGTGTACCCGCTGCCGCCTACCTCCTGCTGGACTCCTCCCAGCGCCGTCGCCTCCGGGGTATATCCCGGAAGCAGATCGGCCGCTGACACCGGCCACCGGCTACCGGCCTCCACACGACGTCCGGCAACGCACGAGACGCTGCCAGGAGTCGCGCCGGGCCCCCAGGCCTCCCCGGCCCCCGGTCCGCATCCCGCGAGCCGTTCGGTCGCGAGGGTCGTTCCGAGGGCCCGTCGCGAGGTCAGGCAGGGCGGGCCGCCATGCGGTCCAAGGCCCCCAGCAGTTCCGGGAGTTCCGGCCGCATCTCGCGGGGGACCGCGAGCACCTCGCCCGGCTCCTCGTCCAGGAGGACGAACGCCGCGTCGCCGGTCCGGGCCACCAGCGACCAGCCGGGCCCGTCCGCCCGCAGCGTCCGGGCCCCCTCGCCCGCGAACGATGACCGCACCCGGCCGGGCGGTGGCGGGGTCCGGGTGTACCCGGCGGCCTCCTCCAGTGCCCGGGCCAGCCCCGGATGCGCCGCGGCGGCCGCGCCGCCGTCCGTCGCCTCGCGCTCGCGCCAGTCCGCCCACTCCCGGGCGATCTGGTCCGCGCCCATCCGGCGCTGGACCGGCCCCCAGGCCTCGGCCGAGGGCGGCGCCAGCGGCACCCGCCCGGTGCCGTCCGCGCCCTGCTCGGGGTCGTGCGGCTCCGGGATCCCCGAGGCCGCCACCGACAGCGCCAGCGGCCAGCCCGCCAGAGAGGCGACGATCGTCCGCTCGTCGGGCGACAGGTCGTACTCCATTCCGCAGTCCCAGGACGCGATGGCGGCGGCGACCAGCGAGACGTCGTCCACGACGACCGTCCAGCGTGCGCCCTCCTCGTCCTGGCCGAGCACCAGCCCGTATCCGGCCCGCGCCGGCGCCACGCCCAGCAGCGCGCACGCCTCGGGGAAGTCGTCGCCCAGGACGCTCGGGAACTGTGCGGGGGTCATCAGTACGGCGGTCAGCACGTACAGCGAGCCGCCACCCTCGTCGTCGGACACCTGGCCTCCCGGTAGCTCTCTCGTCGGCGCACCCTAACCAGCGGGTAACCCGCCCGTCGAGAGCCTTCGGGTGACGATTTCCAAGGCAGCTACCTGCACGTAGAGTTGGGAGCCCGCCACAGAAAGGGACATCCGGTGCAGCGATACGACCGGCTGAGGGAGATCCTCCGGCTCGATCCCGACCAGGACTTCCTCGCCATCTACCGGCTCACCACCACCTACGAATTCCCCTGGGACTTCGCCCGGGCCCTGGAACTCGCCCTCTTCCGCACCTACGCGGTCCCCTCCATCGGCCGTCTCCTGGCCGAGACCGCGGAGTTCACCGACCGGGCCCAGCGGCGCTACGACGACACCGCGCTGCTCCTCGACGCGGTCGTGGAGCACGGCTTCGAGAGCGACACCGCGCGCACCGCGATCCGACGCGTCAACCAGATGCACCGCAGCTACGACATCTCCGGCGACGACATGCGCTACGTCCTGTGCACGTTCGTGGTGGTTCCGGCGCGCTGGCTGGACGCGTACGGATGGCGCCCGCTGACCCACCACGAGCGCAGGGCTTCGGCCAACTACTACGGTCACCTCGGCCGACACCTGGGCATCACGGACATCCCGGACTCCTTCGAGGAGTTCGAGGCCACGATGGACGCCTACGAGAGGGCCCACTTCGGCTGGCACGAGGGCGGACGCAAGGTCGCCGACTCCACCCTCGGCCTGATGGCCTCCTGGTACCCGGCGCCGCTGGCCCCCGCCGTGCGCGGCGCCGGCCTCGCCCTCCTGGACGATGCCCTGCTGGACGCCTTCCGCTACGGGCGGCCGAACGCGGGCGTCCGGCGGCTGGTTCGCGGCGCCCTGCGGCTGCGCGGTCGCGCCGTACGGCTACTGCCGCCGCGTCGGGCCCCGCACCACGCCCGCCAGAACCCGGAGATCAAGAGCTACCCCGATGGCTACGACGTGGGCGAGCTCGGCACGTTTCCCGTGCCCGGCACGGGCGGCTGCCCCATACCGCATCCCCGCCGGCCCTCCGGAGCCGAGGCCCAGCCTCCGGCGTGATCCCGGGTGCGTCCGCGCGTCCCGGGCGCGGGGTCGACGTACGAGACCGTGCGCCGACCCCGCTGCGCGCGGCCCCGCCAGGCGTCCACCCCGCGGCTGAGCGGGCCGGCGCACCGGCCCGCTCACGCGCGACGTACGGCCAGCACCAGGTAGCGGTCGTCCTCGTCGGCGTACGAGGTCATGTCCCAGCCCGAACCAGCGAGCAACGGGCGGAGGTTGGGCTCGGCCCGCATGTCCTGCGGGGTGAGGTCGCGGCCGTGGCGCGCGGCCAGGGCGGCCCGCCCGATCGGGTGGAACAGTGCGAGCCCGCCGCCGGGGCGGACCACCCGGGCCAGCTCGCGCAGGTTCGCCCCCGGGTCGGGCAGGTGGGCGATGAGACCGGCCGCGAACACCGCGTCCAGGCATCCCACGCGCAGCGGCAGCCGGGCGACGTCCGCGAGCAGCAGCGCGCCGTCGGCCGCCCGTCCGGCCCGCCGGGCGGCGGCCAGCATCTGCGGGGTCAGGTCGGCGCCGAGCACCGTACCGGAGGGGCCCACGGCCGCGCGCAGGGCGGGCAGCGCCCGTCCGGTGCCGCAGCCCGCGTCGAGCACCCGGTCGCCCGGCCGCAGTCCGAATTCGGCCACGGCCGTCACGAAGGCGGGCCCGTCGCCGGGGAACTTTCGGTCCCAGTCCGCGGCGCGCGCGCCGAAGAACTCCTGTACGTGTGTGTGGTCTTCGCTCATGCGCCCATGATCCCCCACGGCGGTCGGCGCGGGCGCGCGCGGACCGTGCGCAAGGTGGTACGCCGCGTGATCGAAGACAAACGTATCTCTGTCATATTCCAGCAGTTCCAGCGGCTTTCGAAATGCGCTCCCTGTTCGCGCCCTCACCCGGACTAGCGTCCGGTGGCCATGGGACACCTGGACCACGCCGCCTACGGCTGGCTGACACCCGCGCTGTCATACGTGATGGCATCGATCGGCGCCGCCCTCGGCCTGCGCTGCACCGTCCGCGCGCTCGCCGCGACGGGCACCTCCCGCCGCAACTGGCTCCTCGCCGCCGCCTCCGCCATCGGCACCGGCATCTGGACGATGCACTTCGTCGCGATGCTGGGCTTCGAGGTCATCGGCACCGAAATCCACTACAACGTGCCGCTGACCATCCTCAGCCTCCTCGTCGCTATGGCGGTCGTCGGCGCCGGGATCTTCGCCGTCGGGTACGGCAGGAGCCCCCGCCGGGCCCTCGTCCTGGGCGGCCTCACCACCGGCTTGGGCGTCGCCAGCATGCACTACCTGGGCATGGCGGCCCTGCGCCTGCACGGCGAGGTCTCCTACGACCCGCTCGCCGTCGGGCTGTCCGTCGCCATCGCCGTGATCGCCTCCACCGCCGCGCTGTGGGCCGCGCTCAACATCAGGTCGCCGCTGGCCGTGGCCGGCGCCTCGCTCGTCATGGGGGCCGCCGTCAGCAGCATGCACTACACCGGGATGCTGGCCGTCGCCGTCAAGGTCATCCCCTCGGAGGCGGCCCTGTCCGGGGCCACCGCCACCCAGTTCATCTTCCCGCTCGCGGTCGGGCTCGGTTCCTACCTGTTCATCACAGCCGCCTTCGTCGCGCTCTCTCCCACGGCCGACGAACGCGCCGCCTCCGCCTCCGCCCAGAACCCGGGGGAGCGGGCCGTCGCGCACTGAGCGGGCGGCGCGGCCACCGCGCCGACGGCACCGTCCGCAGCCACCGCACCGCCCCGACACCGCAGCCCGCACCGCCCCGACACCGCACCGCACCGCACCGCCCCGACACCGCAGCCCGCACCGCCGCACCCGCAGGCACCGCCCCGGAACGAGGAGCCCATGCGCACACCCCGCAGAAAACCGGAAGCAGCGGCGCAGCGGCTGCCCGCGCCCCCGGCCCGCGGACGCCGGGCGCACGCCGGGCCCCCCGCCGAGGAGCCGGCCCCGCCCGGGCCCTCCCCGTACGGCCGCCCCGGTCCGGCCGGCGCGCAGGGGTACCGGCCCCGGCTGCGCCTGCGGCCCCGTACCGTCCGGGCGAAGATCGTCTCGCTGCTGATGGTCCCGGTCGTCTCCCTCCTCGCACTCTGGGGCTTCGCGACCGTCAGCACCGCCCAGGACATCGCCCGCCTCAGCCGGGTCCAGCGCATCGACGCCGAGATACGCACGCCCGTCGCGGCCGCCGTCATCGAGCTCCAGGCCGAGCGGCGCATCGCCGTACGCCTGCTCGCCGACCCCGCCGCCGACCAGCGGGCCGCCCTCGACCAGCAGGCCCGCCGCACCGACGGCGCCGTCCGGCGGCTGCGGCTCGGCGACCGGCACACCGTCGCCGACTCCGGCGGCCACCGCGCCGACATCGTGGCGCGCCTCGGCGCGTTCGTCGTCGCCGCCGAGGCCCTGGCGCCCGGCCGCGAGGACATCGCCGGCCGGCGCACCAAGCCCGAGGCCGCCCACCAGGCGTACACCCGGGCCGTCGACGCCGCCCTGGCCGTGGGCGGGGCCCTCACCGGGGGCGAGGACGCCGAACTCGGTCCCGACGCACGGGTCCTCCTCGAATTCGACCGTGCCGCGGAACTGCTGTCCCGGGAGGACGCCCTGTTCGCCCTGCCGGGCCAGCGCACCGCCGAAACGCTTCGGCAGCTGACCAGCGCCGTCGAGGCCCGCCGCATCCTCACCGACTCCGCCGCCCGCGACCTCCCCGCCGGCCGGCGGGCCTCCTGGCAGGCCGTCGCCGAGAGCGCCGTCTACGCCGACCTCACCGGCGCCGAGGACCGGGCGCTGGCCGTCGGCACCGCCCGCGAGGCCCAAGGGCCGCCCGCCGGATGGGAGGCCGCCCACGCCTCCGTCGGCGCCTCGATGCGGGAGATCGGCGAAGCGGCGCGCACCGCCGCCGCCGACCGCGCGGACCCGTTCGCCGGGGGAGCGCTCAGCGCGGCCGGCGCCGCCGTACTGCTCGGCCTCGCCGCCGTCGCCGCCTCCCTCGTCATCTCGGTCCGCATCGGGCGGGCGCTGGTGGTGGAACTGGTCTCGCTGCGCAACACCGCCCTGGAGATCGCCCGCCGCAAACTCCCGGAGGCGATGGACCGGCTGCGCGCCGGCGAGGAGATCGACGTCGCCGCGGAGACCCCGCCCGGCGCCCCCGCCGACGACGAGATCACCCAGGTCGGGGAGGCCCTGGCCACCGTCCACCGGGCCGCGCTCCGCGCCGCCGTCGAGCGGGCCGAACTCGCCAGCGGGGTCTCCGGCGTGTTCGTCAACCTGGCCCGCCGCAGCCAGGTCCTCGTCCACAAACAGCTCACCCTGCTCGACTCCATGGAACGCCGCGCCGACGACCCCGGCGAACTCGGCGACCTCTTCCGGCTCGACCACCTCACCACCCGGATGCGCCGCCACGCCGAAAGCCTGATCATCCTGTCGGGAGCCGCACCGGGACGCGCCTGGCGCATGCCGATCCCCCTCACCAACGTCGTCCGGGCCGCGGTCTCCGAGATCGAGGACTACCCGCGGGTCGAGGTGCGCCAGCTCGCCGAGGCTGCCGTCGTCGGCGGCGCCGTAGCCGACCTCACCCACCTGCTCGCCGAGCTCATCGAGAACGCCACCCAGTTCTCCCCGCCGCACACCAAGGTGCGGGTCAGCGGCGAGCCCGTCGGCGCCGGCTACGTCCTGGAGGTCGAGGACCGCGGTCTGGGCATGGGCCGCGGCGCCCTGGACGACGCCAACCGCCGCATCGAGCAGTCCGAGGCGCTCGACCTCTTCGACAGCGACCGGCTCGGCCTCTTCGTGGTCAGCCGCCTCTCGGCCCGCCACGGGATCCGGGTCCACCTGCGCACCTCACCCTACGGAGGGACCACTGCCGTGGTGCTCCTGCCGAACTCCCTGCTCCAGGGCGCCCTCACGCCCGGCGCCCCCGCACCGGAAACCCAGGAGCCGCCTGCCGCCCGCTCCGCCGCGGAGCAGCCGCCGTCCGCCCCGGCCGTACGGGAGGGGCCGCGGGCCACCGCCGTACCGGAGGAGGCGCGGCCCCCGGCCGTCCGGGAGGAGCCGTACGCGGCCCCGCTCCCGGGCCGGACCCCCGCCGCGCCGGGGCCGCCGCCCGCGCCGCGGCCGCGCCCCGCCCCGGTGGCGCCGCTCCGGCCACGCACCCCCGGTGGTGCGGCCAGCCGTACGCCGGCCGACACGGGGGGCGGACCGCAGGGCGTCCGGGACGTTCCGGACGCCTCGGTGACGGAACTGCCGCGCCGCGTGCGCCAGGCCAGTCTGGTACCGCAGCTGCGCGAGGCTCCCGAGCCCAAGGTCCCGGCAGGCGCCGGCGGCCCCGAGGACCCGCCGGGCCGCAGCCCGGAACAGGTCCGGGACCGGATGGCGGCCTACCGGGACGGATGGGTCCGGGGGTCCCGTGAGAACGCCTCCCACGCCGTCAGTGAAGGAGAAGAACGATGATCGAACACAAGAGAAGCGACCTCGGCGGAGCCCGCAGGTCCGGCGAACTGGACTGGCTCCTGGACGACCTGGTGATGCGGGTCCGTGAAGTCCGGCACGCTGTGGTCCTGTCCAACGACGGGCTGGCGGTCGGCGCCTCCAGTGCGCTGAGCCGGGAGGACGCGGAGCACCTGGCCGCCGTGGCCTCCGGCTTCCACAGCCTGGCCAAGGGCGCGGGCCGGCACTTCCACGCCGGGGGCGTGCGACAGACGATGGTGGAGATGGACGAGGGATTTCTGTTCGTGGCGGCTGCCGGGGACGGCTCGTGCCTGGCCGTCCTCAGCGCCGCGACCGCGGACATCGGCCTCATCGCCTACGAGATGGCCCGGCTGGTCAAGCAGGTCGGCGAGCACCTCTACACCCCGGCCCGGCTCGCGGCTCGCCCGCCGGCCGCCGGCTGAGGGCGGCCCGGGACGTGAACGGCCAGTGGTACGACGCGGACGCGGGCCCGCTGGTCCGGCCCTACGCCATGACCGGTGGACGTACGAAGCCGGGACCCCACGGGGTGCGCTTCGACCTGATCGCGCTGGTCGTCGTGGACCCGGAGGGAACCGACGCGGACACCGAGGCGCTCCTCGGTCCCGAACACCGGTCCCTGCTCCGGCTCTGCCGGTCCGAGACCCAGTCGGTGGCGGAGCTGGCCGCCGACGCCGACCTGCCGGTGGGCGTGGTGCGGGTCCTCCTCGGCGACCTGCTGGAGGGCGGGCACGTCAAGGTCAGCAGACCGGTGCCGCCGGCCCAGCTGCCGGACGAGCGGATTCTGCGTGAAGTCATCGACGGATTGCGAGCGCTGTGATGGGACGACACGACGACGGGTCCGGGGATCGGGTCCGGAACACCGGTCCCGGGGACGACGGTTCCGCGCACCGGGCCCCGGACACCGACCCCTGGGACGCCGCCGCGGACACCGGTCCCGACGACGACGGGGAACTGGCCGCTCTGGCGCTGAAGATCCTGGTGGCCGGCGGTTTCGGGGTGGGGAAGACCACGCTGGTGGGCGCCGTGAGCGAGATCCGCCCGCTGCGGACCGAGGAGGCGCTGAGCGAGGCGGGCGAACTGATCGACGACACGGACGGGGTGGACCAGAAGACGACCACGACCGTGGCCATGGACTTCGGGCGGATCACCATCCGGTCCGGGCTGTCGCTGTACCTGTTCGGGACGCCGGGGCAGGACCGCTTCTGGTTCCTGTGGGACGAGCTGTCGCAGGGTGCGCTCGGCGCCGTGGTGCTCGCCGACACACGACGGCTGGAGGACTGCTTCCCGGCGGTCGACTACTTCGAGCACCGGCGCATCCCGTTCGTCGTCGCCGTCAACTGCTTCTCGGACGCGCGCCGGTACGGAGCGCACGACGTATCGCGGGCGCTGGACCTGAACCAGGGCACGCCGGTCCTGCTGTGCGACGCGCGGGACAAGGACTCGGGGAAGGAAGTGCTGATCAGGCTGGTCGAGTACGCGGGACGGGTCCACACGGCCCGGCTGCTCGACTCGGTGGAGCCGCAGGCCGACCCGGTGTGAGCCGGCCCGCCGCCCACGGGTCGCCGACCGTCGCCCGCCCGTCGCCGTCCGCCGCCGCCCGGCCGAAGGGCGCCGGAGCGCCGCGGTGCTCCGACGGGGCGCTCCTCAGTCCGCCACTCCCGCTGTGGCGATCACCTTGTCGATCGGGACCCGGACGAGGAGCTCGCCCGGGACGGCGTTGCGACGGCCGAAGGCTTCGCCGCGCTCCTCGCCCATGTAGCGGGCGCCGATCCTGGTCGCCCAGGCGAGCATCGCCTCCGGGTCGTCGGCGTGCTCGCTGATCTCGGCACGGCCCTGGAGCACGACGTACGCGAACGGAGGCCGGTCGTCGTCGACACACAGCGCGACGCGGCCGTCGCGGGCCAGGTTCCGCCCCTTGACGGTGTCCTTTCCCGTGTTGAACACGAAGGAGTCGCCGTCGAGCACGAACCAGACGGGGGCAATGTGCGGACTGCCGTCCTCGCGGACGGTGGAGAGTTTGCCGGTACGGGTGGAATGCGAGGCGAAAGCCCGCCATTCCTCTTGCGTCATCTTCTTCGCCATGGGGACATCCTCCTTGTCGGAAAGGCGCTGGTGGGGAAGGCTGGCGGCACGACTACGCGGGGTGGGGCGCGACCACGGCGGCGGCGCCCACGGGAGGGGCTCGAAATGGCACTGGACAAGCAGCTCGACTGGCTGCTGGACGACCTGACGCGCAGGGTCCAGCAGGTGCGACACGCGGTGGTGCTGTCCAACGACGGCCTGGTGACGGGCGCGAGCGCGGGACTGGCACGCGAGGACGCGGAGCACCTGGCAGCCGTCGCGGCCGGCCTGCAGAGCCTGGCCAAGGGCTCGGGCCGGCACTTCCGTGCCGGGGAGGTCCGGCAGACGATGGTGGAGTACGACGAGGGGGTCCTGTTCGTGATGTCGGCGGGCGCGGGCAGCTGCCTGTGCGTGCTGAGCGCCTCCGAGGCCGACATCGGCCAGGTCGCCTACGAAATGACACTGCTGGTCAACCGGGTGGGGGAACACCTGGGGGTCGCGGAGCGGCGACTGACCGGCGGCTGAACCGGCGGTCCTCGGGGCGGATGTGCCCGGAGGTTTTCCACAGGCGTCGTGCGGTGTCGTGGCACTGAGTTACGGTCTTCACAGAGAGTAATCACCGCTCGTGGGGGAGGACCGTGATGATGCGCATGGGGACTGGGGCCGTACGCGAAGAGGATGTGGCCGTCGATGTGCCCGTCGATGTGGCCGTCGGTGTGGCAGGAGGGGCGGCTGAGGACGTGGACGTGGCCGCGGCCGTCTCCGGGGACGGGGCCGTGACCGCGGCCGCGCAGGCGGAGGGACGTGCCGGGCCGTCGGTGGGCGGAGTGCAGGCCGCCGGGGAACTGGGCCTGAGCCGCAGCGAGTTCGCCCGGGCCGTCCAGCTCGGGATCGTACGGGCGGGCCCGCCCGCCGCCGGGGGAGCCGCACGGTACGCCCGGGCCGAACTGGACCGGGCCCGGGCCGCCGAGGGGACACCGGCCGTACTGCGCGAACGGCTGGAGACCGTGGCCGGTGCGGAGGCCGCGGCGGCGGTGCTGGGCGTCGGACCGAGCCGGTTCACCCGGCTCGCGCGGTGCGGGCACGTCGTCCCCGTCGGCTACCGGATCAACCGCTACCGGGCGGTGGTCTGGCTCTACCTGGCCGGAGAGCTGCGGCAGTTCGCCGCCCGGGAACCGGGGATGCTGCGCGGGAGCGCGCCCCCGGCCGACCGGGAGCTGATGGCGGCCGGGGCGGACCTGCGGCCGCGCACGTGGCGCGGCCGGCACGTGGGGCTGCTGCTGAGACGGACCGCGGATCCGTGGGAACGGGCGGCCGTGCTGGCCTCCGTACTGCCGGAGGACGACGTGCGCGACGCCGTTCCCGATCCTGCGGAGCGCATCGTGCTGGCCGCGCTCGCCCCGCCCCCGCCGTACGGCCACCCGCAGGCTCCCGCGGCCGCCGCCGTGGCGGAGCGGCTGCTGCGGGCGGAGCCGCCGGACGAGGTCCACTGGTACCGCACCAGCCTGGACTTCGCCCTGGCCGGCGCCCGCGGTCAGTCGAAGTCGACGGGGGAGAGGGGGCCGACGTAGACCCAGGCCCCGTCCTCCCGGGCGAAGGCGCTGTGCTCGTGCAGGGAACCGGTGTGCCGGCCCTCGCGGTAGTGCGCCCGGAACTCCACCGAGCCCTCCGTCTCGAACATCCCGCCGCGCTCGGTGGCCAGGATCTCCAGCCGGTCCCAGCGCTGTTCGGGGTCCAGGTCGAGCCGGCCCGGCCGGGTCGAGGGATGCCAGGAGCGCAGCAGGTAGGCGGTGTCGCCGACGGCGAAGGCGCTGAACCGGGAGCGCATCAGCCGCTCGGCGGTGGGGGCCCGCCGGTCACCGGAGTGGAAGCGGCCGCAGCACTCCGGGTAGGCGTCGGGCAGCCCGCAGGGGCAGGGGTGGGCCGGGGTGGGCATGAGCGTGCTCAGTTCTCGGGAGGGGCTTCGGAGACGGTGGACACAGGAGCCGACGCGGTCGGCTTCGGCGCGTACGGACGGAAGAGGCCCTCCTGGACGACGGAGACCAGCAGCCTGCCCTCCACGTCGTAGATGCGGCCTCGGGCCAGACCGCGGCCGCCGTGGGCGATGGGCGATTCCTGGTCGTACAGGAACCACTCGTCCGCCCGGAACGGCCGGTGGAACCACATGGCGTGGTCGAGGCTCGCCATGTCGAAACCGCGCATCCCCCAGAGGGGCTCCACCGGGATGCGCACGGCGTCCAGGAGGGTCATATCACTGGCGTAGGTGAGGGCGCAGGTGTGCACGAGCGGGTCGTCGCCCAGCGGGCCGACGGCGCGCATCCACACCGCGCTGCGCGGATCGGCGTCCTTGAGATCCTCCGGAGTCCAGCGGAGCCGGTCCACGTAACGGATGTCGAAGGGCTGGCGGCGGGCCATCCGCTCCAGCGCCTCGGGGAGGGCCCCCAGGTGCTCGCGGATCTCGTCCGCGACCTTCGGGAGGGTGTCCGGGTGGGGGAAGTCGAGGCGGGGCGGCAGCTGGTGTTCGATGCCGCCCTCCTCCGGATGGTGGAAGGAGGCGGTGAGATTGAAGATCGTCTTGCCCTGCTGGACCGCGGTGACCCGGCGAGTGGTGAAGGACCGCCCGTCGCGCACCCGTTCCACCTGGTACACGATCGGCACCCCGGGAATGCCGGGGCGCAGGAAGTACGCGTGCAGCGAGTGGACGGGACGGTCGCTCTCGGTGGTGCGCCCCGCGGCGACCAGCGCCTGTCCGGCGACCTGGCCGCCGAAGACCCGCTGGAGGGACTCCTGCGGGCTGGCGCCGCGGAAGATGTTGACCTCGATCTGCTCCAGGTCGAGCAGGTCGACGAGTCTCTCGGCGGGGTTCGTCATCAGGGGATCTCCACTGTCTGGTCCGGCGGGTTCGGCTGCTCGGTCGTTTCCGGTGACTGGGGCGGTTCCGGCGGGGCTGCGGGGGGTGGCGGGCGGCGGGAGCCGGTCAGAGCTGGCCGAGCTCGCCCACCGAGGTGACGCGGAGGACCGCGCGGCCCTCCTCGTCGGAGGCGGCGAGGTCGACCTCGGCGCTGATGCCCCAGCCGTGGTCCCCGTTGGGGTCCGCGAAGGTCTGGCGGACGCGCCACAGGCCGTGCGCCGGGTCCTCCTCGATCTGCAGGAGCTTGGGTCCGCGCGCGTCCGGGCCGGTGCCCAGGTCGTCGTACTCGTCCCAGTAACCGTCCATCGCCTCGCCCCAGGCGTCGGCGTCCCAGCCGGACTCGGCGTCCAGCTCGCCCAGGACGTTGACGTGGTCCAGGGCGGCCAGCTCCACCCGGCGGAACATGGCGTTGCGGACCAGGACGCGGAAGGCGCGCGCGTTGGCGGTGACCGGCTTGACCTGGTCCGCCTTCTCCTGGGCCTGCTCCGCCGTCTCCACCTCCGGGTTCGCCAGCTGCTCCCACTCGTCCAGCAGGCTGGAGTCGACCTGGCGGACCAGCTCGCCGAGCCAGGCGATCAGGTCCTGGAGGTCCTCGGACTTCAGGTCGTCGGGAATGGTGTGGTCCAGCGCCTTGAAGGCACTGGCCAGGTAGCGCAGCACGATGCCCTCGGTGCGGGCCAGCTCGTAGTACGAGGTGAACTCGGTGAAGGTCATCGCGCGCTCGTACATGTCGCGGATGATCGACTTCGGGGAGACGGGGTGGTCCCGCACCCACGGGTGGCTCTTCGCGTACACGTCGTAGGCGTGGAAGAGGAGCTCTTCGAGCGGCTTGGGATAGGTGATGTCCTGGAGCCGTTCCATCCGCTCCTCGTACTCGATCCCGTCGGCCTTCATCTGGCCGATCGCCGTGCCGCGTTCCTTGTTCTGCTGCGCGGCGAGGATCTGGCGCGGGTCGTCGAGCGTGGACTCGACGACGGACACCATGTCGAGCGCGTAGGAGGGCGACTCCGGGTCCAGCAGGTCGAACGAGGCCAGTGCGAAGGTCGACAGCGGCTGGTTCAGCGCGAAGTCCTGCTGGAGGTCGACGGTGAGCCGGATGGTGCGGCCCTCCGCGTCGGGGGTGTCCAGCTTCTCGACGACCCCGCCGTCCAGCAGCGAGCGGTAGATCGCGATGGCCCGGCGGATGTGCCGCAGCTGGGCCTTGCGCGGTTCGTGGTTGTCCTCGAGGAGGTGGCGCATCGCCTTGAAGGCGTCGCCGGGCCGGGCGATGACCGACAGCAGCATGATGTTGGTGACCTTGAAGCGCGAGGTCAGCGCCTCCGGGTCGGCGGCGATGAGCTTCTCGAAGGTGGTGTCCGACCAGGCGACGAAGCCCTCGGGGGCCTTCTTGCGCACCACCTTGCGGCGCTTCTTCGGGTCGTCGCCCGCCTTCGCGAGCGCCTTCTCGTTCTCGATGACGTGCTCGGGCGCCTGGGCGACCACGTAGCCCGCCGTGTCGAACCCGGCGCGGCCGGCCCGGCCGGCGATCTGGTGGAACTCGCGGGCGCGCAGCGTGCGGACCCGGTTGCCGTCGTACTTGGTGAGCGCGGTGAACAGCACGGTGCGGATGGGCACGTTGACGCCGACGCCGAGGGTGTCGGTACCGCAGATGACCTTCAGCAGACCGGCCTGGGCGAGCTTCTCCACCAGGCGCCGGTACTTGGGCAGCATGCCGGCGTGGTGCACGCCGATGCCGTGCCGGACGTAGCGGGAGAGGTTCTGGCCGAACTTGGTGGTGAAGCGGAAGTTGCCGATGAGCTCGGCGATCTTGTCCTTCTCCTCGCGGGTGCACATGTTGATGCTCATGAGCGACTGCGCCCGCTCGACCGCCTGGGCCTGGGTGAAGTGCACGATGTAGACCGGCGCCTGCCGGGTCTCCAGCAGCTCGGTGATGGTGTCGGTGATCGGCGTGGTGACGTACTCGTACGAGAGCGGGACCGGCCGCGTGGCGGAGCGGACCATCGAGGTGGGGCGCCCGGTGCGCCGGGTCAGGTCCTCCTCGAACCGCTTCATGTCGCCGAGGGTCGCCGACATCAGGATGAACTGCGCCTGCGGCAGCTCCAGCAGCGGGATCTGCCACGCCCAGCCGCGGTCCGGCTCGGCGTAGAAGTGGAACTCGTCCATGACGACCTGGCCGATGTCGGCGTGCCTGCCGTCGCGCAGGGCGATGGAGGCGAGGACCTCGGCGGTACAGCAGATCACCGGCGCGTCCGCGTTCACGGAGGCGTCGCCGGTCAGCATGCCGACGTTCTCGGTGCCGAAGAGCTTGCACAGGTCGAAGAACTTCTCCGACACGAGCGCCTTGATGGGGGCCGTGTAGAACGTCACCTTGTCCTGGGCCAGCGCCGTGAAGTGTGCGCCCGCGGCCACCAGGCTCTTGCCGGAGCCGGTCGGGGTGGACAGGATCACGTTCGCGCCGGAGACGACCTCGATCAGCGCCTCCTCCTGTGCCGGGTACAGGGCGATGCCCTGGCCCTCCGCCCACGAGGAGAAGGCCTCGAAGAGCGCGTCGGGGTCGGCAGTCGGCGGGAGCTGATCAATGAGGGTCACACCCCCCATCTTGCCTGTCTTCGCCCCGGATGCGGGAACCGGCGGCCGGAACGAAGATCGTCAACGGTACGCTGTGCCGTCGATGCGGCCCGATCGACTCCGTCGACCGGGCCCGACCAGCACACCACCGGGGCGGGGAACGACCATGATGGGTCCGGCGCACTCACTGTCCGGCGCGGCAGCCTGGCTGGGGGTGGGGGCGGCGACGGCGGCCGCCGGACACCCGATGCCGTGGCCGGTCCTCGTCGTCGGCGCGCTGATCTGCGCCGGAGCGGCTCTGGCGCCCGACCTCGACCACAAGTCGGCGACGATCTCGCGCGCCTTCGGTCCGCTCTCCCGCGGCCTGTGCGAGGTGGTCGACAAGATCTCCTACGGTGTCTACAAGGCGACCCGCTCCCCGAGGGACGCCCGCCGCACCGGGGGCCACCGGACCCTGACGCACACCTGGCTCTGGGCGGTCCTGATCGGCGCCGGCGCCTCCGCCCTGGCCGTCACCACCGACCGGTGGGGCGTGCTCGCGCTCCTCTTCGTCCACCTCGTGCTGGCCGTCGAGGGACTGCTCTGGCGCGCCGCCCGGATGTCCAGCGACATCCTGGTCTGGCTGCTGGGCGCCACCAGCGCGTGGATCCTGGCCGGCGTGCTCGACCAGCCGGGCAACGGCGCGGGCTGGCTGTTCGACGCCCCGGGTCAGGAGTACCTGTGGCTCGGCCTGCCGATCATGCTCGGAGCCCTGGTCCACGACATCGGCGACGCCCTGACCGTGTCCGGCTGCCCCGTCCTGTGGCCGCTCCCGATCGCCGGCAAGCGCTGGTACCCGATCGGTCCGCCCAGGCTGATGCGCTTCCGTGCGGGCAGCTGGGTGGAGCTCAAGGTCCTCATGCCGGTGTTCGTGCTGCTCGGCGGCTTCGGCGGAGCCTCCGCCCTCGGCTTCATCTGATCCCCGGCGGGGGCCCCGCCGCACGTACGAGGCCCCCGGCCACCGCCGATGCGGGGCCGGGGGCCTCGTGCAGGGTCGCCGCGCCCGGCGGCGGCCCGGCGGCCCGGTCAGCCGTGCCAGGAACGCCACAGCGACGCGTACGCCCCGTCGGCCGCCACCAGCTCGTCGTGCGAGCCGAGTTCGCTGATCCGGCCGTCCTCGACCACCGCGATCACGTCCGCGTCGTGCGCCGTGTGCAGCCGGTGGGCGATCGCGATGACCGTACGGCCGTCCAGCACCCGGGCGAGCGAGCGCTCCAGGTGCCGTGCCGCGCGCGGGTCCAGCAGCGACGTGGCCTCGTCCAGGACCAGCGTGTGCGGATCGGCCAGCACCAGCCGGGCCAGCGCGACCTGCTGCGCCTGCGCCGGGGTCAGCGCCGTGCCGCCGGAGCCGACCTCGGTGTCCAGTCCGGCCTCCAGGGCCCGCGCCCAGCCCTCGGCGTCGACCGCCTCCAGCGCCGACCACAGCTCCGCGTCCCCGGCGGCCGTACGCGCCAGGCGCAGATTGTCCCGCAGCGAGCCCACGAACACGTGGTGCTCCTGGTTGACCAGCGCCACGTGCTCGCGCACCCGCTCCGCCGGCATCCGCGACAACTGCGCACCCCCGAGGGTGACCTCGCCGGTGCGGGGCGCGTAGATGCCCGCCAGCAGCCGGCCCAGGGTGGACTTGCCCGCACCCGACGGACCGACCAGCGCCATCCGGGTCCCCGGCGGCACCGCCATCGAGACCCGGTGCAGGACGTCCACGCCCTCCCGGTAGCCGAAGTGCACCTCGTCCGCGCGGACCGCGCGGCCCTGCGGGGCGACGGCCTCGTCGCCCGCCTCCGGCTCGATCTCCCGCACGCCCACCAGGCGCGCCAGGGACACCTGCGCGATCTGCAGCTCGTCGTACCAGCGCAGGATCAGCCCGATCGGGTCGACCATCATCTGCGCCAGCAGCGCCCCCGTGGTCATCTGCCCCACCGAGATCCAGCCCCGCAGCACGCAGTAGCCGCCGACCAGCAGCACCGATCCGAGGATCGTCATGTAGGTGACGTTGACGACGGGGAAGAGGACCGTCCGCAGGAACAGCGTGTACCGCTCCCAGGCCGTCCACTCCTTGACGCGCCGCTCCGACAGCGAGATCCGGTCCGGCCCCAGGCGGTGCGCCTCGACCGTGCGGCCCGCGTCGACCGTCTCGGAGAGCGCGGCCGCGACCGCCGCGTACCCGGCCGACTCCGACCGGTACGCCGACGGCGCCCGCCGGAAGTACCAGCGACAGCCGATCACCAGGACCGGCAGCGCCACCAGCGCGGCCAGCGCCAGCGGAGGCGCCGTCACCGCGAGCGCCCCGAAGAGCAGACCCGCCCACACCACGCCGATGGCCAGCTGCGGCACCGCCTCGCGCATGGCGTTGGCCAGCCGGTCGATGTCGGTGGTGATCCGCGACAGCAGGTCACCGGTACCGGCCCGCTCCAGGACGCCCGGAGGCAGCCCCACCGACCGCACCAGGAAGTCCTCGCGCAGGTCGGCCAGCATCTCCTCGCCGAGCACCGCCCCCCGCAGCCGGACCAGCCGGACGAAGAAGGTCTGCACGGCGAGCGCCGCCGCGAACAGCAGCGCCACCTGCCCCAAGTGGAGCTCGCGCACCCCAGCCGTCAGGTCGTCCACGACCCGGCCCAGCAGGTACGGGCCGGCCATGGAGGCGATCACCGCGACCGCGTTGACCGTCACCAGCAGCACGAAGGCCCGCCGGTGCCGTCGGAACAGCCCGCGCACATAGTCCCGTACGGTCGCCGACGTGCCCACGGGCAGGGTCGCGGCCGATTCGGGGGCCGCCGGATCGTAGTCCGGCGGCGCCACGCCGATCATGCGGACTCCTCGATCTCTGTGAGTGCTTCTTCGAGCTCGGTCAGTTCAAGCCGTGCGAGCCGCTGTTCCTGTTCTGTCTCCCGGGTGACGACCGCCCGGTAGAGGGGTTCGCCGTGCAGCAGCTCGCGGTGCGTACCGGTCGCCGCCACCACGCCCCCGTGGATCAGGACGACCCGGTCGGCGCGGTCCAGCAGCAGGGGCGAGGACGCAAGCACCACTGTGGTTCGGCCGGCGCGCAGGGCCGCGATGCCGTCCGCGATCCACGCCTCCGTGTGCGAGTCGACCGCCGAGGTCGGCTCGTCCAGCACCAGCACCTCCGGGTCGGTCACCAGCGACCGGGCCAGCGCGAGACGCTGACGCTGCCCGCCGGACAGTGACCGGCCGCGCTCGGTGATCCGCGCGTCCATCGGGTCGTCGACCCCGTCCGGGGCCGCCTGGACCAGCGCGTCCAGCACGTCCGCGCACCGGGCGGCCTCCAGCGCGGCCGCCGGTTCGACCGCTCCCGAAGCCGGTACGTCGAACAGCTCGCGCAGCGTGCCCGACAGCAGCACCGGGTCCTTGTCCTGTACGAGGACGAGCGTGCGCGCGGTGTCCAGCGCGAGCTCGTCCAGCGCGACCCCGCCCAACAGCACCGAGGCGCCGCCGGCCCCGTCCATCGGATGCCCGCCCAGCCGCTCGGCGAGCCGCCCCGCGAGGTCCGGGTCCCCGCACACCACGGCGGTGAACCGGCCCGTCGGTGCCTGCAGCCCGGTCTGCGGGTCGTACAGGTCGGCTCCCGGCGCGGGCGCGTCCGGGACCGGCCGTGCCTCCTGCTCCGCGGACCCCGGCTCCCCGGCGTCCGCGCGCGTCAGCGACAGCACCCGGGCGGCCCGCTCGGCGGAGGGACGGGAGAAGGAGTACGCCATCGCGATCTCCTCGAAGTGCCGCAGCGGGTAGAGCAGCGTGGCCACCGCGCTGAACGCGGCCACGAGTTCGCCCACCGCGATGCGCCCGTCCACGACCAGCGTGGCCCCGTACCAGACGACCGTGATCAGCAGCGCGCCCGGCAGGAGCACCTGGATCGCGGAGATCAGCGCCCACATCCGGGCACTGCGCACGGCGGCCTTGCGGACCTCCTGCGACGCCTCGCGGTAGCGGCCGAGGAACAGCTCCTCGCCGCCGATTCCGCGCAGCACCCGCAGCCCCGCGACCGTGTCCGAGGCCAGCTCGGTCGCCCTGCCCGCCTTCTCCCGCTGGAAGTCGGCGCGCCGGGTGGCGCGCGGCAGCAGCGGCAGTGCGGCCAGGGCGACCACCGGGACGCCGATCGCCACGACCACGCCGAGGGCGGGGGCGTAGAAGAGCAGCCCGGCGCACACGAGGACGACGGCGAAGGCGGCGGCGAGGAACCGGGACACGGCTTCGACGAACCAGCCGATCTTCTCGACGTCACCGGTGGACACCGCGATCACCTCACCGGCGGCGACCCGCCGGCTCAGCGCCGAGCCCAGTTCGGCCGTCTTGCGCGCGAGCAGTTGCTGCACGCGGGCGGCGGCGGTGATCCAGTTGGTGACGGCGGTGCGGTGGAGCATGGCGTCGCCGACGGTGATGGCCGCACCGAGCAGAAGGAGCAGGACGCCGACGAGGAGAAGGCGGTGCGCGTCGCGGTCGACGACCGCCCCGACGCCGAGACCCACCGCGTAGGGGAGTCCGGCGATGCCGGAGAAGTGCACCAGACCCCAGCACAGGCTCTTGGCCTGGCCGCCGAGTTGGCCGCGTCCGAGCCACACGAGGAAGCGGGGGCCGGAACGGGCGTCGGGTACCCCGGGGTCCGGATACGGAAGATCGCTGATCTGCATGACGCCCCATGACGGTCGAGTGGTTCAAACCGTGCAAGGTTCGCCTTCCGGACCCGTTCCGGGCAATCGATTTTCCATCCGCGGGTGGGCGTCGCGGTACGTCTCTCCCGTTCAGGGGCGGGTGGCGTGCTCCAGTTCGAGCAGGGCCGAGTAGTAGGTCCGCCCCGTGGCCCGGTCCATGCCCACCTCGCACATGCGGTTCGCCGAGAGGTGCGCGTCGAAGGACCGCGCGGTGACCTCGGCGGCCTCCCGGGCCGTCGCCGCGGCCGCCAGCTCCGGATGCAGCATGCCGCGGTCGCCCGCGAAGGCGCAGCATCCGGCGTCGTTCGGTACGACCACCTCGTCGGCGCACGCCGCGGCGACCGCGAACAGCTGCGCCTCGTCGCCCAAGTGCCGCATCGAGCAGGTGGGGTGGAGCACGGCAGACCCGGCGGTGCGCCGGATCTCCAGGTGCGGCAGCAGTTCGTCCGCCGCCCAGACGACCGAGTCGACGACGCTCAGCTCCGCGTGCAGCGCCCGGTTGTCGTCCGTCAGGTACGGGACCACCTCGTGCGCGATGCCCAGGGTGCAGGAGGAGGCGTCGACCACCAGCGGCAGCCGCCCGCCGGCCGTCCAGCCCCAGGCCGCCTCGACGATCCGGTTGGCCATCACCCGGTTCCCCGCGTCGTACCCCTTGGAGTGCCAGATCGTCGCGCAGCAGGTGCCGTGCACGTCGCGCGGGATCCACACGGGTTTCCCGGCCCGCTGCGACACGGCCACCACGGCCTCCGGCAGCGAGGGGCCGGGGCGGGCCTCCGGGCCGCCGAAGATCCGGTTGACGCAGGCCGGGTAGTAGACGGCCGCGGCGCCCACCCGTGGGGTGACGGGCAGCCGCCGGGCGGCGGCCCCGGGGACCTGCGGCAGCCACTGCGGTACGAGGTCCGGGCGTACGGTCCTGCGCGCGGCTCCCGTGACGGCTTCGAGCAGCCCGTCCCCGACCCGGTCGGTGATCTTCGCGGCAGCGGCCACGGCCAGCCGGGCGGCCGTCTCCACGGTCGCGAACCGCCGCGCGGCGAGTGCGGCCGTCCGTTCCTCGCGGGCGCCGTGCCGTCGGTGGCGGAAGTCCTTCATCAGCGCGCCGGTGTCGATGCCGACCGGGCAGGCGAGCTTGCAGGTGGAGTCGCCGGCGCAGGTGTCGACCGCGTCGTAGCCGTAGGCGTCGAGCAGGCCGTCCAGCACGGGGGAGCCGGGCTGCTGGCGGGTCATCTCGCGCCGCAGCACGATCCGCTGGCGCGGTGTGGTCGTCAGGTCCCCGCTGGGGCAGGTCGGTTCGCAGAAGCCGCACTCGATGCACGGGTCCGCCGGCGCCTCCACCCGCGGGATCGTCTTCAGCCCGCGCAGGTGGGCCCGCGGGTCGCGGTCGAGGAGGATGCGCGGGGCCAGCACCCCGTCCGGGTCCACGAGCCGCTTGGTGCGCCACATCAGCTCGGTGGGCCCGGGGCCCCATTCCCGTTCGACGAAGGGTGCCATGTTGCGTCCGGTGGAGTGCTCGGCCTTCAGGGAACCGTCGAAGCGCTCCACGGTGAGCCGGCAGAAGGCGTCCATGAACGCGGCGTACCGCTCGACGTCGGCCGGGTCGGCGGCGTCGAAGGCGAGCAGGAAGTGCAGGTTGCCGTGGGCCGCGTGGCCGGCGACGGCCGCGTCGAAGCCGTGCCGGGCCTGGAGTTCGAGGAGGGCCTCGCAGGCCTCGGCCAGTCGCGCGGGCGGTACGGCGAAGTCCTCGGTGATCAGGGTGGTGCCCGGGGCGCGGGCTCCGCCGACGGCGGTGACGAAGGCCTTGCGGGCCGTCCAGTAGCCGTTGACGGTCTGCGCGTCCCGGGTGAAGGCGTTGGTCACGGAGGCGGCCGGGGCGACCAGGTCCAGCCCCGCGAGGACCTCGGCCGCGCGGCGCTCGCAGGCGGCGCGTCCCGCCTCGTCCGGCGCCCGGAACTCCACCAGCAGCGCCGTGGTCTCCCGCGGCAGGTCCCCCCAGTCCGCGGGGACGCCGGCGACGCTGACCGAGGCGCGCAGGGTGTTGCCGTCCATCAGCTCGACGGCGAGGGCCCCCGCCGCGTTGAAGAGCGGTACGGCGGCGGCCGCGGCCGGCAGGGAGGGGAAGAACAGCAGGCCGGTGCAGAGCTCGCGGTCCAGCGGGAGCGTGTCGAACACGACCTCGGAGATGAAGCCGAGGGTGCCCTCCGATCCGACCGCGAGACCGCGCAGGATCTCGACGGGGGTGGCGCCGTCCAGGTAGGCGTCCAGTCGGTAGCCGGTGGTGTTCTTGATCTCGTACTTCGTGCGGATGCGGGCGACGAGCCCCGGATCGGCCTCGATCTCCCGCTTGATCTCCATGAGGCCGCGGCACAGGGCCGGTTCCGCGCGGCCCAGCTCCTCGTCGGCGAGCGGGTCGGCCGTGTCGACGACGGTTCCGGTCGGCAGGACCAGGGTGAGGGAGGAGAGGGTGCGGTACGCGTTCCTCGTGGTCCCCGCCGTCATGCCGGAGGCGTTGTTGGCGACGACCCCGCCCAGGGTGCAGGCGATGGCGCTGGCCGGGTCGGGCCCGAGGATCCGCCCGTGCCGGGCCAGCGCGGCGTTGGCCCGCACGACGGTGGTCCCGGGCCGGATGCGGGCGCGCCGGCCCTCCTCCAGCACCTCGACGCCGGCCCAGTGGCGGCGCACGTCCACGAGGATGTCCTCGCCCTGCGCCTGGCCGTTGAGCGAGGTCCCGGCGGCGCGGAAGACGACCTCGCGCTGCCTGCCGCGGGCGTACGAGAGGACCGCGGAGACGTCGTCGACGTCCTCGGCGATCACCACGACCTGGGGCACGAACCGGTAGGGGGAGGCGTCCGAGGCGTAGCGGACCAGGTCGGACACCTTCCACAGGACCTTCTCCGCGCCGAGCAGCCCGGTCAGCTCGGTGCGCAGCGGCTCCGGGGTGCCGCCGGCCCGGTGCTCGGGCAGCCGGTCGGGGGCGGGGCCGCCGATCCCGCACGGGCGCAGCGCTCCCGGCTTCGGTTCCAGCACCGGCATGTCCGACCCCTCGCCTCGTTGCGGCCCGCGCGTGGCCTATCGGCAGGCGCCCTCCGGCGGGACGTCCGCCAGGGCGTTCAGCAGCCCGCCGAGCATCTCGCGCTGATCGGCGGTCAATGGAGCCAGGATCTCCTCCGCGGCGTCGGTTCGCGCGTTGCGCAGACGGCGCAGCGTGGCGCGGCCGGTGTCGGTGAGCTCGATCCTTATGACCCGCCGGTTCGCGGGGTCCGGCGCGCGGCGCACGCAGTCCGCGGCCTCCAGGCCGTCCACGAGCGTGGTGACGGCGCGGGGAACGACCTCCAGACGGGCGGCGAGGTCCGCCATCCGGGGCGGCTGGGCGCCCTCGTAGTGCGAGACCAGGCGCAGCAGGCGGCCCTGGGCCGGGGTGATGCCCAGCGGCTCCAAGTGGCGCTTCTGGATGCGGTGGAGCCGACGGGTCAGGCGCAGCAGCTGCTCGGCGAGAACGCCGTCTGTGGTGTCGGTCTCGGCAGGTGTCCTCATACTGGGAGACAGTATCAGGACCGGATTCATTGTGAGTATAGGTAACAATGAGCTATGCTCATTCGAGTCTCGTCAGAAGGAGGCCCATGCGCCCCGAAGAACCGAAGTGGACCCCATCGAGCGAATCCCTCGACCCCAGCCGCCCCGCCCCGGCGGAGCAGCCCCGCGAGCTGCGCCGCATCGTCTCCCTCTTCCGGCCGTACCGGGGCCGGCTCGCCGTCGTCGGCTTCCTGGTCGGCGCCTCCTCGCTGGTCGGGGTCGCCTCGCCCTTCCTGCTGAGGGAGATCCTCGACGTCGCGATCCCGCAGGGCCGCACCGGGCTGCTCAGCCTCCTCGCGCTCGGCATGATCCTCACCGCCGTGGTCACCAGCGTCTTCGGCGTACTCCAGACCTACATGTCGACCACCGTCGGCCAGCGCGTCATGCACGACCTGCGCACCGCCGTCTACGCCCAGCTCCAGCGGATGCCGCTGGCCTTCTTCACCCGCACCCGCACCGGTGAGGTGCAGTCCCGCATCGCCAATGACATCGGTGGAATGCAGGCCACGGTCACCTCGACCGCGACCTCGCTCGTCTCCAACCTGACAGCCGTCATCGCCTCGGTGGTCGCCATGCTGGCGCTCGACTGGCGGCTGACGCTCGTCTCGCTGCTGCTGCTCCCCGCCTTCGTGTGGATCAGCCGCCGGGTCGGCCGCGAGCGCAAGAAGATCACCATGCAGCGCCAGAAGCAGATGGCCGCGATGGCCGCGACCGTGACCGAGTCGCTGTCGGTCAGCGGCATCCTGCTCGGCCGCACCATGGGGCGGTCCGACTCGCTGACCTCGTCCTTCTCCGACGAGTCCGAGAAGCTCGTCAGCCTCGAGGTGCGCTCCAGCATGGCCGGGCGCTGGCGGATGTCCACCATCGGCATCGTCATGGCCGCCATGCCCGCGCTGATCTACTGGGCGGCCGGCATCGCGCTGCAGACGGGCGCGCCCTCGCTCTCCGTCGGCACCCTCGTCGCCTTCGTCACCCTCCAGCAGGGCCTGTTCCGGCCCGCCGTGAGCCTGCTGTCGACCGGCGTGCAGATCCAGACCTCGCTCGCCCTGTTCGCCCGCATCTTCGAGTACCTCGACCTGCCGGTGGACATCACGGAACGCGAGGGTGCGGTGCGCCTGGGGCGGGCGGCGGGCGAGGTCCGGCTGGAGGACGTGGACTTCGCGTACGACGCGGAGGGCGGGCCTGCCCTGAAGGGCATCGACATCACCGTCCCGGCGGGCACGTCCCTCGCCGTCGTCGGCGCGACGGGCTCGGGCAAGAGCACCCTGAGCTACCTCGTGCCGCGGCTCTACGACGTGACCGGCGGACGGGTGGCCCTGGACGGGGTCGACGTCCGCGACCTCGACTTCGACTCGCTGGCCCGCTCCATAGGCGTGGTCTCCCAGGAGACCTACCTCTTCCACGCCTCGGTCGCCGACAACCTGCGCTTCGCCAAGCCGGACGCGACCGACGAGGAGATCGCAGACGCGGCCCGGGCGGCCCAGATCCACGACCACATCGCGTCCCTGCCGGACGGGTACGACACCCTGGTCGGCGAGCGCGGCTACCGGTTCTCCGGGGGCGAGAAGCAGCGGCTCGCCATCGCCCGCACCATCCTGCGGGACCCGCCGGTGCTCATCCTCGACGAGGCCACCAGCGCCCTGGACACGCGCACCGAACACGCCGTCCAGCAGGCCATCGACAACCTCTCCGCGGGTCGCACCACCATCACCATCGCCCACCGGCTGTCCACCGTCCGCGACGCCGACCAGATCGTTGTCCTCGACGCGGGCCGCATAGCCGAGCGCGGTACGCACGAAGAGCTGCTGGAGGCCGAAGGCCGGTACGCGGCCCTGGTCCGCCGGGACCGGGACGCCGCTCTGGCGCCGGTGGCGGCGCCGGACGCGGCCCGCGGGGCGGGAGCTGCGCAGGGTTCCGAGCTGGCCCCGGTAAACGTGTGATCGTATGACCGGCGCACGGGTGGGATGCCGGGAATGCGATGCTTCGCGGGTTAGCGTTCCCGCATGCGTCATGAGTACCTGCCGCCACCACAGCGCCGTTCGCGGCTCACCCGCCGGGGCCGGCTGGCGCTCTTCCTCGGTACGCTCCTCGCGATCGGGGTGGTGGCCCTGATACCGCTGCTGCAGGGCGCGGAAGCCCCCGAAGAACCCCGGATGCTGGTGATCCCCGAAGGCTGGCGGGCCTCCCAGGTGTACGCCGCGGTCGACCGTGAGCTCCAACTCCCCGCCGGCTCGACGAAGGCCGCAGTGGCGAGCGCGGGACTGGCACTGCCCGCGGAGGCGAAGGGCAACCCGGAGGGCTATCTTTTACCCGGTGACCTCGAGGTCCACGCCGGCCGGACTCCTCGCGTACATGGTGCAGACGGCGAACCGGAAGCTCGCCACCCGGGCGGTCGCGGACGGCGGCAGGGTGCACGGGATGACCCCCTACCAGACGGCGACGCTGGCCAGCGTCATCGAGGCCGAGGCCGACAGCCGCGCCGACATGGGCAAAGTGGCCCGCGTGGTGCACAACCGGCTGGCGAAGTCGATGCCGCTCCAGATGGACTCCACGATCAACTACGCACTCAACCGCAGCACGGTCGACACCACGCTGGCCGAGACGCGCATCGACAGCCCCTTCAACTCCTACGAACGCCAGGGCCTGCCGCCCACGCCGATCGACAGCCCCGGGCTGGAGGCAATGGCGGCCGCCGTCGCCCCGACGCCCGGCGACTGGCTGTTCTTCGTGACGGTCAGACCGGGGGACACCCGCTTCTCGGCTACGTACGAGGAGCACAAGAAGCACGTGGCGGAGTTCAACCGCCTCCGCGCCGCCGCGGGCGCCCGCGCCAAGGCCGGACCTCCCGCGCACTGACGGCCCGACCGCGGCCGCCGCGCAATGAGCGGCGCGGCCCACCGGCGCGGCCGTGCGATCGGCGGCCTGCCGGACGAGCGGACCGAGGGGGCAGAGCCGTGAAGTCTCCGTGGACCCGCCCGGGCCATCCGGGCCACCCGTGCCCTGCGCAGGGCCGTGACCCCGCCCTGGACCTGGCGTTGCCCGGGCCGTGACGGCGGGGGCCGGCAGCGGCCCCGGCGGGGGCACGGAAGCGCCCCGCGCGGATCAGCGCGCCGGTGCGTCGGCCGCCAGGAGCGACGCAGCCTCCCGCGGTTCCGCGGTCCGCTCCCGGTTCAGCAGGCGGCCGATCTCCCGGGCAGCGGCGCCGCCCGCGCGGTTCGCGCCGATCGTGGACGCCGAGGGGCCGTAGCCCACCAGGTGGATCCGCTCGTCCCGGACGGCCCGGGTGCCCTCGACGCGGATGCCGCCTCCCGGCTCGCGCAGATGGAGCGGGGCCAGGTGGTCGACCGCCGCGCGGAAGCCGGTAGCCCACAGGATCACGTCCGCCTCCACGCGGCTGCCGTCCGCCCAGAGGGCCCCCGTCGGGGTGATGCGGTCGAACGCGGGCCTGCGGTCGAGGACCCCCGAGGCCAGGCCCGCCCGTACCGCCGCGTTCAGCGGGAGTCCGGTCACGCTGACCACGCTCTGCGGCGGCAGTCCCCGGCGTACCCGCTCGTCGACCAGCGCGACCGCCGCGCGGCCCTCCGCCTCACCGAAGTCCCCGTCGCGGAACACCGGCGGCCGGCGCGTCACCCAGACGGTCTCCGACGCCACCGCGGATATCTCCAGCAGGTGCTGCACCGCGGAGGTGCCGCCGCCCACCACGATGACGCGGGCTCCCGCGAACTCCTGCGGCCCCGGGTAGTTCGCGGTGTGCAGCTGGCGTCCGCGGAAGCTCTCCTGCCCCGCGTACCGGGGCCAGAACGGGCGGTCCCAGGTGCCGGTGGCGTTGATCAGGGCCCGCGCCGACCACGTGCCGGCCGAGGTTTCCACCCGCAGCCGGCCGTCGGCCGCGCCGCGTACCGCCGAGACGTCCACGGGGCGCCGCACGCGCAGGCCGAAGCGGTCCTCGTACGCGGCGAAGTACTCCCCGATCACCGCCGACGAGGGCCGCAGCGGGTCGGCCCCGGTCAGCTCCATGCCGGGCAGGGAGTGCATCCCGTGCACCCTGCCGTAGGTGAGCGAGGACCAGCGGAACTGCCAGGCCCCGCCCGGGCGGGGCGAGTGGTCCAGGACCACGTGGTCCAGCCCCGCCCGGGTGAGGTGGTACGCGCTGGACAGGCCCGCCTGCCCCGCGCCGACCACCACCACGTCGACGTCCGTGTCCGCAGTCACGCCCGCGCCCCGCATCAGATCGTTCACGGTTCTACCAACCCTCGGGGGCGCGGGGATCTTCCCGGCTACCGGGCGAGCGGCCCGCGATGGCGGCGAGCTCCGGGGCCACCCCCTCGCCGAACCAGCGGCCAGAGGGCCGGGGCGGATCAACGGTGTCTCGCCGACTGGACCTCATGTCTCTGCTGTCGGGACGCCCAGCCCGCGGATGCGGCCGTCCCGGCCCCCACCGGGCGGACCGCACGCGCCGACGGCCCGGCAGCACCTCGGCCCTCCGGGCGTTCCGGGCGGGAGGGGTGCCGTCGGGCCGGGGCCGGGTGCCGACGCGCCGGTCAGGCGGACGCGGCGATCCAGGAGGCGAGTTGCTCCGGGGTGGTGGACGGGTCGGCGACCAGGGTGGCCAGCTCGTCCTCCTGGAAGGTGGCCGTGGTGACGGCCGGGCAGCGGTGGCAGGCGTCGACGCCGGTCTGCTGCCACCACTGGCAGCGGGAGCGCAGGTGGCACCGTGGGACCGCGCGGGCATCGGACGACGCCGCCGGCGGCGGCAGGGTCAGCACCCGTTCCACCAGGGTGCAGTCGTTCCCCCGCCGGTTCGCGCAGCCGGTGACGCAGTGCGAGGCGAACCGGAGGACGCGGGTCGGTTCGATCCCCTCCGGCACGGCTCCGAGCACCTCGGACGCCGGGACCGGGTCGGCGAGGTACGTCACCCGGCCGTCGGCCCCCGAACGGACGCCGAGGACGACTGACTCGGGGGCCCGGGCGTCGCCGCTCGGGCACCAGGTCGCCGGCGCGGCTGCTGACTGGTCGGTTCCCACGGTGCTCACCCGTCCCGTCAGCCGTCGATCGCGGCGGTCGACTCGTCCAGCGCACGGCCGACGGGCCCGCCGATGGTGCCCTGGAGGCCGAGCGCCTGCTCCTGCTCCACGGCCTGGGCGAGGTTCTCGTGCAGCTGCTGTACGGAGGTGATGCGGGTGGACTGGCTCGGAGCGGCGTCGGCCGCGTTCGCCGCGCCCACCGCCGTGATCGCGATGCCCGCCGCGATCACGGCCGCGGCGCCGCCGGCCTTGAGCTTGTTCTTCTTCATGGGGCTTCTCCCGGTGTGGGCGGCGGAGAGGGTCCGCCGCGGTCCTGTGGCGAAACGAACGTAGGCCGGGGAAACGGCCCGGAGCGGCAGTTCCCGGCGGCAGTTGGGCCGGCCGGCGCGGGGAGGGGCAGCGCGGGCCCGGCACGATCCGTCCAGGACGCCCTAAGGCCGGGCGGTGCGCAGGACGGCCGGGACGGGTCCCGCCGGCTGGAGGGTGAGGCCGGGGAACACCCCGGTCCGCCGTACCCCCGTGTCCAGGTGGAACCGCTGCCCGAGCACGGCCAGCACCAGCGCCGCCTCGACGAGGGCGAACCGCGCCCCCAGGCAGGCACGGGGGCCGCCGCCGAACGGGAACCAGGCGTGCTCCGGCACCGGATCCGGCGCGTCCGCGTCCCACCGCTCGGGGCGGAAGGCCTCCGGCTGCGGGAACCAGCGCTCGTCCCGGTGCACCGACCAGGGACTGGTCCACACCGAGGTGCCGACGGGCACCGCCCGCCCGCCGATGGAGGCCCCCTCCGCGGCCACCGCCGAGATCAGCCAGATCGGCGGGTAGATCCGCAGGGCCTCCTTGACCACCTGCCGGGTCCACGTCAGCCGCGGGTAGTCCTCGTACGTCGGCAGCCGTCCGCCGAGCACCCGGTCCCATTCGTCGGTCAGCCTGGCCCGTGCCGCGGGCGCCCCGGACAGCAGCTGCCAGGCCCAGGTCAGGGTGGTCGAGGTAGTCTCGTGGCCGCCGATGTACAGGGTGATGGACTCGTCCCGCAGCTCCTTGCGGGACAGCGGGCCGCCCCGTTCGTCGCGGGCCGCGAGCAGCCGGCTCAGCAGGTCGTCCCGCTCGGCGCCCGACGCGGAGGCGCTCTCGTGCTCGCGTATGACGTGCTCGATCTCCCGGTCGAGGACCGAGACGGCGGCGCGCATCCGGCGCCGCCCCGGGGTCCGCACCCACGGCGGCAGGAACAGCGTGATCCCGCGGAACTCGGTCCCCAGCTCCCGCTGCGCGGTGGCCATGGCCGCACTGATGGGCGCCTCGCGGCCGGCGGCGTCGCTCCCGAACAGGGTGCGGACCGCGATCCGCTGGGTGAGCCCGGCCATCTCCCGGTGCACGTCGATCCGGTCGCCCTCGCGCCAGCCGCCGGCCAGCGCGTCCGCGCACTCCACCATCGCGGTCGCGTACGAGCGGACCTGGCGCGGCCGTACGGCGGGCTGGACCAGCGCCCGCTTGCGCCGCCAGTCGTCGCCGGTGGCGACGACCACGCCGTTGCCCAGCAACTGCCGGAAGGCCCAGCCCAGTTCGGCCGGTCTGAAGGTCGACTCAACGGCCCCGAGCAGCTCACCGGCGTGCTCGGGCCGGGAGACCAGCACGTTGCGGTGGGGACCGAGCGACCACGGCACCCAGTCCCCGTAGTCGTCGCGCAGGGACTCGAAGAAGGACAGCGGATCGCGGGCGAAGGCGGGGAGATTGCCGAGGAGGGGCCACCGGCGCGGTCCGCGCTCGGCGCCCGGGGGCGGCAGCAGGGTGGCGGTCACCCGGGCATGGTGGCAGCGGACCGCGCGGGACACCAGGCATCGCGCGGGGCCGTTCGGGCGCCGCGGTGAACCGGCCGCCCCGCCGGACGCCGTTCAGGCGGTCCGGCGGGCCGTCAGCCAGTCGTGGGCGGCCTGCGCGCTGAACTCCCGCTGCCCGCCCGGGAAGAGCAGACCCGCGCCGGCGAACGCCGGGTCGTGCGCGGTCTCCGCCACGTACGGGACGGCCACGCACGCCATTCCGGCCGCCCGCGCGGCCAGCGCGCCCGGCGCCGCGTCCTCGACGACCACGCAGTCGGCCGGTTCGGCGCCGAGCCGGCGGGCCGCCTCCAGGAACACGTCGGGCGCCGGCTTGCCGTGGGCGACCTCCTCCGCGGAGACCACCGTGGTCAGCAGCGCGTCCAGGCCGGTGCCGGTGAGCACGGCGCCGATCGCCTCCAGGGAGGAGCCGGAGGCCACCGCCATCGGCACGCCGGACGCGTGCAGCCGCTCGACGAACGCGCGCATCTCGGGGAAGACCTCGGTCCCGGTGCGGGCCAGCTCCAGGTAGACGGCGTTCTGTTCGGCGAGCAGCTCCTCGACCGGCGCCGCGATGGCGTACCGGTCCCTGAGGATGTCCAGCGTCTCCAGGGTTCCGATGCCGATGAAGCGGGCGTGCTGCTCCCACGTGAAGTCGGGCACCCCGTGCCGGGCCAGTGTGCGGCGCCCGGACTCGTAGTAGTTCGGCTCGCTGTCCACAAGGGTGCCGTCGAGATCGAATATGACGGAAATCATCCGCTGTGCCCGTCCTGCCGGTCGTGTCCTGTCTAGACCATTCTGTCAGGTCTTGTGAGCGGCCCGGCCCACGGACTCGACCAGCGGCAGCAACCGGTGCGCCACCCGCTCGCGCAGGGCCACCTCGGTCCGGGTGCGGACCACGCCGGGCAGCTGGATCAGCCGCTGGATCACGTCCTCCAGGTGGGCGTTGTCCCGGGCCGCGACGCGTGTCAGCAGGTCCCCGCCGCCGGTGATGGAGAAGGCCTCGATGATCTCCGGGACGGCGGACAGGGCATCGCCCACGTCGTCCAGGTGCCCCTGGGTGACCTCGATGTGCACGAAGGCCAGCACCGGGTGTCCGAGCGCGGCGGGGGACAGGGAGGGGCCGGTCCCGGTGATCACCCCGGTCCGCTCCAGGCGGTCCAGCCGGGCCTGGAGGGTGCCGCGGGCCACCCCGAGGAGCCGGGCGTACTCGCGGACACTGGTGCGCGGCTGCTCGATCAGCAGGCGCAGGATTCTGGTGTCGAGCTCGTCCACCGCCATGCCGCGACTGTACCAACGGCCCACCGCGCCGGCCTCCGGACCGCCTGCCGGCCCGCCCCGCCGACCGCGCCCCCGTCAGCCGGCCCGCCCCTCCGCCGGCCCGCCCCCCCGTCAGCCGGAGCGCGCCGGGCCGCCGCGCGGCGGCCACGGGAAGAAGCCGCTCGTCCGCTCCCGGTACGCGGCGTACCCCGGGCGGTCCGCCATGTGCCGCTCCAGCAGGCGCTTGCCGCTGCCCGCGGTCAGCAGGTACGACATGAGCAGCGGAGCCACCACCGACACCGCCGCCGCCCCCACCGAACCGGCGGCGACCAGGTAGATGCCCCACCACACGCAGAAGTCGCCGAAGTAGTTCGGATGCCGGGTCCAGGACCACAGGCCCCGGTCCATGATCCGCCCCCGGTGCGCGGGGTCGGCCTTGAACCGGGCCAGCTGGTGGTCGCCGACCGCCTCGAAGACGAGCCCCGTCAGCCACAGCAACGTGCCCACGAGGGCGAGCGGGCCGAGCCCGCCGGTCGCGTACGACCCCGCCTGCACCGGCAGCGACACCAGCCACACCAGGGCCGCCTGGAGGAGGTACACCATGCGCAGCGCGTACAGGTTCCGGTTCCCCGGCGCCTTCGCCAGCATCCGGTCGTACCGCGGGTCCTCGCCGTGCCCGCGGCCGCGCCACGCGATGTGCCCGGCCAGCCGCAGCCCCCAGACCGCCGTGAGCACGGCCAGCAGCAGCGCCCGTCCGCCGCCGTCGGACATCCCGTACGTCGCCGCGGCCACCGCGGCGAAGGCGAGGCCCCACGCCACGTCCACGACGCGGTGCATCCGCTTGCGCACGCCGACCGCGAAGGTGGCGAGCATGACCGCGAGGGCGACCGCCGCGGCGACCGCCAGGTTGATCCCGAAACCCGACCAGTTCACGCCCGGTCACCCTCCCCGTCCCCGTTCCCGGCCGTCAGCAGGATCTGGTGCACGTCCAGGTAGCCCGAGGCGAACCCGGCCTCGCAGTACGCCAGGTAGAAGGTCCACATCCGCCGGAAGGTCTCGTCGAAACCCAGCTCGGCGATGCGGGCGCCCCGCTCGGTGAACCGTTCCCGCCACAGCTTCAGGGTCTGCGCGTAGTGCGCCCCGTACCCCTCGCAGCGGGCCACCCGCAGCCCGGTGTGCCGGCGTGCCATCTCCTCCACCACCTGGACCGACGGCAGCATCCCGCCCGGGAAGATGTACTTGTGGATCCAGGTGTACGTGTCCTTGGTCGCCAGCATCCGCTCGTGCGGCATGGTGATCGCCTGGATCGCCACCCGCCCGCCCGGGGCCACCAGCCGGTCGAGCGTGGCGAAGTAGACGGGCCAGTACTCGGCGCCGACCGCCTCGATCATCTCCACGCTGACCACGGCGTCGTAACTGCCCTGCGCCTCGCGGTAGTCGCAGAGCCGGACCTCCACCCGGTGCTCCAGCCCGGCGGCCTTGATCCGTCGCTCCGCGAGGTCCTTCTGCTCACGCGACAGGGTCAGGGTGACCACGGTCGCGCCCCGCCGGGCGGCCCGGATCGCCAGCTCCCCCCAGCCGGTGCCGATCTCCAGCAGCCGGGTGTCCGGGCCGACGGCGGCCAGGTCCAGCAGCATGTCGATCTTCCGGTGCTGCGCCGCGGCGAGGTCCGCCTGACGGGCCGGCAGGGCGCGGAACACCGCCGAGGAGTACGTCATCGTCGGGTCGAGGAACTCGGCGAACAGCTCGTTGGACAGGTCGTAGTGCCGCTCGATGTTGCTGCGGGAACCGTCCGGGGTGTTGCGGTCGGTCACCGGGTGCCGGGCCGCCCACAGTCCGCGCAACCGCTGGAGCGGCGCCGGCACCAGGGCCGCGACGTGCCCGGCCAGCACCGTCAGCACCGCCACCGGGTCCCGGGCGTCCCACTCGCCGGCCACGTAGGACTCGCCGAAGCCGATCAGGCCCTCGGCCGCGATCCGCCGCTCGAAGGCCACGGGGTCGTGCACGGCCATGGCGGGACCGCCCCGGCCCAGGGTCCCGTCGGGCCCCATCCGGACCTGGAGCGGCAGCCGGTCCAGGGCCCGGCGGATGATCAGGCGGCCGACCGCCGCCCGGGTCCGGGAGCACGGCGGCACCAAGGGAAGAGTCGTCGTCGCGCTCACTTCACACCCTCCTGGGGTACGGGTCGGGGGCGCGGCCGCACCGGCACGCCGCGCAGCCACAGCCGGATGCCGTGGAAACGGATGCCCACCGCCACGGCGGCGGTGGACCAGGGGTGGCGCAGGGCGGCCCGCAGGACGCCGCGGGCGCCGGCGGGCCGGCGCACACCGCGGACGGTGGCCGTCAGCCGGGCGCCGTCGGCCCCGCCGGCGAGCTGGACGCTCAGCGCGAGGCGGCCCTCCGGCGCGGGCAGCCGCATCCGGTAGGCGCCGTCCACGTCGAGGAAGGGGGAGACGTAGAACTCCTTGGGCACGCTGCCCTCGGCCTCGGCGGCCTCCGGGCCGAGCAGGTAGCAATGGCGCCCGCCGTACGTGTTGTGCACCTCGGCCACCACCTGGCGCAGGGCCCCGTCCGGGCCGTGGCACCAGTACACGGTGAGCGGGTTGAAGACGTACCCGAAGACCCGGGCGTGCGCGAGCATCCGCACCCGGCTCCCGGGCGGCAGCGGCACGCCCCGGGACGCGAGGAAGCCGTCCAGGCCCGCCCGGATCGTGGGCCGGCCGCCGCCGAAGTGGTCCCGCGGGTCGAAGCGGGCCAGGGTCCGCAGCGGCCCGGGCAGCCGGGGCAGTTCGTCGAGGTCCACCAGCCACAGATAGGTGCGGTGCCGCAGCGCGTACGCGGGTCCGCCGGCGCGGACGTGCCGGATGTCGGCCTCGTACAGAGCGGGCTTCACCACACCACCCCCAGCGCGGCCGCGGCCTTCACGCCCGAACGGCAGCCGTCCTCGTGGAACCCCCACCCGTGGTAGGCCCCGGCGAAGGCCGTCACCGGCCCGGACAGGGCGGGCAGCAGCCGCTGGGCGGCCACCGACTCCGGCGTGTACACGGGGTGTTCGTACTCCATCTCCGCCAGGACCCGGTCCGGGCGCACCGCGCCGGCGCCCGCGTTCAGGGTGACGACGTAGGGCTCCGGCGAGTCCAGCCCCTGGAGGCGGTTCATGTCGTAGCTGACCCGGACCCGTGCCTCGTCCGGACCGCAGCCCGACAGCCGGTAGTTCCAGCAGGCCCGGGCCCCGCCCGCGCGCGGCAGCACCGAGTCGTCGGTGTGCAGGACCGTCCGGTTGCGGGAGTAGCGGAACGCGCCGAGCGCGGCCCGTTCGGCGTCCGTCGGGTCGGTCAACAGCGCCAGTGCCTGGTCGGCGTGGACGGCGACGACCACCGAGTCGTACAGCGCCTCGGCGCCGCCGGCGGTGGTGACGCGCACGCCCTCCGGGGTGCGCGCCAGCGCCCGTACCGGGGTCGCGGAGTACACCGTGTCCAGGCGCTCCCGGAGCCGCTCCACGTACTGCCGGGAGCCGCCCGTGACCGTGCGCCAGCTCGGCGAGCCGCCCACCGCGAGCATCCCGTGGTGGTCGAGGAAGCGGAACAGGTACCTGGCGGGGTAGCGCAGCGCGGTGTCCGCCGGGCAGGACCACACCGAGGCCACCAGCGGGATCGCGAAGTGCGCCGTGAAGTAGGGCCCGAAGCCGCAGCGCTCCAGGAACGTGCCGAGGGTTATCTCGCGGGTGGTCTCCGGCGCGGCCAGCAGCCGCCGGGCCTGCCGGTGGAACACCGGGACCTGCGCCAGCATCCGCAGGTACGCGGGCCGCAGGGCGCTGCGCGGCCGGGCGAACAGGCCCCGGGGCCCGCGGGCGCCCGCGTACTCCAGGCCGCAGCCCTCGCAGTGCACCGACAGGCTCATCGTCGTCGGCCGGGTGGTGACGCCCAACTCGCCGAAGAGCCGCAGCAGCTGCGGGTACGTGCGGTCGTTGTGGACGATGAAGCCGGAGTCCACCGCCCGTATCCGCCCGTCGCGGCCCTTCAGTTCGTGGGTGTGGGCGTGTCCGCCCAGCCGGTCGTCGGCCTCGTACAGGGTGACCTCGTGGCTCCGGGCCAGCACGTATGCCGCCGTGAGCCCCGAAACGCCCCCGCCGACCACGGCCGTGCGCGGCCGCGGTCCTTCTCGTTCGGTCATCGCTTTCCTTCCTTCAGCGGTACTTCGGAGCCGAAGGGGGTCCCGGATGTGTCGCCGGGCGAACCGGGCCACCACGATTTCGGGCCGAGGTCCAGGACGAGCGCCGGAACCAGCAGCGAGCGGACCACCAGCGTGTCCAGCAGGACGCCGAACGCCACGATGAAGGCGATCTGCACCAGGAAGGCGAGCGGGATGACCCCGAGGGCCGCGAAGGTCGCCGCGAGCACGACCCCGGCGGAGGTGATCACCCCGCCGGTGGACGTCAGGCCGCGCAGGACGCCCTCCCGGTGGCCGTGCGCCGCGGTCTCCTCGCGGACCCGGGACATCAGGAAGATGTTGTAGTCGACGCCCAGGGCGACCAGGAAGACGAACCCGTAGAGCGGGACGGAGGAGTCCGTGCCGGTGAACCCGAACACCCCGCCGAAGACGAGGGCGCTGACGCCCAGCGTGGCGAGGAAGTTCAGTGCCACCGTGGCCACCAGCAGCAGCGGCATCACCAGGGACCGGAGCAGCACCGCCAGGATCACCAGGATGATCGCCAGCACCACCGGCACGATCAGCACCCGGTCCCGGGCGGCGGTTTGCTGGGTGTCGTACTGCTGGGCCGTGTAGCCGCCGACGAGCGCGTCGGCGCCGGGGACCGCATGCACGGCCGTCCGCAGTCCGGCCACCGACTCCTTCGCCGCGTCGCTGTCGGCCGCGTCCGACAGGACGGCGTCGATGCGGACCCGCCCGCCCGGACCGGGCCCGCCGGACTGGGCCGCACTCGCCACGCCCGGGACGGCCCGGGCGGCGGCGACGACCTCGGCGGAGCGGTCCGCGTCCGCGATCACCACGGCCGGATTGCCCGCGCCTCCCGGGAAGTGGGCGCCGAGCGCGGCCTGCGCGGACACGGAGGGGGCGTCGTTCACGAAGATCTCGTCGAGCGGCACGCCCTTCGAGTGCAGCATCGGGGAGAAGGCGGCGCAGGCCAGCAGCCCGGCCAGGGTCAGCGCCCAGACCCGCCGCGGCGCCCGGTCCACCAGCGCCGCGACCCGGGCCCACAGCCGGTGGCCCCCGTCCGCCGCGGACTTCGGGCGGGCCGGCCAGTACGCGGCCCGTCCCAGCAGGACCAGGACGGCGGGCAGGAAGGTCAGGGCGGCCAGGACCGCGCAGCCGATCCCGATCGCGCCCACCGGGCCCAGCGCCCGGTTGTTGGTGAGGTCGCTGAGCAGGAGCGCCAGCAGCCCGAGGGCGACCGTGGCCGCGCTGGCCGTGACCGGGCCGAGCGTGCGCCGCCAGGCGGCCCGCATCGCGTCGAACCGGTCGGGCCGCTCGGCCAGTTCCTCGCGGAAGCGGGCCGTCAGCAGCAGCGCGTAGTCCGTCGCGGCGCCGATGACCAGGATCGACAGGATGCCCTGCACCTGGCCGTCGACCCGTACGAGGCCCCGGTCGGCCAGCGCGTACACGATCGCGCAGGCCAGCCCGAGGGCGAGTACCGCCGCGAAGACGACCACCAGCGGCAGCAGCACGCTGCGGTAGACCCCGAGCAGGATGACCAGGACGGTGGTCAGCGCCACCCCCACCAGCAGCCCGTCGATCCCGGCGAACGCGTCGCCCAGGTCCACCTGGGTGGCCGCCGGTCCCGCGAGCAGCGCGGTGGCCCCGGGCACGGTCTCGGCCGCCTCCCGTACCTCGTCCAGCACGTCCGCCAGCGCGTCCCCGAGGTCGGGCCGCAGCGGTACCACGCCCTGCAGCGCCCGGCCGTCCTGCGACGGCAGGGCCGGCGAGGCCGGTCCGGCCGTGCCCTCGCGGCCGCCGAGCGAGGCGAGGGCGGCGGTCGCGGCCTCCCGCTGACCGTCGGTCACCCGCTGCCCCTCCGGGACGGTCCACACCACGACGGCGGGAAGCGACTCGGTCTGCCGCAGGGCGCGCTGGGCCTCCACCACCCGGGTGGACTCCGCGCTGCGCGGGAGGAAGGCCGCCTGGTCGTTGGTGGCGACCTCGCCGAGCTTGCCGGCGTAGGGGCCGAGCAGCCCGCCGACGGCCAGCCAGCCGATCAGCAGGAGGAACGGAATCACCAGGCGGGTGATCCGCGGGGACGGGTGCATGGCACTCCCGGTTCCGAGGGGCGTCTGTGTTCTGGTGGTGCTTCGGGTGGCGCGGTGGTCCTGGTGGCTCTGGTGGTGCGGCGCTCGCGGCGCCGCGGTGGGAGTGTCAGGGGTAACTGCATCGGCTTTCGGCCAGGACACGTCATCCGGATGCGCCGATCGGGGGAACGGCGCATCCGGACGGGCCGGACCAGCGGAAACCCGTACGGGACGACAAGGAGCGGAGAGAGCCATGACGGGCCTGCATTGTCTGGTCACCGGGGCCACCGGCTACATCGGCGGCCGACTGGTGCCCGAACTCCTCGACGCCGGACACCGGGTGCGCTGCCTCGCCCGCACCCCGGCGAAGCTGCGCGACCACCCCTGGGCCGACCGCGCCGAGGTGGTGAGGGGCGACGCCACCGACGCGGGATCGGTCGCGGCCGCCCTGGAGGGCATCGACGTGGCGTACTACCTGGTCCACGCACTCGGCGGCGGATCCGGCTTCGAGGGCCGCGACCGGGACGCCGCCCGGATCTTCGCCGAGCAGGCCGCCGCGGCCGGGGTCCGCCGCATCGTCTACCTCGGCGGCCTCACGCCCTCCGGCATCCCGGTCCGGGAACTCTCCCCGCACCTGCGCTCCCGCTCCGAGGTCGGCGAGATCCTCCTCGCGGGCGCCGTCCCCGCCACCGTCCTGCGCGCCGCCGTCATCATCGGCTCCGGCTCGGCCTCCTTCGAGATGCTGCGCTACCTCACCGAGCGGCTGCCGGTCATGGTCACCCCCAGCTGGGTCGGCACCCGCTGCCAGCCCATCGCCGTCCGCGACGTCCTGCGCTACCTCGTCGGCAGCGCCACCATGCCGCCCGAGGTCGACCGGGCCTTCGACGTCGGTGGCCCGGACGTGCTCACGTACGAGGAGATGATGCGCCGGTACGCCGTGGTGGCGGAGCTCCCCAGACGGCTCATCCTGCGGGTGCCCATGCTCACCCCCCGACTCTCCAGCCACTGGATCGGCCTGGTCACCCCGGTTCCGCGGGCGCTGGCGCGGCCGCTCGCCGAGTCCCTGCGCCACGAGGTGATCTGCTCCGAACACGACATCGCGCGGTACGTGCCCGATCCGCCGGACGCCCCCATCGGCTTCGACCAGGCGCTCGCACTGGCCCTGCGCCGGGTGCGGGAGGCCAAGGTGGACACCCGCTGGTCCTCCGCCTCCGTCCCGGGCGCGCCCAGCGACCCGCTGCCGACCGATCCCGACTGGGCGGGCGGGAGCCTCTACAAGGACGAGCGGGAGCGGGACGTCGGGGCCTCGCCCGAGGCGCTGTGGCGGGTGGTGGAGGGCATCGGCGGCGAGAACGGCTGGTACTCCTTCCCGCTGGCATGGTCCGTGCGGGGCTGGCTGGACCGCCTCGCGGGCGGGGTCGGCATCCGCCGCGGCCGGCGGGACGCGGTCCACCTGCGGGTGGGGGACTCCCTCGACTTCTGGCGGGTGGAGGAGATCGAACCGGGCCGCCTGCTGCGCCTGCGCGCCGAGATGCGCCTGCCGGGACTCGCCTGGCTGGAGATGTACGCGGACCCCTGCCAGGACGAGCCCGGCGCGGCCACCGGCTCCGGGACGGCCCCGGCCACGGGCTCGGGGACGGCCCGGACGCGGTACCGGCAGCGGGCGCTGTTCCACCCGCACGGGCTGCTCGGACACCTGTACTGGTGGAGCGTGTCGCCCTTCCACGCCGTCGTCTTCGGCGGCATGGCCCGCAACATCGCCCGCGCCGCCGAACGCCTCGACGGCGCCGAGGGCGACGGCGCATCCAAGGGGGGCCCCGTCACCGAAGTACCGGTCGACAGCCGTCCCCCACGAACCTGACCCTCCTGACAGTCCTGACGCGGAGCGAGAGCCCATGAACGTCGCGGTGGTCCTGTACACCTCCGACCTGCGCCTGCACGACCATCCGCCGCTGCGGGCGGCCCTCTCCTCCTGCGACCGGGTCGTCCCGCTGTTCGTCCGCGACCGCGCCGTCGAGGCCGCCCCCGGCTTCGCCTCGCCCAACCGGCGGGCGTTCCTCGCCGACTGCCTCGCCGACCTCGACGCCGGCCTGCGCGAGCGCGGCGGCCGGCTCGTCGTCCGCTCCGGGAACGCCGTCGAGGAGACCGCCGCCCTGGTCCGGGAGGCCGACGCCGACGAGGTCCACATGTCCGCCGGGGTCAGCGCCTACGCCCATGCCCGCGAGGAACGCCTGCGCGCCGCCCTCGAAGCCGAGGGACGGCGGCTGTACGTGCACGACATGGTGGTGACCACCGTCGCCCCCGGGGCCATCACCCCCGCAGGCTCCGACCACTTCGCCGTCTTCACCCCGTACTTCCGCCGCTGGGCCGACCTGCCGCCGCGGCCCGTGGCCAGCGCCCCGCGCGCACTGAGCGTGCCCGACGGCATCGGCTCCGAGCCGCTGCCCGAGCGCAGCGCCGTCACCGGCGCCTCCCCGGGCCTAGCCCGCGGCGGCGAGACGGAGGCCCGCCGGCTGCTGTCGCACTGGCTGCGCTCCGGCATCACGCGCTACGAGGACGTCCACGACGACCTCGCGGGCGACGCCACCTCCCGGCTCTCCCCGCACCTCCACTTCGGCACCCTCTCGCCCACCGAGGCCGTGCAGCGCGCCCGCGCCGCCGGCGGTCCCGGCGGCGACGCCTTCGTACGGCAGCTGTGCTGGCGCGACTTCCACCATCAGGTGCTCGCCGCCCGCCCCGCGGCCGCCGCCGAGGACTACCGCGACCGCCGGGACCACTGGCGCGCGGACCGCGCCGCGGAGGAGGAGACCGAGGCCTGGAAGGAGGGACGCACCGGCTACCCCGTGGTCGACGCGGCGATGCGCCAGTTGCGCCACGAGGGCTGGATGCACAACCGCGGCCGGCTGCTCGCCGCGAGCTTCCTCACCAAGACCCTGTACGTCGACTGGCGGGTCGGCGCGCGCCACTTCATGGACCTGCTCGTGGACGGGGACCTCGCCAACAACCAGCTCAACTGGCAGTGGGTCGCCGGGACGGGCACCGACACCCGGCCCAACCGCGTCCTCAACCCGGTCCGCCAGGGCCTGCGCTACGACCCCGAGGGCCGCTACGTGCACCGCTGGGTACCGGAGCTCGCCGGCCTGTCGGCGCCGCGCGTCCACGAACCCTGGCGGCTGTCCGTCCCGGAGCGCGCCCGGTACGACTACCCGGACCCGGTGGTGGAGCTCGCCGACGGCCTCGACCGCTTCCGCAACGGCCGGGGGACCGGATGAGGGCCGCCGTTCCGGCGCACCGCCCCGTGCCCCGCCACCCCGCCCCGCGCCCCTCCCGCCGCCGCCCGGCCCGCGGGCTCCGCACCCGGACGTCCGGCCCCGCGCCGGACGTATCGTGAGCGGGTGCAGCCCGTGCCGCCGACCACACCGCCGCAGGACCTCCCCGCCGCCGCGCTGAGCACCGGAGCCGTCGCCCGGCGCCTGGGGGTGTCGCCCACCACGCTGCGCTCCTGGGAGCGCCGGTACGCCATCGGCCCCGCCCGCCGCGAGGACGGCCGCCACCGCCGCTGGACCGCCCAGGACATCGCCCGGCTGGAGCTGATGTGCCGGCTCACCGCGCAGGGCGTGCCCCCCGCCGAGGCGGCGCGGGCCGCCCGGGGCGCCGCCCCCGACGCCCCCGTCCTGCGGGAGGAGGCGGGCCGCGCCCCCGGCGGGCCCAACGCGCTGCCCCTCGGCGAGGTCCGCCCGGAATGCCGGGGGCTCGCGCGGGCCGCCGTACGCCTGGACGCGCCGGCCGTGGAGGAACTGCTGGACGCCGCCGTCGCGGAGCACGGCCTGGTCACCGCCTGGGAGGAGGTCATCGCGCCGACGCTGCACGCGGTGGGCCGCAAGTGGGCCTCGGCCGGGGAGCGCTACGTGGAGGTGGAGCACCTGCTGTCCTGGTACGTCTCCTCGGCGCTGCGCCGGATCCGGACCGCGCCCGGCAGGCCGCACACCCCGCCGGTGCTGCTCGCGTGCGTGCCCGGCGAGCTGCACAGCCTGCCGATGGAGGCGCTGGCCGCGGCCCTCGGCGAGCGGGGCCTGCCGGTACGGATGTTCGGGCCCGCGCTGCCCGCCGACGCGCTGCACGAGGCGGTACGGCGCACCGGCCCCCGCGCCGTCGTGCTGTGGTCCCAGTCCCGGATGACCGCCGACCGGGCCCTGGTCCGCTCCGTGGCCGGGATCGAGTGGGGCCTGCGCGGCGCCCGCGGGCACTCGGCCCTGCTGCTCGCCGGACCGGGATGGGCCTCGGGGTCGCAGGACCCGCGCGCCGAGCGGCTGTTCGGGCTGCGCTCGGGGGTCGACGTCATCACGGCACTGGCAGCGGGGGCGCCTCCAGCGACCGGCGCAGGACGTGGAGCGCCCGCCGCATATGGCTCTTGACGGTGCCCAGCGGCAGCCCGGTGCGGGCCGCGATCTGGGTCTGGGTGAGGTCTCCGTAGAAGGCCAGGCGCAGCACCCGCTGCTGCGCCGAGGGCAGCCGGGACAGTTCCCCCAGCACGAGCACCCGGTCCACCACGCGCTCCGGCTCGGGCTCCGGCCAGGCGTGACCGCCGGGCCGCGGGACCAGGGACGGGAAGGCGCGCGCGGCCGCGGCGGCGGCGCGGGCGCGCCGGGTCCGTGCCTCCAGGGCGTCGGCCACCTTGTGCCGGGTGATGCCGGTGAGCCACGCCCCGAGTCCGCCGGGCCCCGGCCGGTAGCCGTGCCGGCCGCGCCACGCGGCCAGGAACACCTGCTGGGTCACGTCCTCGGCCTCCCGCTCGTCGCCCAGTGAGCGGCGGGCCAGGGAGTGCACCAGCGGCCGCCAGCGGCGGTAGACCTCCTCCATGCAGCCCTCGTCGCCCGCCGTGAAGCCGGCGGTGACGCGTTCCTCGCGTTCCTCGTCGTCCATGGCACGAGCCTCGCGAGCACGCCCCGTCCGGCAAACTCGCAGCGTTTTCGCATCGATTCCGGGCCGGATCCGTGCACGGCCCGAACAGCCAGGAGCACCCCGCTCGACCTCCGTGACGCCCGGCGGCGGCACACCTCCCGGGATCGTCCCGCGCCGACATGCCGGGGGGCCGCGGGGCATCGCGCGGGCCGCGGGGCGTAGGGTCCGGGGGATGAGCGATCTGCTGCTGGTGAGGCACGGCGAAACGGCGTGGAGCGCCAACGGGCGGCACACCGGACGCACCGACGTGCCGCTGACCGCGCGCGGCGTCGAGGAGGCCATCTCGCTGGCCCCCTACTTCCGCGACCGGCACCCGGCACTGGTGCTGACCAGCCCGCTGCGCCGGGCGGTGGCCACCGCGCAGCTCGCGGGCCTCACCGGCGGGGTCACCGACCCGGACCTGTACGAGTGGGACTACGGCGGCTACGAGGGCGTCACCACCGCCGAGATCCGGCGTACCGTCCCCGACTGGTCGCTGTGGACCGACGGGGTGCCCCCCGGCGACGCCGAGCACCCCGGGGAGAGCGCCGCCCAGGTGGGCGCCCGAGCGGACCACGTCCTGGCCCGGATCGCACCCGTGCTCCGCGCGGACGCCGGGGACGCCGTCGTGGTGGCCCACGGGCACTTCCTGCGCGTCCTCACCGCCCGCTACCTGGGGCTCGGGCCCGAGGAGGGCCGGCTGTTCCTGCTCCGCACCGGCACGGTCAGCGTGCTGTCCACCGAGCACGGGCTCCCGGTGATCGCCGGCTGGAACACCCACCCCTGAGCCCTTCCCGGCGCCGGTCCGTCCGGCTCCGACCCGGCCGGCCCTGTTACCGGCCGCTCGCCTCGCGCGGACGGGGGCCCGGGGCGACGATGCGTACATGGCCCACGACGACGGTGCGGGCGGTGGCGGCGGACCGGAGACCGGAATCCCGGAAGCGGGGCTGAAGGCCAACGCGATCGGTTTCCTCGACGCGCTCGTCATCGGCCTGAACTCCACTTCGCCCGCGTACTCCCTGGCAGCGGTGATCGGCCCGATCGTGGCCCTGGTCGGGATCTACGCCCCCGGGGTGATGCTCGCGTCCTTCGTCCCGATGCTGCTGATCGCCGCCGCCTTCTACTACCTCAACAAGGTCGACCAGGACTGCGGGACCACGTTCTCGTGGGTCACCCGGGCCATGGGGCCCTGGGCGGGGTGGCTCGGCGGCTGGGCCATCGCGATGACCGGCGTCCTCGTCATCGGCTCGCTCGCCGACGTGGCCGTCCACTTCGGCCTGCTCGCCGCGGGGCTCGACGGCTGGGCCGACAACGCGCTCGTCCGCCAGGGCCTCACCGTCCTGGTGATCCTGGTGATGACCGCCATCTGCGTCATCGGCACCGAGATGTCCGCCAAGCTGCAGAACGTGCTGATCCTCGCCCAGGTCTTCTTCCTCCTGGTCTTCGCCGTCGTGGCCCTGTACCGGGTCTACGCCGACACCAGCACCCTCGACTCGATCAAGCCGTCCGCGGCCTGGCTCAACCCCTTCGGGGCCGGCGGCGCCGCGCTCACCGGCGGACTGCTGCTCGGGGTGTTCATCTACTGGGGCTGGGAATCCGCGGTCAACCTCACCGAGGAGGTCGAGAACTCCGCCACCGCCCCCGGCAAGGCCGGGATCTGGTCGACCGTGGTGCTGCTGGTGACCTACCTGTCGGTGGGCTTCGCCGTCGTCGCGTACGCCGGAACCGTCTTCCTCGCCGAGAACGCCTCCGAGGAGGAGGCCGTCTTCGCGGTCCTCGCCCACGAGGTCATGGGCGGCTGGGACTGGGTGGTGCTCCTCGCCGTCTGCACCTCCGCGCTCGCCTCGACGCAGACCACGATCATCCCGGCCTCCCGGACGGCACTGTCGATGGCCCGCCGGCACGCGCTGCCGCCGCGGCTCGCGCACATCCACCCGCGGTTCCGGACCCCCGACGTCAGCACGTGGTGGGTGGCCGGCATCGCGATCGGCTGGTACCTCGTCGTCAACCAGATCAGCGAGAACGCGCTGCTGGACTCGCTGACCGCGCTCTCCCTGCTCATCGCGTTCTACTACGCGCTCACCGGGCTGGCCTGCGCCATCTACTACCGACGCCACCTCCTGGAGAACGTGCACAACTTCGTGCTCATCGGCCTCGGCCCGGTGGTCGGGGCCGGCCTGCTGGCGTGGTTGCTCGTGGAATCGATCGGCGACATGTCGGACCCCGAGAACTCCGCCGGCGGCGTCTCCTGGTTCGGGCTCGGCCCGCCCCTGGTCATCGGCATCGCGATCGCCGTCGTCGGCGTGCTCGTCATGTGCTTCTGGCGGGTACGGGACGGCAGGTTCTGGCAGGAGCGGCGCAGCGTGGCCGACCCGGAACTCGTCCACGCGAAGAAGTCCTGAGGAGGCCCGATGTCCGTCGTTCTGGGGTACGACGAGTCGCCCGGTGCGGAACGGGCCCTGAGGGTCGCTCTGGAGGTCGCGGCGGCCTTCGGCGAGCCCCTCGTCCTCGTGTTCGGCGCCGCCGCCCCCGGCTCCACCGGGGAGGAGTACCGCGCCCACCGCGAAGCCGTCCGGCAGGCGGGCCGCAGCGCCCTGGCGCACGCCGTCGAGGCGGCCGACGCGGCCGGGGTGCCGTCCGCTGTCGAAGTGGTCGACGAGAAGCCGGCCCAGGCCCTGCTCGACGCCGCCGCGCGGCACGACGCCCGGGTGATCATCGTCGGCAGCTGGGGGGACAGCCCGATCCGGGGCGCCCTGCTGGGCTCCACCCCGCACAAGCTGCTGCACCTCTCGCCGGTCCCGGTGCTGTGCGTACCGACCGAGAACGAGCCCTGACGCCGTACGGCCGCGGCGCCGCACCGCCCCCGCGGTGACGACGCCGTCCGCGGTACGGCCCGTACGGGGACGGACCGCACCACGGCGGCGTGCCGGGGCCCGGCCGACCGTCAGGGGCCGGAGAGCGCGCTCTCGGGCACGGGCTGGACCGGGGCGGCCGGACGGAGCGCCTTCCCGGAGCGGAGCAGGGTGAGGGCCGGGCTGGTGACGGCCGTCGTCACGAGCGCCATCAGCACGAGCATGGTGAACAGCTCCGGCCCGATGACGCCGAGTTCGAGACCGACGTTGAGGACCACCAGCTCGGTCAGCCCCCGGCAGTTCATCAGCGCCCCGATCGACATCGACTCCCGCCAGGGTCTGCCGCAGGCGCGGGCCGCGACCGTCGCACCGCCCCATTTCCCGAGGACGGCCACCACGAGGATCGCCCCCGCCCAGAGCCAGAGCTCGGGCGTGGCCGTCAGGCCCCCGATGTCGGTGCGCAGCCCCGTGTGGACGAAGAACAGCGGAAGCAGCACGGGCACGGCGAAGGCCCGCAGCCGCGCCGCGGACGCCTCGATCCGGTGACCCGTGCGCGGGGTGACGACCCCGAACAGGAACGCGCCGAACAGGGCGTGCACGCCGATCCGGTCCGTGGCCAGCGCCGACAGGCTCAGCCCACTGAACAGCGCGACGAGCACGATCCCGTCCTGGTGCCGCTCGGCGCGGGCCGCCCAGCGGGCCAGCAGCGGCCTCACCAGGTAGAACATGACGAGGGTGAAGGCCACGGCGAGCGCCGCGGTGGTCGCCGCCTCCACCGGGGAGCCGGCCGAGGACAGGGCCACCACCAAGGCGAGCAGGCACCACGCGACGACGTCGTCCACGGCCGCGCAGGCCATGGCGAGCGCGCCGAGCGGGGTCCCGTACAGCCCCCGGTCGATGAGGATGCGGGCCAGGACGGGGAACGCGGTGATGCTCATGGCCACCGCGATGAACAGGGTGAACGGGACCCGGCCCACCCCGTCCGGCGCGAAGTCGCCGTACATCGCGACCGCCAGGAGCGCGCCGAGGGCCAGGGGCAGCAGCATGCCGGCCTGACTGACGGCCACGGCGACGCGGGTGTGCCCGCGCAGGCTCTTCAGGTCGAGTTCCAGCCCGACCAGGAACATGAAGGCGAGCAGTCCGAGCTGGCCGAGCACGGAGGTGTACGGCAGCACGGCCGGCGGGAAGAGCCAGTGCTGGGCGTCCGGCCACAGCCAGCCCAGCAGCGAGGGGCCGAGCAGGATGCCGGTGGCGATCTCGCCGACCACCGGCGGCTGGCCGAAGCGCCGGAAGAGGGCGGCCCCCGCCTGGCAGGCGAGGATCACCACCGGGACGGCGACCAGGAGCGCGGGCATCGGGTCAGCGGATGACACGGGTGCCTCCCTCGGCGGTGGCGGCGGGCCGGACGAGCGGGGCGGCGGGCAGGGCTGCGGGCAGGGCTGCGGGCGGAGCGGCGGGAGGCGGCGGCGCGGAGGCCGCCTCGGACCACAGCGCGTAGCGGCGCAGTCCGTACAGCAGCGGCTGCGGGTCGTCCCGTACGGTCACCCGTCCGACCTCGGCGAACACGGCCGTGTGGTCCCCGAAGCCGACGGTCCGCACCACGGTGCAGTCCGCGACGGCGTGGGCGTCCTCGGTGAGGTGCGGGCCGCCCGCGCCCAGCGGCAGCCGCCACTCGGTGCGGTCGAAGCGGTCGGCCGCTCCGGAGGCGAACAGGTCGGAGGTGCCGCGGGCCCGCTCGTGGAGCAGGTTGAGGGCGAAGTGGCCCTGGGCGAGGAGCACGGCGAGCGTCGGGCTCGCCGCCCGTATGCACACCACCAGGGTGGGCGGCTCCAGGGCGACGCTGGCCACGGAGCTGCAGGTCAGGCCGTGGGGCGCGGCGTCGGAGTCCAGGGTGGTGACGACGGACACCCCGGTGGGGAAGGCGGCCATGAAGGGGCGCAGGTCGGCCTGCCTGCCGCCGGCGGCCGCGGATTCGTCCGGGGCGTCGGGCGGCGAGGGCGGCGCCTGCTGTGGCGCGGTGGGATGGGGCGCGGAGTGGTGGGGCATGTCTGACTCCTGAGGTGGCTGAAACACTGCGGCCCGGCAGCCGGCGGAGAGCCGTGCTGCCGGGCCGTGGGAGCGGGGGGCCGGCCGCCGCGCCCTTGGGGCGGTCGCGGCGGCCGGGAGGCCTTACGCGCCGTGCAGTTGGCGCAGGTAGTCGTATGCGCTGGGCAGGGTCTCCAGCAGGTTCTGCTGCTGGCGCTTGACGGTGTCGAAGAGCGGCTCGGCGCCGGCGACCGATTCCGGCCGGTGGGCGAGGGAGGGCAGCGGGGCATCCGGTTCGAGGCCGAGGCCCGCGAAGATGCAGTAGTAGCTGCCGTTCGTCCAGAAGTTGCGGAACTCCGCCTCGAAGTTGCCGTAGTACGTGGACTCGTCGGTGATCGGCGAGTTGATGGGCAGTCCGGCCTTGTAGGCGGAGATCTTCTGCTGGATGTTGTCCGGGAGCGTCAGCGTCTTCTGCGCCTGCCAGAACGGGGTGTCGTTGCGCGGCGCGTAGTAGAAGTGCGCCTGGATGAAGTCGCGGGTGTCGTCGAACATCACCTCGATCTCGTTGTTGAAGCTGTCGATCAGACCCTTGTTGAAGGTCTTGTCCGGGAAGTGCTTGGCCAGCTGGTAGATCGCCGCGGTGATGAAGTAGATCCCGGTCGACTCCAGCGGCTCCAGGAAGCAGGACGACAGGCCGATGCTGACGACGTTCTTCACCCACGCGCGGCGGTTGCGGCCGACGCGGAAGCGGATGTGGTTGAACTTCGTCTCCTCGACGTCCAGGCCCCACATGTCCGCGAACTCGCGGGTGGCGGTGTCCTGGTCGGCGAACTTGCTGGAGTACACGTATCCGGTGCCGAAGCGTCCCAGCATGGGGATCTTCCAGGCCCAGCCGGAGGACATCGCGATCGACGAGGTGTACGGCTCCACGCCGTTCGCCTCGTCGTCGTGCGGAACGGCGGTGGCCACCGCGCTGTCGCACAGCAGGTGGTCGCTCATGTCGATGAACGGCTCCGCCAGCGCCTGGTTGATGAGCAGGCCGCGGAAGCCCGAGCAGTCCACGAACAGGTCGGCCTCCAGGGCCAGTCCGGCCTTGGTGTGCAGACGGGTCACGTAGCCGCGGTCGTCCTGCTCGACGCGCGTCATCTCGTCCTGCACGTGCTTGACGCCCTGCTTCTCCGTGGCGAAGCGGCGCAGGAAGTCGGCCACGAGCTGGGCGTCGAAGTGCCACGCGTACCGGGTGGCCGGGCGGCCGTCCAGCCAGCGCGGGGCCTTCATCGCGTCCATCACGGGGGGCTCGCGGAAGCAGGCGTAGTCGAACGGCTCGGTGGTGCGGCCCTCGTACTTCCGCTTGAACCAGTAGTGCGACAGCGGGGTGTGATCGTAGTCCGGGAGCAGTCCGAACGGGTGGTAGAAGTGGTCCGGGCCACCGCCGGGCAGCTCGCGCGCCGTCGCCTCGCCCTGCCCCCCGGTGCGCCAGTTGACGAAGCGCACGGCCATCTTGAAACTGGCGTTGCACTCCCTCATCCACTCGTCCTCGGCGATGCCCAGGTAGTCGAAGAACGACCGCTGCAGGTTGGGCACCGTGGCCTCGCCGACGCCGATGCGCGGAATGGAGGGCGCCTCGAGGACGGTGATGTCGACCGTGCCCTGGAGCGCCTTCCCGAGATACGCGGCGGTCATCCAGCCGGCCGTGCCGCCGCCCAGGATGACGACCTTCTGAAGCCGGGTGTCGGTGCTGGTCATGAAACAGCCCTCATTTCGGAGTCGGCGGTTCGGGTGGTCGTGCTCATCAGGGTGGAGAACCGGCCTTTCACCGTTCTACACAGTGCCCTTCCGGCCGTTGTAGAGCGCTTGTAGACCCCCCGAACACACTCGTCGCAGGCAGAGCGGCAGGCGCAGACCAGGGGGAGGGCTCCATGAGCACCGCAGCGATCGAGACAGCGGAGCCGAGGGTACGGGTCCGGTTCCTCGGCGACTTCGAACTCACCGTCAACGGGGCCCGTGTGGAGCGCTGGAGGGCCGGCAAGGCCCGTGGCCTGTTCCAGTACCTCGTGGTGCACCGCGGCCAGATGCTCACCCGAGACCGGCTCTACGAGTCCCTGTGGCCCGGCACCGACAGCACCTCGGGCAGCTCCCTGAAGGTGGCGGCCCACGCGCTGCGCCGCGTGCTCGACGCGCACCCCGACCGGCCGGGCGACTCCGGGATCCGGCTGGTCTACCGCGACTTCGGCTACGTCCTGCACGTGAGCGGACTGTGGTCCGACCTCGATCGGTTCCAGGAGCTCGTGCACACCGGCCTACGGGCCTCCGTGGCCCGGGACGCCGCGCTCGCCCGGACCCGGCTGGGGGCGGCGCTCGACCTGTACGGCGGGGAGTTCCTGCGCGGCGAGAGCGCCGACTGGGTCGTCGAACAGCGCGAGTACCTCCGGGCGCTCGCGCTGCGGGCCCTCGGTGTGCTGCGCGCCGACGCCGAGGCCCGCGAGGACGCGGTGGAGCTGATCGAACTGTGCATGCGCACGCTGGAGATCGACCGGCACCACGAGGAGACGTACCGCGCGCTGATGTCCGCGCACGGCCGCCGGGGCGAACTCGCCTGCGTCCGGCGCTGGTACGAGCTGTGCGCCCGCCGGATGCGCGACGAGCTGGCCGTGGCACCCGGCCACGAGACCCAGCAGCTCCTGCGCACCCTGATCCCCGCCGCCGCCCGGACCTCCGCCCCCGGGGCCACCCCCTCCGGCGCCCCCGCCACCGTCCGGGCGCTGCGGTCCCCGGCCCGCCGGCCGGCGGCCGCCGCGGCGTGGGGCGCGGATCCCCGTACGACCGCCCTCGCCCGCCCGGTGCGGCGGGCCCGGCCCGACAACAGGGCCCAAGCCGCCCTGGCCCGCACGGCCGACTGAGCCGCCGTCCGGGCGCCCGCGTGATTCCGCGACGCCGCGATCCCCGCGATCCCCGCGCTTTCCGTGACCGAGTGAGGACTCCACCGTGACCGTGCTGACCGTGCCCACCGCGCCGCAGGACTCCGGCCTGCGCAGAACCGACCCGGGCGGGACCCCCCTGCCCCCGCGCCACGACGACCAGTGGATCGGCGGAGCCTGGACCGCTTCCGACGCCGACGGCCGCCTCGTCGTGACCGACCCCAGTACCGAACGCGCCCTGGCCACCGTGCCCGCGGGCACGGTCCGCGACGCCGACCTCGCGGCGCGCGCCGCCGCCGGCGCCTTCGAGCGCTGGTCCGCCACCCCGCCCCGCGAACGGGCCGCCCTGCTGCGCCGGGTCGTCGAGGCCATGGAGGTGCGGGCCGACCGCTTCGCCGAGGTGATCACCGCGGAAGTCGGGGCGCCCGCCCGGATGGCACGCCAGACCCACGTCGGGCTCTCCCTCGGCATGGCCGCGCACTGCGTGGAGACCGCGGCCTCGTACGCCTTCGAGCAGCGCGTGGGCCACTCCCTGGTGGTGCGCGAGGCGGCGGGAGTGGCCGCCTGCATCACCCCGTGGAACACGCCGCTGCTCCTGACGGTGCAGAAGATCTTCCCCGCGCTGGCGGCCGGCTGCACCGTGGTGCACAAGCCGAGCGAGATCACCCCGCTGCACGCCCGGCTGCTCGCCGAGGCGATCGCCGAGGCCGATCTGCCGCCCGGGGTGTTCAACATGGTCGTCGGCACCGGACCCACCGTCGGCACCGCCCTGGTGACCCACCCGCTGGTCGACGTGGTCTCCCTGACGGGCTCCACCCGGGCCGGCCGCGAGGTCTCCGCGCTGGGCGCCGACCGCGTCAAGCGCGTCCACCTCGAACTCGGCGGGAAGAACGCCAGCCTCGTCCTCGACGACGCGGACCTCGCGGCGTCCGTCGCCGCCACCGTCGACCAGATGCTCTTCAACACCGGCCAGACCTGCCTGCAGTGGAGCCGGCTGCTGGTGCCCCGCGCCCGCCAGGACGAGGCCGTACGGCTCGCCGGCCAGGCCATGGACGGCTACGTCACCGGCGATCCGCGCGACCCCGCGACCGACCTCGGCCCGCTGGTGTCCGCCGAAGCGCACGCCCGCGTCACCGAGTACATCCGCCGCGGCACGGAGGAGGGCGGCGCCCGCCTGGTCCGCGGCGGCGCCGGCCGGCCCGCGGGACTCGCCACCGGCTACTACGTTCAGCCGACGATCTTCGCCGACGTGGACCCGCTGACCACGATCGGCCAGGAGGAGATCTTCGGCCCCGTGCTCTCGGTCATCCCGTACGACGACGAGGACGAGGCGGTCCGGATCGTCAACGGCACCCGCTACGGACTGCACGGCGCGGTCTGGTCCGGCGACGGCGCCCGCGCCGAGCGGGTGGCACGCCGCTTCCGCTCCGGCCTGGTCGACGTGAACGGCGGCCAGTTCAACCCGGCCGCCCCGTTCGGCGGCTTCAAGCAGTCCGGGATCGGCCGCGAGTGCGGCACGGCCGGCCTGGAGGCCTTCCTGGAGACCAAGTCGATGCAACTGCCGCAGGGCGGCGACCAGGTGGTGGGCCCGCGGCTGCGGTCCACCGCGGCCGCCCGCCCCGCGGACACGGAGAGGAACGACGGATGACCGAGCGGACCGCCGAGCACCCCGGGGGCGCCACCGCCCCCGGCGTACCGGCAGACGACACACCGACCCCCGCCGACCCGGAGCGGCTCGACCTGGCACCCGCCGGGTGGGCGGAGGCCGGCCCGACGGCCGGTTTCCCGGCCGCGGGCACTGCGGCCGCGGGCACTCCGAGCGCCGCCGCCGGGCGGCCCGCGGCCGAGACGCTCCCGCCGCTGTTCGCGCGGCTGGAGCGGTGGACCCGCGAGCAGCCCGACGAGTACGCCGTCAAGGCCTCGGACGGCACCCTCACCTACGCGGCGCTCACCACCCGCACCGCCCGCTACGCCACCGCGCTCGCCGCCGCCGGCGTCGGCCCGGAAACCTCGGTCGGACTGCTCCTCGGCCGATCCCGGGAAAGCGTGCCCGCCCTCCTCGCCGTCTGGAGCCTCGGCGCGACCGCCGTCCCGCTCGACCCCGGCCACCCGGTCGAGCGCCTCGGCCACGTGCTGCGCGACGCCGACGCCGCCGTACTCGTCGCCCCCGCGGCGCCCGACGGGCTGGAGGCGGGCGCGGCCCGCCTGCTGACCCCCGCCGACGTCCGCCGTACGGCGCCCGGCCCGCTGGCCGTGTCCGTACCGGCCGCCGACGGCTGCGCGTACCTCATCTACACCTCCGGAACCACCGGCCGCCCCAAGGGGGTCGAGGTCACCTACCGGGGCCTGGACACCTTCGTCGAGGCCCTCGTCGGGCTCGGGCTGCCGCCCGGCGGGCTCGGGCTCAACGCCGTCTCGCCCGCCTTCGACGGCTGGCTCTGGTGCACCCTGCTCTACCTCACCCACGGCCAGGGCGTGGCCCTGGTCGACCTCTCCCTCGACGGACTGCGCGCGGCCGCCGCGGAGGGCCGCGAGGCCCTGCCCGCCGGTCTGCGCACCGTCTCCCTCACCCCTTCGCTGCTGGCCGCGCACGGAGCCGGACTCGACTCGGCGGAGGTGGTCTTCGTCGCCGGCGAAGCCTGCCCGGCCGCGCTGGCCGAGCGGTACGCCCGCGGCCGCCGCCTGCTGAACGTGTACGGGCCGACGGAGGTGACCATCGCCGCGACCTGGGCCGACAGCAAACGGGGTGACGACGTGAGCACGATCGGGCGACCGCTCCCCGGCTACCGGGCGTACGTCCTGGACGAGGACCTGCTGCCGGTGCCCGCCGGCACCGAGGGCGAGCTGTACCTCGGCGGGCCCGCCGTCGCGCGCGGCTACCGCAGGCGCCCCGGACTCACCGCGAGCCGGTTCCTGCCCGACCCCTTCCTGGGCGGCGGCACCCGCATGTACCGCACCGGCGACGTCGTCGTCCGCCGCACCGGCGGCGAACTGGAGTACCGGGGCCGCCGGGACGACCAGGTCAAGATCCGCGGGCACCGCATCGAACTGGGCGAGGTGGAGCGGGTCGCCGCCGAGCTCCCCGAGGTCGTCGCCGCGGCCTGCTGCCCGCTCGCCTCGGGCGAGACCCTCGGCCTCGCCGTGGTCGCCGCACCCGGCGCCGACCCGGCCGGGCTGTCCGCCCGCGTCGTGGAGCGCTGCCGCAAGCAGCTGCCCGCGGCCGCCGTGCCGGGCACCGTGCGGGTCCTCGACCGGATCCCGACCCTGACCACCGGCAAGGCCGACCGCGAGGCGCTGTCCCTGGCCCTGTCCGCCCCGGAGGCGCCGGAGTCCGGCGCGGACCCGCGCGGGGCGTTCGCCGCGGCCACCCCGACCGAGCGCCTGGTGACGGGCGTCTGGGCCGAGGTGCTCGCCATCGAGGTGCCGGACCTGCGCGCCGACTTCTTCGAGCTGGGCGGCCACTCCCTGGCCGCGGCCCGGGCGGTGTCCGAGCTGCGCCGGATCACCGGCCTGCGCGTCGGCCTGGACACCCTGCTGGACCGGCCGACGGCCTCGGAGTTCGCCGCCGAACTCGACCGGCTCCTCGCCGCCCGGGAAGCGCCGGCCGACACCGCCGAGGGGGCCTGAGCCGTGGGCACCTGGATCTCCACCTGGAGCACCGACCCGGCGGACGCCGCCCTCCCGGCGCTGCTCTGCCTGCCCCCGGCCGGGGCCGGCTGCCAGCAGTTCCGCTCCTGGCAGCCCAGGCTGTCCGGCACCGCCCAGGTGTACGGGGTACAGCTGCCGGGCCGGGAGAACCGGTGGCGCGCGCCCATGCCGGACACCTTCGGTGAGGCCGTCGCCGCCGCCGCCGAGGAGCTGGCGGCCACCCTGGCCGCCGACCGGCCGCTGGTCGTCTTCGGCCACAGCTTCGGCGGGCTCCTCGGCTACGAACTCTCCCGCCTGGTGCGGCCGCGGGCCCTGGTGGTCAGCGGCTGCCGGGCCCCCGGCTTCTGGGACGGGGCCGGCCGGGGCATCGTCGACGACGCGGAGGAACTGGACAAGCTCTTCGACACGGCGGGCGTCGACCCCGCGCTCCTCGACGAGGCCACCCGCGACCTGATGGTCGCGATGCTCCGCAAGGACGCCCGGCTGTCGCTGAGTTACGTCCACCGCCCCGGCGACCGCCTCGACGTGCCGGTGCACGCCTGGGGCGCCGACGGCGACGAGACCGTCAGCTCCGAGGAGCTCGACGGCTGGGCCGCGGTCACCACCGCCGGATTCGCCCGGCACCGCACCACCGGCGGCCACCACGCCGTCCTGCGACGCCCCGAGCCCGTACTGGAACACCTGGCCGGGCTGCTGCGGGGAGAGGGCGCCCCGCTCGCCCCCACCCCCTGACGAACGGCACGCCCGCACGCTCCGCCCGCACCCGTACGTCCTGCCCGAACCCGCACGTTCGCCCGCCCGCATCCGCCCGCCCCAGCCCGGAGGACACCGTGCCCACCACCCATCAGGTCCTCGTGAACCACGAGGGGCAGTACGCGCTGTACCCCGCCACGCGCGAGACGCCCGACGGCTGGACCCCGGCCGGTTTCGACGGCACCGAGGACGCGTGCGCCGCGTTCGTGGACGCGCACTGGCCCGACACCCGCCCGCTCAGCCTGCGAGGAGCCTGAGATGAAGATCGACCTGCTCGACCCGGGCCCCTTCGCCCGCAACGACTTCTGGCCCGCCTTCACCTGGCTGCGGGCCAACGCGCCGGTGCACTGGCACCCCGAGCCCGGCGGCGACGACGGCTTCTGGGTGCTGAGCAAGCACCGCGACATCGTGAAGGTCTACGCGGACAGCGACACCTTCAGCTCGGCGCGCGGCATGCGGCTGGGCAGCGACCCGGCCGCCGTCGCCGCCGTCGCCCAGCGCATGCTGATCGTTTCCGACGTCCCCCACCACACCCGTCTCAAGCGCGCGCTCTACCAGGCGTTCGGCCCGCAGCAGATGCCCCGCCTGGAAGCGCTCGTGGAGAAGGTCGTCGGTGAGCTGGTGTCCGAGGCCGCCGAACGCGACGAGCTGGACTTCATCGACCTCGCCAAGCAGCTTCCCAACCGGGTCGTCTGCGCGATGATGGGCATCCCGCGCGCCGACTGGGCGTGGATCGGAGCCCTGACCACCGGCGCCTTCGACTCGCCGGACGAGGCGGTCCGCACCAACGCGCACTCGGAGATCTTCCTCTACTTCATCGAGCTGCTGGCCGAACGGCGCGTCCGCCCGGGTGACGACCTGGTCAGCCAGATCGCCCACGACACCCTCGTCGACGAGGGCGACGGCACCGAACGGCCCCTCAGCGACGAGGAGATCGTCTTCAACCTCAACGGCGTGCTCTCCGGCGCCAACGAGACCACCCGCTACTCGGCCGCCGGCGCCGTGCACATGTTCGCCGAACACCCCGACCAGTGGCGGCTGCTACGGGGGCTGGGCCCCGGGGGCATCGCCCCCGCAGTCGAGGAGATCCTGCGCTGGACCACCCCCGGCGTGCACGCCCTGCGCACCGCCGTACGCGACACCGAGATCAACGGGACCCGCATCGCCGAGGGCGACCGCGTCACCCTCTGGAACGTCTCGGCCAACCGGGACGAGGACCTCTTCGCCGACCCGCACGCCTTCCGCGTCGACCGCCGGCCCAACCGGCACGTCGCCTTCGGCCACGGCCGCCACCTGTGCCTCGGCGCCCGCCTGGCCCGCTTCGAACTCGGGGCGCTGCTCACCGAGATGCTCACCGTCCTGGACGGCTTCGAGCTGACCGGACCCGCCACCTTCAACTCGTCCAACTTCACCTGGGGGATCAACAGTCTCCCCGTGCGGCTGCTGCGCAGCCGAGCCTTCGCGAAGTAAGAAAGGGCCCGCACTGTGACCACCGCACTCGTCGACTTCAACCGTTCCGACACGGCGTTCCCCGCCACCGGATACCCCGAGCTGCTCGCCGAGCAGGCCGCCCGCACCCCCCGGGCCACGGCCCTGGCGCAGGGCGACCGCTCCTGGACGTACGCCGAACTGGAGGCCGTCACCAACCGGCTGGCCCACGGCCTGATCGCCCGCGGCGCCGCCGCGGGCGAACGGGTCGGGCTCTGCTACCCGCGCGGCGCCGAGTACGTCATCGGCTCCCTCGCCGTCCTCAAGACGGGCGCGGCCGTCGTCGCCCTCGACCCCGTCAACCCCGACGACCGGCTCGCCGCGATGATCGCCGACGCCGGGCCGCTGCTGGTCCTCACCCCGGCCGAGCTCGGCCGCCGCATACCGCAGGACGTGCCCCAGGCCGAGGTGCTCGCCGCCGGCCAGGGCCTGCCGGACACCGCTCCCGGGGTCGTGACCGGGCCGGACACCGTCAGCCACCTCATCTACACCTCCGGCTCCACCGGCACCCCCAAGGCCGTCCTGGAACGCCACGGCGCGCTCACCAACCTCGTGCACTGGACCCGGCGGGCGTACGGGGTCCGGGAGGGCGACCGCGCCTCCTGGATGTCCACGCCCGGCTTCGCCGTGCAGATCATGGAGTGGCTCGCCTACCTGCCGGCCGGCGCCGCGATCCACATCCCCGAGGCCGGTCAGGCACAGACCCCGGAGCAGATCCGCGACTGGCTGGTGGGCGAGGGCATCACCCACACCATGCTGGTGGCCGCCCTCGCCGAGCCCGCCTGGGGTCTGGAGTGGCCCGCGGACACGGCGCTTCGGATCCTGGTGACCACGGCCGAGCGGGTCCACAGCTGGCCGCCCGTCGACACCCCCTTCCGGGTCGTCATGACGTACGGCACCACCGAGACCACCAACGTGCTGTCCTGCCTCGACCTCGGGGCCGGCGTCGACTTCACCAGCCAGACCACCCCCGAGGAGGTGCGGGCCACCCGGCAGGTCCCCGTCGGCGTACCCATCGCGAACCTCCGCGTCCACCTCTTGGACGAGGACGGCGCACCGGTGCCCGAGGGCGAGGTCGGCCGGCTGCACGTCTCCGGCGCCGGCGTCGCTGCCGGCTACCACGGCCGCCCCGAGCTCACCGCCGCCAAGTTCCACCCCAACTTCGTCGCCGACGACCCGCACCCGGTGCTCTACGACACGGGCGACCTCGCCCGGCGCCGCGAGGACGGGGCCGTGGAACTGCTCGGCCGCTCCGACTCCCAGGTGAAGATCCGCGGCTTCCGCGTCGAACTCGGCGAGGTGGAGACGCACATCGCCCGCCTCGACGGGATCGCCGAGGCCGTCGTCGTCACCCAGGAGCGCGGCCCGGGCGACAAGCGCCTCGTCGCCTACGTGTCGGCGGACGGCGCGGCCGCGCCGGACCCGGCCGCGGTGCGCGCCGACGTCGCCCGCACCCTGCCCTACTACATGGTCCCGGCCTCCGTCGTCGTCCTGCCGGCCCTCCCGCGCCTGCCCAACGGCAAGGTCGACCGGCGCAGCCTGCCCGAGCCGCCGGAGGGCCGCGACGGCGTCGGCGCCGGGTACGAGGCCCCCCGCAACGAGGTCGAGGACGGCCTCACCCGCCTGTGGGCCGAGGCGTTCCGCACCGACGGCGTCGGCATCCACGACAACTTCTTCGAGCTGGGCGGACACTCCCTGCTCGCCTTCCAGCTGATCGACGAGATCCGCCGCCGCTACAGCGTCGAGCTGAGCCTCTCCGACCTGTCCACCTACCCGACCGTCGCCGAACTCGCCACCCTCGTCACCACCGAACGCTCGGGCGCCCGCGGTTCGTTCGGCGGACTCCCGGCGATCGTCCCCGACCCGGCGGGACGCTTCGAGCCGTTCCCGCTCACCGAGAGCCAGCAGGCGCTGTGGATCGGGCGCGGCGGACTCGTCGAGCTCGGCAACGTGGGCTGCCACGGCTACTTCGAGTGGGAGAGCGAGCAGCTCGACGTCGCCCGTTTCGAGGGCGCCTGGCGCCGGCTCGTCGAACGCCACGACGCGCTGCGCACCCGGGTGCTGCCCGACGGAACCCAGCAGGTCTTCGAGGAGATCCCGGCCTACGAGATCCCCGTCACCGACTTCGGGGGGCTCGACGAGGAGTCCCGCGACGAGGAACTGGCCTGCCTGCGCGAGCGGTTGTCCCACCAGGTGCTGGACGCCGACAGCTGGCCGCTGTTCGACGTGCGGATCAGTCTGCTCGGCGGCGGCCGGGCCCGGATCCACCTCTCGCTGGACTTCCTGGTGGCCGACGCCTGGAGCTACTTCCAGGTCCTCATTCCGGACCTGGTCACCTACTACGTGGAGCCCGGCGCCGAACTGGCGCCGCTGGAGCTAACGTTCCGCGACTACGTCCTGGCGGTCGGGAACTCGCTGCGGGACAGCGAGCTCTACCGCCGCTCCGAGTGGTACTGGCGCGACCGCCTCGCGACGCTGCCGCCCGCCCCGGCCCTGCCCGAGCGGCCGGCCGACGCCCCCGAGCTGCCCGTCCGCTTCGAACGCCGCACCCACGTCGTCGCCCCCGCCCTGTGGACCCGGATCCAGGAGCGGGCGCACGCCCGCGAGGTGACCCCCTCCGGGGTGCTGGCCGCGGCGTACGCCGAGATCCTGGGCACGGCGTCCGGCCAGGCCCGCTTCACCATCAACTTCCCCCTCTTCAACCGGCTTCCGCTGCACCCGCAGGTCAACGCGCTGCTCGCGGACACCACCACCACGCTGCTGCTCGCCGTCGAACAGCAGGACAGCACCTTCGCCGGGCGGGCCCAGGCCGTCCAGCGCCGGCTCTGGGCCGACCTGGAACACCGCTACTTCAGCGGTGTGCAGGTCCTGCGCGAGCTCACCAAACTGCGTGGCTCCCTCGCCCCCGCCATGCCCGTGGTGATGACCAGCCTGGCCGGCCACCCGCCGCAGTACGAGGAGACCGAGCTGGGCGCGCCCGTCTACGGGATCTCCCAGACCCCGCAGGTCTCCCTGGACTTCCAGGTCTTCGAGAAGCCCGACGGGCTGACCTTCAACTGGGACTTCCTGCCGGCGGTCTACCCCGACGGGCTCATCGACTCCATGTTCGAGGAGTTCACCGCGCTGCTGGAGGCGCTCGCCGAGGACGAGGCGTGGGAGCGCCACTCGCCGCCGCCCGGCGACGAGAGCGCCGCCCCCGGCAAGGCCGAGGAGCGCGACACGGGCGACGCCTGGGAGCGCTACTGGGCCGGCATCCAGCGCACCGGCCGGGGCGGCGACGTCATCTGGGACGCCGACAGCGGCGAGGAGTTCCACTGGCTGCTCGGCCAGGCGCAGAACCACTTCCAGGCCGGACTGCCGGTCATCGACCTCGGCTGCGGCAACGGCCGCTACAGCCGCGAACTCGCCCCGCACTACCCCTCGGTCGTCGGCGTCGACGTCTCGGCCAGCGCCATCGACCACGCGAAGCGCGAGGCGAAGGGCGTCGACAACGTCGACTACCTGGCGATCGACATGACCGACGCCGAGCAGGCCGCCGTCCTGGGGGAGGGGCCGTACAACATCTTCGTCCGCGGCGTCTTCCACGTCCTGGACGGCGAGGCCCGGGCCCGGCTCGCCGACATCGCGGGCCGTCTGCTGGGCAGCGAGGGGACGCTGATCGTCCACGAGCCCGACTACTCCAGCAACTCCTTCGGCTACCTCGGGTTCGTCGGCGGCAAGCGCGGCCGTGCCGAGGACCTCGTCGGCCCCCTGGAAGCGGCCGGCGTGCGGCACTCGCACCGCTTCACCCGGCCCGAGCTCGCCGAGGCGTTCGGCGCCGACGCGTGGGAGATCGTCGAGGACGAGGCGATAGAACTGCACGCCATCGACCCGCAGTCGGACTCGGACGCGCTGCGTCTGCCCGGCTACTACGCGGTGCTGCGCCGCCGGCGCTGATGGCGGGTCTGGCACTGGCGGGGCCGACCGCAGCGGTGCTGGCTGCGGCCGGGGACGTACGGGAGCTGCTGACCCGTACCGAACTGGACCGGGCCGGCGCCCTGCGGTCGGCGGGCGACCGGGACGACTTCCTGGCCGCCCACGCCCTGGTCCGGCTCTGCGCCGGGCGGCTCCTGGGCCGCCCGGCGCAGAGCCTCACCGTCGTCCAGAGCTGCGGGAGGTGCACGCGGCCGCACGGCAGGCCGAGCCTGGCCGAGGCCCCCGGCACCGGCGTCAGCCTCGCGCACACCCGGGGCTGGGTCGCGGCCGCGGCGGCGCCCAGCCCGGTCGGCGTGGACCTGGAGGCCGTGGACGGCCGTCCGCTGGACTGGCGGACGGCCGCACTGGCCTGTACGGAGAAGGAGTTGGACGCCCTGCGGGCGGCCGGCGACCCGCGGCGCGCCTTCCTGCGCCAGTGGGTGCGAAAGGAATCCCTGGTCAAGGTCGGGGCGGGCACGCTGGACGAGGCGGCCCGCCTCGACCTTCCCGTGTACGGGCGGGAGCCGTCCCGCTGGCGGGGCTGGCACCTGGTGGACTGGGGCGGTGACGGGGCCGTCGGATGCGTGGCGGCCCGCGACGAGACGCGGCTGCGGCTGCTCGGCTGAAAGACTGGAACCGTGGAACGACGCACGACCGACCGGCTGCTCAGGGCACGCGCACAGGCGATCGGGGGCGGGGTCCGGGAGGACTCCGTCGCCGCCGTCCTCGACCGGGTGCTGGCCGTCCAGGCCCAGGACCTGCCCGCGGCGGCGCTCGGGCTGCGGGTCCGGTCCCGCGGACTGACCCTGGACGCGGTGCGACGGGCGACCGACACCGAACGCACCGCGGTCCGCGGCTGGTTCATGCGCGGCACCCTCCAACTGGTGCCCGCCGCCGACGCCCGCTGGCTGCTCGCCCTGTTCGGGCCGGTGTACCTCGCCCTCGCGGCGCGGCGGCTGCGCGAACTCGGCCTGGACCCGGACCTGTGCGAGCGCTCCGAACGGCTCATCGCCGGTGCGATCGACGGCGAGGGGCCGCTGACCCGCGCCCAGCTCACCGACCGGCTCACCACCCTGGGGGTCGAGCCCAAGGGCCAGTCCGCCTTCCACCTGATCCGCCGCGCGGCCCTGGCCGGCCGGATCTGCCACGGGCCGCAGCGCGACGGCGAGGCCACCTTCGTCCTCCTCGACGACTGGCTGCCCGCGGGCGGGCCCCCGCCCTTCACCGGAGCGGCCGCCGAGCGGGAGCTCGCCCGCCGCTACCGCCTCGCCCACGGCCCCAGCGACGCACTGGACTTCATCCACTGGTCCGGGCTCAGGACCACGGCGGGCAAGGCGGCCTGGGCCGCCGTACGGGAGGGCGGGGACGGTGCCGGCGCCAGCCCGCCCGACCCCGCGGCACCGGACGTACGGCTGCTGCCGGCGTACGACAACTACCTCGTCGGCTACCGCGACCGGGACCTGTCCGTCCCCGCCGCGGAGGAACGCCGGGTCTGGCCCGGCGGCGGGCAGATCCGGGCCACCGTCCTGGTCGACGGTCTGGCCGTCGGCACCTGGTCACGGGGTCGCGGAGGGGCCGGCGTGAACGTCGAACCGTTCCCCTCGGCCGCGCCCCCGACCCCCGCCGTCACCGCCGCCCTCGCCCGCGAGAGCGCCGACATCGCCCGCTTCTCCAGCGGAACTCACAGCCTGTCTACAAAAGGCCTATAGTCCGCTGATTCATAACCGGACGCTAACTCGGGGTCCATAGCGTCAGTGCCGTCCGACAATTCCGTACCCAATCAGAAAAGGGCGTCGACATGGCACTCGGTCGGCATTCCGATTTCAATCGCCTGTGGTTCGGGCAGACCGTCAGTAATTTCGGCGACAAGATCTCCCTCCTCGCGCTCCCGACCCTCGCGGTCGTGATCCTCGACGGGGGAGCCTTCGAGGTCGGCGTGCTGGGCGCGCTGCGCTTCCTCCCCTTCCTGCTGCTCGCCCCGGTCGCGGGGCTGGTGGCCGACCGGGTGTCGAGGCGCACCGTCATGATCGTCGCCGACCTGGGCCGCTTCCTGGCCCTGGGCACGATCCCCCTGGCGTTCGCCCTCGACTCGGTCAGCATGGTCCACATCTACCTCGTGGCGGCGGTCACCGGCTGCCTCACCACCTTCTTCGAGGTCTCGTACCAGTCCTGGCTCCCCCAGCTCATCGGTACCGAGAACCTCATCGAGGGCAATACCAAACTCCAGATCAGCCGCAGCGTCGCCGAAGCGGTCGGCGCGGGCGCCGGCGGTGCGCTCATCCAGATGCTCGGCGCCGCGCGCGCCATCACCGCCGACGCGTTCACCTTCCTGATCTCGCTGATCGCCCTGCTCGTCATCCGCCACCGCGACGTCCGCGAGCGGACCGAGGAGCGGAAGGCCTCCGCCAAGGCGGAGATGAAGGAGGGCATGCGGACCCTGTTCGGGAACCCGGTGCTGCGCGGCCTGTTCACCGCCAACGTCGTGGTCAACCTCGGCGCCGCCATGGGCGACGCCCTGCTGATCGTCTACGCGTACAAGGTGCTCGACCTGAGCCCCGGCCAGGTCGGCATCGCCTTCGCCGTCATGTCGGTCTTCGTCATCGTCGGCGCGGTCCTCTCCGAGCAGGTCGCCAAGTTCCTGACCGTCGGCCGCGTCCTCGTGCTGACCGCGGTCGTCCTGGGCATCGGTTACATCCTCGTCCCGACGGGCGGCGCCGTCGGCGGCTTCGTCGGACTGATCGTGGTCCAGGCCGTCATCGGCTTCGTCTCCCCGATGTTCGACATCCACGTGCTCAGCCTCGTGCAGGGGGTCACCCCGAACGAGCAGATGGGCCGCGTCAGCGGAACCGCCCTGTCGGCGGTGTACGGCGCCCTGTCGCTGGGCTACTTCGCCGGCGGCGCCCTCGGCGAGGCGGTGGGCCTGACGGCCGGCCTCGCGGTGGCCGGTGCCGTCACCATCATCGGCGGACTGACGCTGCTGGGCGGACCGGTCTCCAAGATCAAGGAGATGCCCGGCGGCGACGCCGGGGAAACCAGTCCGGCCGAGGCCGAATCGAAGATCACTGCCTGAGCGGCACCCCGGGGGTGCGGGAGTGGGTGCCGGCCGAACGGCACCCGCTCCGCACTGCTCCGCGCACCACCCCGCGGCCACGCGGCCGCCGCCCGGACAACGCACCCGTACCGCGTGCGCCCGTACCGTCCGGCCGCCCCGCAACCCGTGCGACGTACGCCGGCACCCACCGGTACGGCCCGTACACCCCGCACGTCCCGCCGCACCCGCACCGCCGCACCCGTACCGTCGCGCCGCGATCCGCGGCGCCCTCGCCGTATCCCTCTCCCGACTCCCGAAGACGCACGGAGGCTCAAGGTGAGCGAGTCCCTCGCCGAACGCATAGCCGCACTGCCGAAGTCCCGCCGGGCACTGTTCCAGGCCCTCTCGGGCCGCAACGGCGGGCGCGCCGCCGTACGCGAGGACCCCGAGCCGGCCCCCCGTGACCCCGCCGAACCGCCGGTGCTCTCCTTCGCCCAGCGCCGGCTGTGGTTCATCGACCAGCTCCAGCCCGGCAGTCCCGCGTACAACGTGCCCGTCGCCACCCGCATCCGCGGCCCCCTGGACCTGCCCGCCCTGCACGCGGCGCTCCAGGAGATCGTGGACCGCCACGAGGTGCTGCGCACCGTCTACACCTACCGGGAGGGCGCCTCCGAGGCCGTGCCCCGGGTGATCGACGGGTTCCGGCTGCCCCTGCCGGTCATCGAACTGCCCGGCGAGGAGGACGTCAGGCCGTTCTACGACGCCGACGCCGGCGCCCCCTTCGACCTGGCCGGCGCCGTCCCGCTGCGCGCCCGGCTGGGCCGGCTCGCCGACGACGACCACGTCCTCGTCCTCAACCTCCACCACATCGTCACCGACGGCTGGTCGATGCGGCTCCTGTACACCGAACTGGAGCGCGCCTACGCGGCCCGCACCGGCGCCCCCGCCGAGCGGCTCGCCCCGCTCGCCCTCCAGTACGCGGACTTCGCCGCCTGGCAGCGGCGCCGGATCAGCGGAGACCGGCTGGAGCAGCTCACGTCGTTCTGGCAGGAGGAGCTCGGCGGCGCCGCCCCCGTCGACCTGCCCACCGACCGGCCCCGGCCGCCCGTCTTCGGACACGCCGGAGCCTCCCGCTACATCGACCTGCCGCCCCAGCTCATCGCCAGACTGCGGGAGTTCGGGAAGTCCGAGGGCGCCACCCTCTACATGACGATGCTGGCCGGCTTCGCCGCCACCCTGCGCCGCTGGACCGGCCAGGAGGACATCGTCGTCGGCACGTCCGTCTCCGGACGCGATCACCCGGCCTTCGGCGACCTCGTCGGCTTCTTCGTCAACACCCTGCCGCTGCGCATCAGAACCGGCGGCGACCCCGGCTTCGCCGAGCTGGTCCGGGCCACCCGCCGCACCACCCTCCAGGCGTACGCGCACCAGGAGCTCCCCTTCGACCTCATCGTCGACGCGCTCGCGCTGCCCCGGGACCCCAGCCGGCCGCCGCTCACCTCCGTGATGTTCCTGCTCGACGAGACCCCGGACACGGCGCCGGGCCTGGCGGGCCTCGCCACCGAGCCGATCGACTTCTCCTCGCACGCCACCAAGTACGACCTCATGATCAGCGTGCACGACACCGGTACCGCCGTCCGCGCCCTCGTCGAGTACCCCACCGACCTGTTCGACGCCCCGACCGTGGACCGGCTGCTCGGCCACTTCCTCACCACCCTCGACGGGGCCGTGTCCCGTCCCGAACTCCCGCTGTCCGCCCTGCCGCTGCTCACCGACGGGGAGCGGCGCGCCGCCCTGGACGACTGGAACGCCACCCGCGCCCCCTTCCCGCAGGACGCCTGTCTGCACCAGCTCTTCGAGCAGCACGCCGACCGGCGGCCCGAAGCGCCCGCCGTCGTCCTGGGCGGCCTCGGCGGCTGGAGCGTCACCTACCGGGAGCTGGAGGAGCGCGCCAACCGGCTCGCCCACCGCCTCGTCGAGGCCGGCGCGGGACCCGACCGGACCGTGGCCCTGTGCCTGCGCCGGGGCCCCGCGCTGGTCACCGCGATCCTCGCCGTCCTCAAGGCCGGCGGCGCCTACGTGCCGCTGGACCCGGACTACCCGGCCGAGCGGCTGGCGCTGCTGCTGCGCGACGCCGCCCCGCCACTGGTCGTCTCCGACTCCGAGCTGATCGGCCGGCTGCCCGTGCCCGACGGCACCGCACAGGTGCTCCTGGACACCGACCGGGCGGCCCTCGCCGCACTGCCCGCGACCCGGCCGGCCGTACCCGTGAGCGCCCGCGACCTCGCGTACGTCATCTTCACCTCGGGCTCCACGGGCACCCCCAAGGGCATCGCCCTGGAACACCGCGGCGTGGTCAACAACCTGCTCGACCTGAACCGTTCCCACGGCATCGGCCCCGGCGACTCCGTCCTCGCCCTCTCCTCGCCGAGCTTCGACATGAGCGTCTACGAGACCCTCGGCATCCTCGCGGCCGGCGGCACGCTCGTCCTGCCCGACCCGGCGGCCGCCAAGGACCCGGCCCACTGGGCCGACCTCGTCGACCGCCACGGCGTCACCGTCTGGAACTCCGCCCCCGCGCTCCTCGGCCTCCTCGCCGACCAGCTGGAACACGCGAACGGCCCCCGCCTGCCGCGACTGCGCACCGCGTTCCTCGGCGGCGACTGGATCCCCGTCACCCAGCCGGACCGGATCCGCGCCTTCGCTCCGGAGCTGTCGTTCGTGGCCCTGGGCGGGGCGACCGAGGCGTCCATCCACTCCGTGGAGTTCCCGGTCGGCCGCGTGGACCCCGCGTGGACGAAGCTCCCGTACGGGCGGCCCATGGCCAACCAGCTCGCCTTCATCCTCGACCCGCACGACCACCTCGTCCCCGTCGGCGTCCCCGGCGAACTCCACCTCGGCGGCGTCGGGCTGGCCCGCGGTTACCTGGGCCGCCCCGACCTGACCCGGGAGAAGTTCGTCGACGTCGAACTGGAGCCCGGCCGCACCGAGCGGCTCTACCGCACCGGTGACCTGGCCCGCTACGGCCGGGACGGCACCATCGAACTCCTCGGCCGCACCGACTTCCGGATCAAGCTGAACGGGCTCCGCATCGAGCCCGGCGAGGTGGAGAGCGCCCTGCGCGACCTCCCCGGAGTCCGCGAGGCCGTGGTCGCCGCCCGTCAGACGGCCGGTTCCGCCCGGCTGACCGGCTACGTCGTCCCCGAGGACGGCGCCGCCCCGGACCCGGCGGCCCTGCGCACCGCGCTCGGCGCCGTCCTTCCCCCGCACTGCGTCCCGTCCGACCTGGTGCTCCTGGAGCGGCTGCCGCTCAGCCCCAACGGCAAGGTGGACCGCGGGGCCCTGCCCGACCCGCGGGCCGCCGGACCGCGGCCGGACCGCGGCCCCGCCGCCGCGCCGGACGCGGACGCCGACCCGGCCGCGCTGCGGATCGCCGCCGTGTGGGCCGAGGTGCTCGGCGTGGCCGAGGTCGCCCCCGGCGATGACTTCTTCGCCCTCGGCGGCGACTCCTTCGCGGCCGTCCGCGCCGTCCGCGCCGTCGCCACCGCCCTGCCCGACGGCGGAGCCGCCGCCCTGCGCGTCGTCGACCTGTTCAGCAACCCCACCCCGGCCGGGCTCGCCGCCCGGGCCGCCGAACTCGCCGACAGCGCCGGCGGAGCCGCACAGCACCGGCTGCTGCACCGGCTCACCCCGGAGCGGCCCGCCGGGACCACCACCCTGACCCTGGTGTGCTTCCCGCACGGGGGCGGAGACGCCATCGCCTACCAGCCGCTGGCCGCCCAGCTCCCCCCGCACATCGAGCTCCTCGCGGTCTCCCCGCCGGGGCACGACCCGCTGCGCCCCGGGCCGATGCTGCCGGTCCCCGACTTCGCGGAACTCGCCGCCGCGGAGATCGCCCGCACCGTCCGCGGCCCCTACGCCGTCTACGGCCACTGCGCCGGAGTCGTCACCGCGCTGGAGACCACCCACGTACTGGAGCGCCTCGGGCAGCGGCCCGTCGCCCTGGACCTCGCCGCGGCCCTGCCCGAGGAGGACCCCGAGTACGCCCTGGAGATGGAACGCGTCTCCGGCGACGACGACCTCGTCGCCTACCTGACCACCATGGACGGCTTCGACGGCGTCCTCGACGACAGCGACCTCACCGCCGTCCTGCGCATGGTCCGGCACGACATGACCGAGGCCGCCCGCTTCTTCGCCCGCACGCCCGACGGCTACGACCGGCCCCTGACCACCCCGCTCACCTGCATCATCGGCGACGCCGACGACGCGACCGAGGGGTACGAGGAGGGCTACCGCGCCTGGGGCCGGTACGCGTCCGACCTGCGGCTCGCCGTGATCCCCGGCGGCCGCCACTACTTCGCCAAGCACCTGCCCGACCGGCTGGCCGCCCTGCTGGCCGATCTGCACCGCAACGGAGGAACCCATGTCTGATCTCGCCGAACGGCTCGGCCGGCTGCCCCAGGGACAGCGGTCCCGACTGCTGGGCCGGATGCGCAACCAGATGACGGCCGGCGTCGGCCGCCGCATCGAACTCCAGCGCGCCGACCACGGACCGCGGTCCCGCTCCTCCTTCCAGCAGGAGCAGATGTGGTTCGTCGACAAGCTGGGCGCGGGCAAGGCCCGCAACAACATAGCCCTGGCGATACAGCTGGGCGGACCGCTGGACCGGGCCGCCCTGCACGAGGCGCTCAACGCCGTGGTCGCCCGCCACCAGGTGCTGCACAGCAAACTCGTCGAGATCGACGGAGTCCCGTGGCAGGAGCCCGTGCCCTCCTTCGTGCTCGGAGTCCAGAGCACCGACCTGGCGGGCAGCGAGGACGCGGACCGCGAACTCGCCGAACTCACCGCGTCCTGCGCCTCCGCCCCCTTCGACCTGGCCGCCGCGCCGCCCGTCCGCGCCCATCTGGTCCGGCTCGCCGAGGACCGGCACGTCCTGCTCTGGGTCGTCCACCACGTCGCATGGGACCCGGGCTCGACCCGGATCTTCACCGAGGAGCTGACCGCCAGCTACGCCGCGGCGGCCGCCGGACAGCGCCCCGAGGCCCCGCCGCTCGCCGTGGAGTACGCCGACTTCGCGGCCTGGCAGCGGGCCAAGCTGGAGAACGACGAGCATGGCCGGGCGCTCGCCGGAAAATGGCGCCAGATCCTCGCCGGCGCCGTGGCCACCGAGGTCATGCCCGACCACGCGCGCGGCCCGGAGACCCGCGGCGACGGCCGCGGCCTGAAGCTGAACCTGGACCAGGAACTGCTGGACCGGCTGACCGAACTCGCCGACGCCAACAACACCACCGTCTTCACGACCCTGCTGGCCGGCTTCAACGCGCTGATGCGGCACTGGACCCGGACCGAGGACGTCGTCGTGGGAACGGCCAGCGCCTCGCGCCCGCACCCCGACCTGGACCAGGTCATCGGCTGCTTCGTCCAGATGATCACGCTGCGGACGGAGGTCACCGACCAGCTCACCTTCCGCGAGCTCGTCGCCCGCACCGCCGCCTCGGTCATGGACTCCTTCACCAACAGCGAACTGCCCTTCGAGCAGGTCGTGGAGGCCGTCCGTCCCGTCCGCGATCCGCTCCGGCACCCGCTCTTCCAGATCGAGTTCACCTCGCTCGGCCGGTGGGGCACCCACCGCGCACAGGCCGCCGACGTCGACTTCACGATGGACCAACTGCACGACGGCGCAGCCAAGTTCGACATGAGCTTCCTCGTCGGTGAGAACGACGGCCTGGAACTCTCCCTCGAGTACAACACCAGCCTCTACCGGCACGGCACCGCCAGCGCCCTCCTCGCCGCCTTCCAGCAGGTGCTGGAGCAGGTCGCCGAGAACCCCGAACTCCAGGTCGGCGACATCAGCCTGGTGGAGGAGCCCGCCGCCTCCCGGCACGCCCGCGAGCTGTCCCGCGGCGGACCCCTCGACGAGACGGCCTGGACGACCACCCTGGACCGCGCGTTCCGCGAGCGCGCCACCATCCACCCCGACGCCGAAGCCGTCCGCTTCGGCTCCGTCCGGCTGGACTACGCCGCCCTCGACCGCTGGTCCGAGGCCATCGCCCACCGGCTGCGCGACCGCGGCGTCCGGCACGGCGAGCCGGTCGCCGTCTGCGTCGCCCGCGGCCCGGCCGCCGTCGCCGGCGTGCTCGGCGTGCTCAAGGCGGGCGCCCACTACATTCCGGTCGACCCGTCCGCCCCGGCCGAGCGGACCCGTACGGTCCTGGCCGACGCCAAGGTCCGGCACGCCCTCGTCGACGGCTCCGCGGAGCTGCCCGTACCGCTGGAGCTGGTGAACACCGGCACGGCCGCGCCCGTCCGCGAGGTCCCCTCCCTCGCGCCCAGCGCCACCCCCGGCGACCTGGCGTACGTCCTCTACACCTCGGGCAGCAGCGGCACCCCCAAGGGGGTGATGATCGAGCACCGCTCGGTCACCCACTTCTCCCGGACCATCGCCAAGGCCTACGAGATCCGGGCCGAGGACCGGGTCCTGCAGTTCGCGCCGCTCACCTTCGACGTCTCGGTCTTCGAGCTCTTCACCACCCTCCTCGCCGGCGGCTCGCTCGTCATCGCCACCGACGACGAGCGCCGCGACCCGGCCCTGCTCCAGGCCCGGATGCGCGAGGACGCGGTGACCGTCGCCGAACTCCCGCCCGCCCTGCTGCCGCTCCTCGACCAGGCGGCCCTGCCCGACCTGCGCCTGGTATCGGTCGGCGGCGAGGCCTTCCCCGGCCGGCTGGTCGCCGAGTGGACCGCCGGCGAACGCCGGTTCGTCAACGGCTACGGCCCCACCGAAGCCACCGTCGCCGTCACCCTCATGGACTGCACCGGCAGCTACGACCGCAACCCCCCGATCGGCCGCCCCATGCCGGGCCACCAGGCCTTCGTGCTCGACGAGCGGCTGCGCCCCGTCCCGCCCGGCGTGCCCGGCGAACTGTGCGTGGCCGGGCCCGGCGTCGCCCGCGGATACCTGGGCCGCCCCGACCTGACCGCCGACCGCTTCGCCGACAACCCGTACGCCGACGGACCCGAGACCGCCCGGCTCTACCGGACCGGCGACCTGGTGCGCTGGCTGCCCGGCGGCAACCTCGACTTCCTCGGCCGCACCGACCGCCAGCTCAAGGTCCGCGGCCACCGCATCGAGCCGGGCGAGGTCGAGTCCGTCCTCACCGGGCACCCCTCCGTCCAGCAGGCCGTCGTCGTGGCCCAGCCCGCTGCGGGCGGCGAGCGCATGCTGACCGCCTACGTCACCGTCGAGCAGGTGGGCTCCTACGCCTCCGAGGTCGCCGACGCCGAGGGACTGCGCGCCTACACGGCCGTGCGGCTGCCGGGCTACATGGTGCCGGTCGTCGTCGTCCTGGCCGAGCTGCCCCTCACCCCGCACGGCAAGGTCGACACGGCCGCCCTGCCCCTGCCGGCCGACCAGACCGGCACCGGCGGCACCGCGCCGCGGGACGCCGTCGAGGAGCAGATCTGCCGGGACATCCTCACCCCGCTGCTGGAGTGGCAGAACCCGGACGTGGAGGGTGACTTCTTCGCCCTGGGCGGCAGCTCCCTCCAGGCGACCATCGTGGTCTCCCGGGTCCGCGCCCTCTTCGGCATCGACATCGCCCTCGCCGACTTCTTCGGCCACCCGACCGTCGCCGCGCTGGCCGAACTCGTCCGCAGCGCGAAGGCCGAGGCGGCCGGCGAGCAGGACCGGCTGCTCGCGGTCTTCGAGCAGATCGAGAACATGAGCGACGAGGAAGCCGCCGCCCTCCTGGGCTCCATGCAGCACCCGGACGGTCCCTGATGGCCACCGCGGCCGGGTTCGAAGGAGCGCTCGCCGCGCTCCCCGAGGCGAAGCGCGAACTCGCCCGGATGATGCTGGCCGCCCGGCAGCCCGTCCCCGCCCACCCGGCCCCGCGCTCCGGCGCGGGGCCGGTCCCCCCGACCGCGCTCCAGACCCGGCTCCGGCGGCGCGAACGCACCCACCCCGCCGTCGCGACCGGCTCGCACGCGCTCCGGCTGACCGGACCGCTCGACACGCGGCGGCTGCGCGACGCCCTGACCGGGGTGCTCCGCCGCCACGAGGCGCTGCGGACCCGGCTGACCGGATCCACCGCGGGCCGGCCCCTGCTGGAGGTGGACGAGGAACCGGTCCTGCGGTTCACCGAGGCCGACCTCAGCGGTTTCACCCCGGAGGCGGCGGCCGCGCGCACCGCCCTGCAGATCACCGAGAGCGCCTCCACCGTCCTGGACCTGGAGAGCGGCCGGACCAGCGCGTTCCGGCTGCTGCGGACCGCGCCCGACGAACACGTCCTGATCCTCGCCTCGCACCTCGCGGTCTTCGACGGCTGGTCCTCCGGGGTCTTCCTCGCGGACCTGGCCGCCGGCTACCGCGAGGGCGCCGGTCACCTCCCCCCGCCCGAACTCCAGTTCCCCGACTACGCGGCCTGGCAGCACCGGTGGCTCGACGGGCCCGACGGCTCCGCCGAACTCGCCCGCCGCCGCTCGGTGTTCGCGGCGGACCCGCCGGCCCGCAGGGCCGCCGGCGGGTTCGAGCGCGGGCACCTGCCCGTACGCCTGGCCCGCGGGCCGGTCGACCGCGGGCTGGAGCTCGGCGCGGCCGAGGGGGCCACCCCGTTCATGACCCTGCTCGCCGCGCTGGCCGTCGTACTGGCCCGCCGCGCGGGCCGCACCGGGATGGTGATCGGGACCCCGGCCGCGGGGCGGTTCGCGGGCGCACTCGAAGGCGCCGTCGGGCAGTTCACCACCGTGGTGCCGATCCGGCTCGACCTGACGGGCGGGCCCACCTTCCGGGAGCTGCTGCACCGCACCCGGGCCGCCGTCGCGGACGCCCTGGGCCACCAGCGGCTGCCCGTGGACGTCCTGTTCGCGGACGGCGCGCCCCCGCCGTACGACGTCCTGTTCGCCCTCCACAACTATCCCGCCGTCCCCCTGGACCTGCCGGGCATCGAGGTGGGCCAGCTGCCCGGCCCGCCCGCCCGCCACCTGGAGCTCTACAGCCCCGACCCGGCCGCCGCCCTCGCCTGCATCGGCCTCGTCGAACGGGACGGCGAGATCGGCGGCACCGCCGAGTACAACCGGCACGCGGCCGCGCCCGAGGACGTGCGGGGCCTGCTCACCGGAATCGAGGAGGTACTGGACCGGGCCCACACCGCCCCCGCATCCCCGCTCACCCCCCGGCACTAGGGAGTTGCCCGTGCTCACCACCGAGTTCTACCGTGCGCCCGCGGACTGCGGGCTCGTACGGAGCGGAGCCGACGTGCCCCGCACCCCCATGCGGGCCCTGCGCGAGGACGTCCACGACGTCCTGGTCTCCGCGCCCGTCGCCGAGGCCCGCCGCACCCGGGACCCCAGACCCGTCCACCGCGCCCTGGGGGAGCGGGGCCTGCTCGCCCCCCAGTGGCCGCAGGAGTACGGTGGGCGCGGCGTCAGCCAGGTCGCGGCCGCCGTCCTCGTCGAGGAACTGGCCATGCACGACGTGCCCGACCTGCTGCACACCCTCACCGTGCAGATCGTCGGCTCCACCCTGCTCAACGTCGCCAGTCCGGCGATGAAGGCCCGGCACCTGCCGGGCTTCGCCGCCGGCACCGCCTTCGGCTGCGTGCTGTTCAGCGAACCCCAGGCCGGCTCGGACCTCAACATCCTCTCCACCCGAGCCGTCTCCGACGGGAAGGGCGGGTACAAGCTGTACGGCACCAAGGTCCACTCGCTCTTCGCCCGGATGGCCGACTACGGGCTGTGCCTGGCCCGCGGTGAGGACGACGCCTTCAGCCTGTTCCTCGTCCCGCTGGCCCAGCGGGGCGTCACCATCCGGCAGATCCCCGGCATCATGGACGACGCCTTCCACGAGGTCACCCTGGACGGTGTGGCCGTGACCGCCGACGACGTCGTCGGCGAGACCGGCCAGGGCTGGGCGATCGTCGTCAAGACGCTCGCCTTCGAACGCACCGGCCTGGACTACTACGTCAAGGCGCTGCGCTGGTACCGGGCCGCCGTGGAACGCCTGGAGGCCCACACCGACCGGCTGGAGGCCGGCCAGCACGACCAGATCGGCCTGGCCAAGCTCAACGCCCGGCTGCTCGCGGCGGGCACGCTGGTCCGCCGCGTCCTCACCCGCCTCGACCGGGGGGAGCTGAACGAGGACGAGGCCGCCGCGGCCAAGTGGTACACCACCGAACTCGCCGCGGAGGTGGCCTGGTGGGCCGCCGAACTCGACGGCGACCGCAGCATGACCCTCGACGACCCCCAGGTCGACGGGGTGGCACACCCACTCGATTCGGCGATGCGCGAAGCCCCGGGAATGCGCATATCCGGCGGCACCGCCGAAATGATGCTGGAGACGCTGGCCCGGCTGCGTCTCGACTCAGGGGCGGAGGTACGGCCGTGACACCACAGGCGGTCAACGGGAACGGGACGGGCGGCGGAGCACCGGCGGCGCCCGAGCGGTGGCGGGAACGGGAGGACGAGGACTCCCTCTTCCGGCAGCTCCGGCTCACCGTGCGGCAGGGCCTGGAGGTCGACGGGGACACCCCCGGCGGCGCCTGGGAGGCACTGACGCAGGTCGGCGCGTGGGAGTTCGCGCTGCCCATCGAGAAGGACGGCCTCGACCTCGGCCAGGCGGTCCTCGCCATGGTCTGCGAGGAGGCGGGCAACTCCATGCAGCCCGTCCCGCTGCCCGACACCCTGCTCGCCCTGGACCTGGTCTCCGGGCTCGGCCCACTCGCACCGGAGTCGGCCGACGCCCTGCTCGACCGGGTGCGGACCGGGGAACTGCCCCTCGCCGTACCGGGCCGGCTGCCGGACCCGCGCGGCGCCGTACCGCCGGGCATCACGTGGAAGCCCGACGGGGACACCGGCGGCGTCGTGCTCACCGGCGCCGGCGGCCCCTTCGCCGCGGGCGTCGGGGCGGGCGCCCTGCTGGTCCTGGCGAGCGGCCCCGACGGCCCGTGCGTGGTGCTCGTCGAGCTGCCCGCGGCGGGCGTCCAGGTACGCCCGCTGCGCGACCACGGCGGCGGCGCCGTCTCCAGCGCCGTCTTCGACGAGGCCCGGATGCCGGCGGAAGCGGTGCTCCTGCGCGGCCTCGCGGCCGAGCACGCGCTCGCCCGCGTGGGGCTGCGGGCGGCGGTCCACCAGGCGTCCCTGCTGGCCGGGATCACGGCGGCCGCGCTCACCGCGGTCGTCTCCCGCATCCGGGGCCGCCAGCAGTTCGGCCAGGCCCTCGTCAAGCACCAGGGGCCGCGGCTGCGCGTCGCGGGACTGCTGGCCCGGCTGGACGCCGTCCGCTGGGCCGTGGGCGACGCCGCCCGGGACCTCGACGAGGGACGCCTCACCCCGGGAGAGGCGGCGGGACTGATCGCGCTCACGGCGGAGACCACCCTCGACGTGACGCGCGACGCGGTCCACCTGCACGGCGCCTCCGGGCTGGTCCGGGACGGCCTGGTGGCCGGCTGCTACCGGCGCGCGGCCTGGGAGGCCATGCGCTGCGGCCGTCCGACCCAGCTGTGGGACACCGCGGCGCACACCCCCTGAGACCGCCGACCGAGGCGGCCGTACGAGGGGAAGGGGCCCCCGCACCGCGGGAACCCCCTTCCCCTCACCTCCCGGCCGGGGCCGGATCACCCGGCCCCGGCCGGGACACCTCACTCCAGGTCGCGGCGCATGACCCAGCGGTGCCGCTTGTCGCTCTTCGCCTCCGTCCGCGTGACCCGGCGGAAGCCGGCCCGCTCGAACATGTCCATCGTGCCGACGTAGGCGAGCGTCGGGTTCACCCGGCCGCCCTCCGGATCGACCGGATAGCCCTCCACGGCCGGCGCGCCGTGGGACCGCGCGTGTTCGACGGCCCCCTCCAGCAGGCCCGAGGCGACCCCCTGCCCGCGGAACTCCTTGCGCACGACGAAGCAGGTGACCGACCACACGGGCAGGTCGTCCACCGGAGTGATCGTCTTGGAGGCGGTGAGCCGGTCGAGCTGCCGGCGCGGTGCCACGTTGCACCAGCCGGCCACCTCGCCGCCCACGAAGCCCAGGACCCCGGGCGGCGGATCTGCCTTCTCCGCGAGGGTGCGCAGGTGTTCGCCCCTCTCCTCCGCCGTCATCCGGCCGTAGTCGCCCGTGGAGAGCCGCCACGCCATGCACCAGCACGTGTGCGCGCTCTTCTTCGGCTGGAGCACCTTGCGCACGTCGTCCCACAGATCCGCCGTGGCGGGCCGTACTTCTAAACTCATGCCTACTTCGCTCTCTTCCGCTCTTACAAGTGCCCCGCGGGTGCGAAGTTCCGCACCCGGGGGCCGACTTCGATCCTGGCCGCGGCCAGGACCTCCAGGGCACGCTGACACGCCTCCCGTCCTACATCCAGATGGGTGACCAGCCGGAGCACGTCCGGTCCGGGCGCGGTCACCAGCACTCCTTCCCGTGCGGCGCGTGCGACGATCGCCTCGGCGCCGGGCGCCTCGACGAGGACGATGTTGGTCTCCGGCCGGCGCACCGTGAACCCCGCGTCCCGCAGACCCGCAGCCAGCAGACGCGCGTTGGCGTGGTCCTCGGCGATCCGCTCCACGTGGTGGTCCAGCGCGTACAGCCCGGCGGCCGCCAGGATGCCCGACTGCCGCATGCCGCCGCCCAGGCCGTGCCGCAGTCTGCGGGCCCGCGGCAGCTGTGCGGCCGCGAGCAGCAGCACGGAGCCGACCGGGGCGCCCAGCCCCTTCGACAGACAGACGGAGAGCGAGTCGGCGGTCGCACCGTACGCCGCCGCCGAAGTGCCGCTCGCGGCCATGGCGTTCCAGATCCGGGCGCCGTCCATGTGGACCGCCACCCCGGCCCGCTGCGTCAGCTCCCGCACCGCGCGCAGCGTCTCCAGCGGATGGACCGTGCCGCCGGCCCGGGTGTGGGTCTGCTCGACCTCCACCGCGCGGGTGCCCAGCGTGTACGGGTTCCCGCGCCGGACCACCCCGGCCAGCGCCGCCGCGCTGATCACACCCCGGTCCGCGGCGACCGTCCGCGTCTGGATCCCGCCGTAGCGGGCCGGGGAGGCCTCCTCGTGGGCCAGGATGTGCGCCTCGGCGTCGCACACCAGCTCCTCGCCCGGGCCGACGAGCAGCTGGAGCCCGATCTGGTTGGCCATCACCCCCGACGGCACGAACAGCGCGCCGGAGAAACCGAACAGCCCGGCGAGCCGGTCCTCCAGGGCGCGTACCGTCGGGTCCTCGCCGAACAGGTCGTCGCCGACCTCCGCGGCCGCCATCGCGGCCCGCATCCCGGGGCCCGGACGGGTCACGGTGTCGCTGCGCAGGTCGACGGCCGGGGGCGTGCGGGCGGCGGAACCGATGCCGGGCCCGGGGTCGGGACGGGGGGTGGTCGGGGTTCTCATGACGCTTCGTCAACTCCTTGTTCGCGTGGGCGCGGGGTGAGGTCCCGGGCCGCCACCCAGTCCAGCAGGGGGCGTACCGACAGCCAGGTCTCCCGTACGAGGTCCGCGGCGCGGGCCGTGTGCAGGCCGTCGGCCGGCCCGAAGCGGCGGCCCGCGTCGATCTTGCGGTGGCGCAGCAGGTCCAGCCGCGGGTGGTCCGCCGGAACCCCCCGGGGGCGGGACTTGAGCCGGTCGCCGCCGATGGTGAACCCCCGGCGCTCCAGCCGGCCCGTGATCGCGGCCAGCTCCGCGCCGCCGTCCTCCTCCTCGACGGCGGCGCGGTACCGGGCGACCTCGGCGCCGGCGTACGGGTAGTAGCGCCCGGAGGCGTACAGCCCGTGCCGGTCCAGGTGCACCCACAGCCCCAGACAGGGCAGCAGGTCCAGGTAGGCACCCTGATAGGTCTTGTACGGGGACTTGTCGTGCGACATCCGGGTGTCGCGGACCGGGCCGAGCACCTGCACTCCGCCCGGTCCGGACCACTCCCCGAAGGTCGTGTTCAGCTCAGCGGCCAGCCCGTCCATCGGCCCGCGCACGTCGCGCTCGTACCGTTCGCGGTGGCGCAGCCGCCAGGAGTCCCTGTCGTTGTCGTCCGCGAGGTCCTCGTACAGGCGCAGTGCCGAGGGCGGGAAGCCGCCGAAGGTCACGGAAGGTACCCCGGCAGGGGGTGGCGGGCGCACAGCTCGGAGACCTCCGCGCGCACCCGGTTCCGGACCGCGTCCGGCAGGACCCCGCCCGGCGCGCGCAGTTCGTCCAGGACGTCCGCGACGAGGTCGGCGCACTCGGCGGCCACGGTGCGGTCCATCCCGCGGGCGGCCAGGGTGTTGGTGCCCAGCCGCAGGCCTCCGGTCACCCGCACGGGCGTGGTGTCACCGGGCACCCGGTTGCGGTTGACGACGATCCCGCAGGACTCCAGGGCCTGCTCGGCCACGTCGCCGGTGACCCCCGTGCCCCGCAGGTCGAGCAGGACCATGTGGGTGTCGGTACCACCGGTGACCAGGCGCAGGCCCCGGTCGGTGAGCCGCTCGGCGATCGCCTGCGCCCCGTCGGCGAGCCGCTTGGCGAGCTCGGCGAAGTCGGGGCTGGCCACGAAGTCCAGGGCCCGCGCCTTCGCCGCGACCGACGCCAGGTCGGGCGTGCCCTGGGTGAAGGGGAACACGGCGCGGCGCAGCGTCGCCGCCAGGGTGCCGCGCTCCGGACCGGAGGTGCGGGCGTCGCGGCCGAGCAGGATCAGGCCGCCGCGCGGACCGTACAGCTGCTTGTAGGTGCTGGTCGTCGTCACGTGGGCGTGGTCGACGGGGCTCTGGTGCAGCCCGGCCGCCACCAGGCCGGCGATGTGCGAGATGTCGGCGAGGAGATAGGCGTTGGCCTCGTCGGCGATCTCCCGGAACCGGGCGAAGTCGATGCTGCGCGGGTAGGCGCTCGCCCCGCACACGATCAGCTTCGGGCGGTGCTCCAGCGCCAGTTCGCGGATCTGGTCGTAGTCGAGCAGACCGTCCGGCGTCACCCGGTAGCCGTGGGCCCGGTAGTAGCGGCCGGTCACCGAGGCGGGCGAGCCGTGGGTGAGGTGGCCGCCGCAGTCCAGGTCGAGGCCGAGCAGACTGTCGCCGGGGCTGAGCAGCGCGGTGATCACGGCCAGGTTCGCGGAGGAGCCGGAGTGCGGCTGCACGATCGCGTCCTGCGCGCCGAAGGCCGCGCACGCCCGCTCGATCGCCAGGCGCTCGATCTCGTCGGCGACCCCGCACCCGGCGTGGTAGCGGTTCCCGGGGAACCCCTCGGCGGTCAGGTTGCCGAGGGCGCTTCCCTCGCAGGCCAGGACGGACGGATCGGCGACGCTGGACGCCGCGACCATCATCAGGGTGTCGCGCTGGCGGGCCGACTCGCGGGCCAGCAGCGCGTACAGGGCGGAATCGCGCTCTCTGAGCCTCCGGGTGGCGTGACCGGCGAAATCGACCAGGTCGGGATCGGCCCCGGGCACGGGCGGCGCCGTCGCGACGAGCGGCGCCTCCTCGTCCACGGGATCGGTGACGGGCGCGGGCAGGGTGAGACTCATGGCTGTCCCCTCTCGGACGGGTCGTGGTGGCCGTGCGGGCTGTGCTCTACGGGGCGACGGCGCCCCCGGCGGGCTCGTCCGGCTCCTCCGCGTCCAGGTCGCCGAACGCCTCGGCGGCCGCGACCGCCTCCGCACCGTGCTGCTCGTCGGCGGCGATCTTCCCGGCGAGCTCGGAGATCAGCGGGTTCTGGAACACGGTCTTGACGGGGACCGGGACCCCGAGGAGGTCCCCCAGGAGGCCCGCCAGCCGGGTGCCGCTGAGCGAATCGCCGCCCAGGCTGAAGAAGTTGTCGCCGGGCGCCACCCGGTCCAGGCCGAGGATGTCGGCGACCGCGGCGCAGAGCACGAGCTCCAGGGGGCTGCCCGTACCCGTCGGCGCGTCGTCGGCGGCCGCCGAGTCCGCGGCCGACTGCTGGCGTCCCGCGGAGTCCGCCAGCCGCAGCCGGTCGACCTTGCCGTTGCGGGTCAGGGGCAGCTCCGCCAGCACGGTGAGCCCGGACGGCACCATGTACGCGGGGAGCTGCGCGGCGAGCCGCTCCAGTACGGGTCCCGCCGCCTCGGCGCCCGAGCCCGACACGACGAACGCGTGCAGCCGGCGCACCCCGTGGGCGCTGGCCGGGGCCACGACCACGGCCGCCTCGACCTCGGCGTCCTGGCGCAGCACGGCCTCGATCTCACCGAGCTCGATCCGGTGGCCCTGGATCTTCACCTGGAAGTCGTCGCGGCCCAGGATCTCGATGGCGCCGTCGGGCAGGTAGCGGCCCAGGTCGCCCGTCAGGTAGGCCCGTTCCCCGGTCTCGGGGAGGTTCACGAAGCGGCTGCCGGTGCGCTCCGGATCGTTCCAGTAGCCGAGCGCGAGCCCGACGTCGCTGGCCACGGCCATCTCGCCGACCACCCCGAGGGGGCGCTCGTACGCCGCGGCGTCGACGACGTAGTACCGCTGGTTCGTGATGGGCCTGCCGTACGGGATGCTCGTCCAGGACGGGTCGACCTCCCCGATCGGCTGGAACAGCGACCAGCAGATCGTCTCCGTCGGACCGCCCGAGCCCACCACCTCGATCCGGGGGCTCTGCGCGCGCAGGCGGTCGGGCAGGGTCAGCGGGATCCAGTCGCCGGACAGCACCGACAACCGCAGGGACTCCAGCGGCCGGCCGCCCCCGCGCCGCTCGCGGACCTCGGCCTCCCCGACGAGCAGCTCCATCAGGACGGGCACCGAGTTCCACAGCGTGACCTGCTCCGCCCGCACGAGGTCGGCCCAGACGTCGGGCTCCGCGTGCTCGAACGGCGGCGGGACCACCACGGTCCCGCCCTGGGTCAGGACCCCGAACACGTCGTAGATCGACGCGTCGAAGTGCAGCCCCGAGATGGCCAGCAGCCGGTCCTGGGCCCCGACGCCGAAGCGCGCGGCGACGTCCTGGACCAGGTTGACCACGCCGATGTGGTCGACCATCACGCCCTTGGGCTCGCCGGTCGAGCCCGAGGTGAAGATCGTGTACGCGAGGTCCGCCGGGGTCTGCGCGGTGTCGGGACGGGTGGCGTCGCCGGATTCGAAGTCGCGGTCCACGCGGTAGCGGCGGGCCGTGGGCGGCCAGCTGACCCGGGACTCCAGGGACGACTGGGTGAGGATCCGGTCGACGCCGGCCTCGGCGAGCAGCCGGCGCAGCCGCTCCGGCGGCACCGACGGGTCCAGCGGCAGGTAGGCGGCGCCGGAGGCGAGGACGCCGTAGACGGCGGCGTACTGCTCCCAGCCCTTCTCCATCACCACGGCCACCAGCTCGCCGGGAGCCGCCCCGTGGTCGCGCAGCGTGCGCCCGATCCGCCAGGCGTACGCGGCCAGTTCGGCGTAGCTCAGGCGGCGGCCGCCGTCGACCACGGCCTCGGCGCCGGGCGTGCGCTCGGCCTGCGCGGCGAACAGCTCGTGCAGGGTGGTGTACGGGATCCGCCCGGCGGTGTCGTTGACCTTGCGCCGCAGGGTGCGCTCGGCCGGCGGGATCAGGTCGAAGCGCTTGGTGTGCAGGCTGTCCGGGTCCTCGGTGAGCTGCCCGACGAGGTCCACGTACACGCCGAAGGCCGCGTCGACGAACCCCGGCGAGAAGGCCCCGTCGACGAAGTCCCAGATGATGCGCAGCTCACCGTCGAGCTCGCGCAGCTGCACGTCGAGCGAGACCTGCGGGGTCTGCGAGATGGAGTACACCTCCCGGCCCAGGTCGGTCACGGGCCGGCGCACCGGGTAGTCGAGCAGGCTCGTCACGACCACCGGCATCCCCGCCTGGGCGCCCATGCCGTGCAACCGGGTCAGCTCCCGCAGGACGCGGACGCCGTTGAAGGAGCCGTGCTCCACGTCGCGGGCGAGCTGGTCGCGCAGGGCGTGCGCCCGGTCCAGGAAGGTCGCGCCGGAACCGTCGGCGGCGAGCATCACCGCGTTGGTGAAGTCACCGAGCACGCCGGTGATGTCCGGGTGCACGGCGGGCCGCTGGAACACCGGGTAGTTGAGGGTGAAGTCCGTCTCCTCCGCCCAGCAGCGGACGACCTCGGCGAACGCGGCGGTGAGCAGGAGCGACGGGGTCAGGCCCGCCCCGTGCGCCCGTGCCGCGAACCGCTGCCAGTCCGCGGGCGAGAGGCGGTGCTCGCGCCGGTCGAAGCGGACCTCGTGGCCGTCCCCGCCCTCCGCGGCGCCGGCCGTGGGCAGCGAGGGGGCGGGCGGCAGGGTGGGGATCCGCTCGACCCAGTACTCCCGCGCGGCGCGGAAGGTCTCGGTGTGCGGGAGGGCGTCGGCACGCCAGCGGGCGTATTCGGGGAAGGAGATCCCGGGCTCCGGGAGCACCGCGTCCGGGTTCTCGTACAGGTCGACCAGCTCGGGGAAGAGCACCTGGAAGGCGCTGGAGGCGTCCAGCACCTGGAGGTCGATGCCGAGGTGGATCCGGCCGGGGCCGTCCGGGCCGCCCAGCCGGATGATCCGCAGGTCGAACAGCGGCCAGCTGCCGACCGGGAAGACCACGTGGCTCATCTCGTCGCGCAGTGCGGCCAGGCGTTCCCGTGCCGCGTCCTCGGACAGGTCGCGGAGGTCGATGACCGGTATGTCGAAGGGGAGCGGGTCGGACGGGACCCAGGAGGTGCCGTCCGGCCCGCCGATGGCGCGCAGCATGTCGTGGCGGGCGACCACCGTGCGCCAGGCCTGCGCGAAGCGTTCCGGATCGAGGTCCGGGCGCTCCCACTCGAAGTACCCGTAGCAGCCGATACCGCCCAGGTCGACGGCTTCGCTCCGCCCGATCATCAGCGCCTGCTGCGTCTCGGTCATCGGGAAGGACACGGCACTGTCCGCACGGGCGGGCAGGAGCTCGGTCATGGTCCAACTCCATTCGGTGTCACGGGTACGGATACGGGCCGGCGGCCCCGGGACCGGTGCCGGCCCGGGGGTGTCGTGCTGCGGGGCAGGGCGAGGCTAGGGGCGGTGAGTTAGCCGCCGGTTATGCTCCGCGCGGCCGGCGGGCTCGGCCGGGGCCGCCGCGTCCTCCCCGAGGGAGAGCGCGAAGAGCCGTACGAGCGGGTGGAACAGGTAGCAGGGCTGGCCGCGCTCGTCCGCGCCGCTGACCTCCAGCAGCGCGGCGTCGGCCAGGGCCTCCAGCAGCCGTTCCGCCTCCGCCTCCGAACGGTTCAGCGTGAGCGCCGCGTCCGCCGCGGGGAACGGCTGCGGACCGAGGCCCGCCAGGACCGGGAACACCTCCCGCACCTCGGGCGCCACGGCCCGCCAGGACGGCAGCAGCGACGCGTGCACGTCCAGGTCGCCGGAGTGCAGCTCCCGCAGCCGGGTCGCCGGATCGGCGAGCCGGCCGGCCAGCCGGTCGGGGCTGCAGAGCGGCCGGGCGGCGATCCGCGTCCCGACGATCCGCAGGGCCAGCGGGAGCCCGGCGCAGTGCTCCACGATCGCGGAGGCCGCGCGGGGTGCGGCGGCCACCCGGTCGGGTCCGGCCGCGGCGGCGAGCAGCTCCAGCGCGTCCCCGGCCTCCAGGGGCGCGAGGGCCACGGTGTGCGCTCCGGCCACGGTGGGCAGGGCCGTACGCCCGGTGACCAGCACGGCCGGCTCCGGGGTGTTGGGCAGCAGCGGGCCCAGCTGGGCGGCGCCGGAGGCGTTGTCGAGCACGATCAGCAGCTGCCGGCCCCGGGTCCGCTCGCGGTAGAGGCGTACGAGGTGGTCCTGGTCCGCCGTGACGGGTACGTCGTCCACCGGGCCCAGCGCGCGCAGCAGGTGCAGCAGCACCCGGGTGGGGTGCCGCGGCGTGCCGTCGGGGGAGCGGAGGTCGGCGTACAGCTGCCCGTCGGGGAAGTCCCGCCGGCAGCGGTGTGCCGCGTGGACGGCCAGGGCCGTCTTGCCGAGGCCGGCCATACCGGTCACCAGGACCCGCCGGGGCCGCCCGGCGCTCTGTCTCTCGGGGGCGAGCGCCCGGCAGAGCAGCCCCAGCTCACGCTCCCGGCCGGTGAAGTCGACGGTGTCCGGCGGCAGCATCGAGGGCGCGACCGCGACCGGGACCGCGGCCGGGACCGCCGGCCGGCCGGAACCGGCCGGCCCGCCCGGCCGGGCGCCGGAGAGCAGAACCGGCGCGGGGCGCGGACGGCGGTCCAGCGTGCCGTCGAGCAGGGCCCGGTAGGTCGACTGGAGCGCTTCCCCGGGGTTCACGCCGAGCTCCTCGGAGAGCACCGCGCGGCCGTGGTGGTAGAGGTGGATGGCGTCCGCCTGGCGCCCGGACCTGTACAGGGCCGTCATCAGCTGGCAGCGGATGCGTTCGCGCAGGGGGAACTCGGCCACCAGGCCGGTGAGTTCGCCGGTGATCTGCTCGTGCCGGCCGAGGGCCAGGTCCGCGGTGATGCGGTGCTCCAGCGCCACGGTCCGGGCCTCCATCAGGCGCGGAGCCTCCGCGTCGGCGAGATATTCCGTCGCGTTGGCGAAAGGCAGCCCGTTCCACCGGGCCAGGGCGTCGCGCAGGAGGTTTCCGGCCTTTTCGAAGTCCTCGCGGAGGAGGGCCTCCCGGCCTTCCCGCGCCAGTCCCTCGAATTCCCAGAGATCCAGCGTGGCATTTCCAATGCTCATGGCATATCCAGGTGGCCTGCGATCGATGAGGACATCGCTGCCCAGGATCTTGCGCAAGCGCGAAATGTAGGTGTACAGCTGTGCGCTGACGGTGGCCGGGGGAGCCCAGCCCCACAACAGGCGGCACAGCCGCTCGTCGGAGACCACCTCTTCGCGGGCCACGAGGAGCGCCGCGAGCACGGTGTGAAGCTTCGCCCCGGAGAACGCCGCCCGCCGGCCGTCCCGCCGTACCTCGACTGGCCCGAGCACTCGGAATTCCATCTGCCGCCCCATCCGTGATTCATGGGAAAGAATCTCTGAACGAAGCTAGAGGAGTCCGTTGTCTCCTCGATATCGTGGCGATTTCGTGGGCGGCGCGCGTCATGAAATCGACGGAACACTGAACGAAAAGGAGGCGTCCCTACTGTTCCATTCATGCCGCAGCGAGCGGCGCAGATGCTCCACCGAGAGGGGATTCCCGATGCGTAGCACCCACGCGGCCAAGACGGCGAAGACGACCAAGACGGCGGCGGCCTGCCTGGTGGTACTCGCAGGAGTGTTCGTGGGAACGGGGGGCGCGCTGGCCGCCACGGAGGGCACCGGCACCACCGTGCTGGCGGACGACATGCCCTGGGGCGTCGTCAAGCCGCTGGACCCCCCGCGCCACGGCCAGCACGGCGACCGCACCCAGGACATGCCCTGGGGCTGACCCCGCCCGGAACGTCCCCCCGGGTCGACCGGACCGCCGCCGCGCGACGCCTTCAGCGCCGCGGACTCAGTTGGCGGGGTCGACCAGCAGCCGGGTCAGCTCCTCCGGAGTGAAGGAACGATGCGCCCGCCCTTCCGGGGCCGGGCCACCCGCATCGCCCCGGCCATCCGCACCTCCCGGGCCACCGGCGCCGTCCCGGCCTCCGGTACCGCCCCGTCCGCCCGCGCCGCCCGCCTCGGAACCGCCATCCGGCTCCCCGGCCGCGCCCTGCACCGCCGCCAGCAGCCGGCCCGCCTGGGCCCGCCACGGCTGGGCTCCGACCTCCCCGAACGCGGCACAGGCACGGCGGAACCGTTCCGCCGCCTCCGCGCAGCGGCCGCCGATCGCCTCGACGCACCCGAGGTCCGTCTCCACCCGTGCGTAAAGGAAACGGTCCGCCAGCTCGCCAGTGATCTCCAGGGCCTGTTGCAGCGTCACTCCCGCCGCTGACAGCAGGCCCTGGCTCCACTGGGCCTGACCGAGGCCGCGCAGCGCGTGCGCCTCCCCGACCCGATCGCCCTCGCCCCGGGTCAGCCGCAGCACCGAACGGAACGACTCGGACGCCTCGTCGAAGTCCCCGACCCGCAGCCGCACCTCGGCCAGCCGGTACAGCGACTGCGCCTCCGCCCGCACCGACCCGGTGCGCCGGCTCAGCGCCAACGCCCGCTCCGCCAGTGGCAGGGCGGCTTCCGCGCTGCCCCGGTCCAGCTCGATCTGGGCCTGGAAACCGAGCAGGTGCGCCTCGTTGCCCGTGTCACCCGACGCGTGGAACCCGCTGAGCGCCGCCTCGCAGAACTCCAGGGCCCGCTCCCAGTCCCCCTGGAACCGGGCGCACATCGCCAGGTTCCGCTGCGCCAGCGCCGCGCCGCCCGCGTCCCCGGTGCTGCGCAGCAGCCGCAGGGCTGCCATGTTCCAGCCCTCGGCCTGCTCGTAGCGCCGCTGGTAGATCGCCAGGGACCCGAGCAGCCGCAGCATCGTCGCCTCACCGGGCACGTCACCGGTCCGCCGCGCCGAGGACAGCGCCTGCTCGGCGCACCGCTGCCAGTCCTCCAGGTAGTTCTTCGTCTCGAAGTGCGGAACAGTGCTCTCCGTCAGCGTCCACGCGTACCGGACCCGGTCCGTCTCCGCCGCGTGCGCCACCAGGTCCGTCACGGCGATGCGCTCCGACTCGAACCAGTCCATCGGCGAGGCCAACAGCTCGTCGGCGAGCTCCGGGAGGAAGCGGGGGGCGGGGGCCGCCGCCCGGCCCACCGGGAACTGGCGCCCGTCCATCCGCCGGTGCGCCTCCTCGGCCAGCCACAACCACGCCGCGAACGCCCGCTCCAGGGCGGCGTCGATCTCGTCCGCGGGTTCGTCCGACTCCGCCCGCTCCCGGGCGAACAGCTTCAACAGGTCCTGGAAGCGGTAGCGCGCGGCCCGCCCCGGCTCGGTCTCGGCGACCTCGAGCAGCTGCGCGTCGACCAGCTGGTCGATCAGCTCCTCCGCGTGCCACACGTCGGTGTCCAGTACGGCCGCCCCCGCCCAGGACGCGAAGTCCGCCGTACGCAGCAGCCCGAGCCGCCGGTACATCCGGGCCGCCTCCGGCGGCAGGTCCCGGTAGGTGAGCCGGAACCCGGCCCGGACCCCGCCCTGGCCCGGGCTCAGTACGTCGAGCCGTCGGCGCTGGTCGCGCAGCCGGTCCACGAGGTTGCGTACGCTCAGGCCGGGTTTGGCCGCCAGCCGGGCCCCGGCGATCCGCAGCGCCAGCGGAAGGCAGTCGCACAGCGCGCCCAGCTGCTCCACCGCCACCGGGTCGCTGCCGAACCGCTCGGCGCCCGCGAGCTTGGTGAGCAGGGCCGTCGCCTCGGTCGGCTCCAGCATCGGCAGCCGGATGCGCAGCGCCGTGTAGTCGCCGGTCAGGTCGCCCAGGTTCTCCCGGCTGGTCGCCAGCACCACGCTGCGGCCGCCGCCGGGCAGCAGGGGTCTGAGCTGGGGGAAGGAGCGGACGTTGTCCAGGACGATCAGCGTCTTGCGGGTGCTGAGGAGGCTGCGGAGCAGGGAGGCCCGCTCGTCGGGGTCCGCCGGGATCTGCGGAGCGCCGATCCCGAGGGCGCGCAGGAACCGGTCGAGCACGGCGGCGGGGGAGACCGGCGCGTTCTCCTCGTCGTAGCCCCGCAGGTCCGCGAAGAGCTGGCCGTCAGGGAAGCGGTCGGCGACCTGGCTGGCCCAGTGCACGGCCAGCGCGGTCTTGCCCACCCCGCCGACGCCCACGATGGTCGCCAGTGCCGGCGTGTGGGGGGTGTACGGCTCGCGTAAGAGCCGGTCCAGGGCCGCCATTTCCCGCTGCCGCCCGGTGAACGCCATGACATCGGCCGGCAGCTGGGCCGGAATGGTGTGCAGGGCCGTCGGCGCGGCGGGCTCGGCGGTCGTCGGCCGGGTCAGCTCCGGGGAGTCCCGCAGGATCAGATCGTGCAACTGCCGCAGACCGGGACCCGGTTCGATCCCCAGCTCCTCGATGAGCAGCCGGCGGCCGTGCAGGAACACGTCGAGCGCCTCGGCGCGCTGCCCCGACCGGTAGAGGGCCAGCATGAGGTGTTCGCGGGACTGCTCGCGCAGCGGGTGCCGCGAGACCAGCTCCGCGAGTTCACCGGTGAGCGCCCGGTGCCGGCCCAGCTGGAGCATCAGCCCGGCGCGCTCCTCGATCAGCGCGAGCCGCATCTGTTCGAGCCGGGTCGCCTCGGCTTCGAGCCGGGAGCCCGCGGGCTCGTCGAGTGCGGCCCCGCGCCAGATGCTCAGCGCCTCCTCGAAGAGCGCGCAGGCCTCCTCGGCCCGTCCGTGCCGGGCGGCGTCGCGCCCCTGCTCGGAGCGTTCCGCGAACTCCTGTACGTCGATGCGGTGTTCGCCTCTGGCCAACAGGTAGCCCGGGGGTGAGGTGATCAGCAGATCGGACACCCCGGCCTGCTTGAAGGACTTGCGCAGGGTGGCGACGCAGATGGCGATCTGGTTGCGGGCGGTCGCGGGGGGTGTTTCGGGCCAGACGGAGTCCACCAGGGTGTCCACCGACACGACGCGGTCGGCGTTCAGCACGAGCATGGCGAGGACGGTCGCCTGGCGCCGTCCGTTGATCCGCAACGGTCCCTCATCGGTCTGGACGACCAGCGGTCCCAGCACTCTGAAGACAAACCGATTCAAAACATCCCCCGGCAGTGAAGCCCCCGCTTCAGGCCGGAACGCTACCGCAAAGAGGATTCCCCGGTGCAGTCAACAGTTGGGAAAAATAAGGGCATTTTCCGGCCGACTCTTCCGGCGCGGGGTTTCCTTCCGCGGACGGGGTGCCTCCGCCGCGGGGAGCGAGGCCAGGGTGTCCGACAGTCCGCGCAGCACCTCGGAGAAGCGGCGGGTCTCGTCCTCTCCGCCGAGCCGCTCGCACAGCTGCCGGGTGAGTTCGGCGAGGCAGGAATCGACCTCCCGCATCGCGGCCAGGCCCTGCTCGGTGGCGGCGAGCAGCTTGGCGCGCCGGTGGGCGGGATTGTCCGAGTAGGTCGCGAGACCCTGTGCCACCAGCAGGTCCGCGATGCGCTGGACGCTCTGCCGGGAGGTTCCCACCCGCCGGGCGACGTCCGAGACCGACAGGTGCTCGTCCGCGACCGAGCTGAGTATCTGCCAGCGTGCGGCGCTGAGTCCGCTGGGCAGGGCGAGCCGGTCGAGCGCCGCGGTGAAGCGTCCGTTCAGCCGGAACACCGCCACCGCGGCGCGGCTGAACGCCTCCGCCTCTCCCGTTTCCCCCGTGCGCGTCACCGTGGGTCCCCCCTCCGTAGGCCTGTCGGGCGCTGCACGATAACAGCGCGTGGTGACGTGGACGAGGGCCGTGCCGCAGCTCCGTGCGGAGTGGCGGGAGGGCGCCGACATGGCCGAAACCGAGCGTGTCGAGGGGATCGGCGGATCCCTCGTGCGGGTGAGGGTGCCGGCGGGGGTGACCGGACCCCGCGCCGGGGCGATCACGGAGCACCAGGTGGGCACGGCGGCGTGCGGCGGCATTCGAGGGGCGCCCCATTCCGGCCATGCGCCCCCGCACGCCCCCTGCGACCACGTTCCGCCCGGGGGGTACCGGGGCAGCCGCTTGATGCCGCTCGGCCGTCCGTCCCCAAGGAGAGTCAGTGATGACGAAAGTGCTCGTACTGCACAGTGTCAGCCTCGTCGGGTCCGCCCTCGCCGCCCTGTTGAGATCCGAAGGGGACTTCGACGTCACGTCGGCGGGATGGCACACGGCGGCGCGGCGCGCGGAGACGTTATGCCCGGACGTGGCGGTCGTCGACGTGGACTGTCCGGGCGCGACGGCCGTGCTGGCGGGGGACGGACGCTCCCGTCGCCGCGTGCTGGCACCGCCCACCCCCCTCCTCGTGCTGGCGACGGCGGGCACGCCGGGCACGCTGGGACGGGCCTTCCAGGCCGAGGCCCGCGGGTACGTGGACAAGGACGGCTCCCCCGGCCGGCTCGTCCGCGCCGTGCGCAAGCTCGCCGCCGGTGAGCGGTTCATCGACGCGTCCCTGGCCTCCGCGTTCATGGAGGCCGACCCCGTCCCGCTCAGCCCGCGCGAGCTGAGCGTGCTGGCCCGCGCCGCCGAGGGCGACTCCGTCGCCGAGATCGCCCGCTCCCTGCACCTGGCCAGCGGAACGGTGCGCAACTACATGGCCGCCGTGACGCGCAAGACCGGCGCCCGCAACCGCATCGACGCGATACGCATATCCCGCAGGAAGGGCTGGGTGTAGACCCCCCGCCCCGGCGCACGCGGGAGGTCCGGCCCCACGAGAGCCGGCCGCCCCCGCCCCGGCGCACGCCGCCCGTGACGGGCCGGTCCGACCGGTGCGATCCGGCCGTCCTCAGCCCGGCGCCGCCCCGTCGTCCGCGCCCCACATCCCGACGAGATCCCGGTACAGGGGCGACCTGGCCGGGAGTTCCGCGTGCGTACCGCACACCGCCCGGGCCCCGTCGAGTACGAGGACCCGGTCGGCTCGCACCGCCGACGAGATCCGGTGGGCCACCACGACCAGGGTGCCGGGGCGGGCCGCCAGCGCCCGCTCGGCGCGCTCCTCGGCCCGCGGATCGAGGTGGCAGGTGGCCTCGTCGAGCAGGAGCAGCGGCGCGGGGGAGAGGTGGGCGGCGGTCAGGGCCAGCAGTTGGCGCTCGCCCTGGGAGAGCGCGCCGGGGTCGACGACCGCGTCGAGGCCGCCGAGCCGCTCCAGCAGTTCCGCCGCACCCAGCGCGGCCGCGGCACGCCCCAGCCGGGCCTCCGGCACGGCCTCCGGCTCGGGGCACAGGTGAGTCAGGTTCTCGCGGACCGTGCCGGTGAACACGTACGCCTGCTGGGGCAGCAGCGTCCGCCGCGGGTCCGGGGCGCCGCCGGTACGCGGCCGGGCGGGGGCGCCGGCCACCAGCACCGTGCCCCGGTCGGGCGCGAGCATCCCGGCGAGCAGGGCGGTCAGCGTGGACTTGCCGATCCCGCTCGGGCCGACCACCGCCAGGTGCTCGCCGGGCCGCAGCGTCAGGTCCAGCGCGTCCAGTACGGGGTGCGCGTGCGGCCCGTACCCGAAGCCCACGCCGCGCAGTTCGGCCGCGGCGGGAGCGCCCGGCCGCGCCGGGGCGGGCACCGGCGCCGAGGAGGAGTCGTGGCCGGAGTCCGGGCCGGAATCCGGGCCGGGAGAGGCCTTCGCGGGCGTGGAAGCGGCGGGCCCGGACGCCGCCGGTCCGGGCGGCGGGGGTACCCGCGGGGCCGAGGACGGGGGCGTGCAGAACCGGTCCAGCACCACCACCAGCCGGGTCCCCGCCGAACCCAGCGCGGCCATCAGGGTGTTGAGCGCGGGCAGCAGCGACTGCACGAGGTAGGTCAGGGCCCCGGCCAGGGTCCCGGCGGTGACGCCCCGGTCGAGCAGCCAGGGCGTGGCGGCCAGCAGGGCAATGACGGGCGCCCGCCCCGCGCAACCGAGGGCGAGGGTCCGGACGGCGCCCCAGCGGGCGAGCCGCGCGGTGAGCCGTGCCTGGGCGCTGATCAGCGGTTCCACCCCGGCCGCCGCCGCGCCGCCGGCTCCGCACGCCACCACGTCGCGCAGCCCGGCGGCCAGTTCACCCACCCGCGCGGCGAGGGCCTCGTCGGTGTCCAGGGCCTCGCGCTGAACGGCCGCCATGGGGCGCAGCGTGGCCAGGAACGCCGCCAGCCCCAGCAGCAGCGGGGGGATCACGACCACCAGCAGGACGGGCGCGAGCGCGGCCATGCCGGCCAGCGCGCCCGCGGTGGTGAACAGGAAGGAGCGGGCCGTCAGCACCAGCCCGGCGAAGGAGTCCCGCGCCATCTCGGTCTGCTGCGTCAGCCGGGACACGGCGCTCGCGTCGGCGGCGCGGGACGGATCGTCCACCGCCCGCTCCAGGGCGTGCCGCACGGCCCGGCGCACCAGGCCGTCGCGCAGCGGTTCCACGAGGTCGGCGAGCCCGCGGAACACCCCGCGCAGCGCGATCCCGCCGAGCAGCGCGCCCGCCCCGGCGAGGCCCAGCCAGGCGAGTCCGGTTCCGGTGTGCCCCGCGAGGAAGCCGTCGTCGAGCGCGCGCGCCACCCCGTATCCGCCGAGGAAGGTGTGCGCGGACTCCAGCAGCGACCAGAGCGCCAGCGTGCCGAGCGTACGGGTGCGGCGGCGCAGGAACCGGCGGGCCTCCGGCCCCACCCGTCCCCAGGCGCCCTCGCCGCCGCTCATACGGCGGGCTCCCCGACGGCGGTCCGCGGCCCTGCGTCCGGTGCGGCCCCCGGCTTCCGTACGGACGCCCCGGCCGGGGGCCGCGTCGCCGGTTCGGCCCCGGCGTCAGGCCCCGCCCCTGCGCCAGGCCCGGCTCCTGCGTCAGGCCCCGCCCCTGTCGCCGGGTCGGACCCGGCCCGTGGCGCGGCCGCGGCCACCGGTCCGTCGTCCGCTCCCGGTTCGGCTCCCGCCCCCCGGTCCGTCGCCGTCCCCCCGTCCGCCGGGGCCGCGAACACCGCCCGGTACGCCGGGTCCCGCCAGAGCGTGGCGTGACCGCCCGTCCCCCTGACCCGCCCGTCCTCCAGCCAGACCACCAGATCGGCGCGGGCCGCCGAGGAGATCCGGTGCGCCACCACGATCCGGGTGCCCGGCCGGACCGCGTGCGCCAGCGCCCGCTCGACCTCGCGCGCGGTGACGGTGTCGAGGCCCGAGGTCGCGTCGTCGAGCACCAGCAGCCGCCCCGGGTTCAGGAACGCCCGCGCCAGGCCGAGGCGTTGGAACTCGCCACCCGACAGCGGGGCGTCGGCCAGCGGGGTGTCGCAGCCGCCGGGCAGCCGCCGTACGAACGGCTCGGCTCCGGCCGCCCGGACCGCGGCCCCGACCTCCCCGGGGCTCGGCGGCGGCTCCGCGCCGAAGGCGACCGCGCCGGCCACGGTCCCGCCCAGCAGCGCCGGCCGGTCGAAGGCGTGGCCCACCTCGGCCCGCAGCGCCCGCTCCGACAAGCGTGTCAGCGGGACCCCGTCGAGGAGCACCTCGCCGGCGTCGGGGTCGGTGAGGCGCCCGGCCACGGCGGCGAGCAGCGTCTTGCCCGATCCGGACCGCCCCACGACGGCGACGGTGGCGCCGCCGGGAACCAGCAGGTCGATCCCGTCCAGGACCGCTTTGCCGGCCCGTTCCACGCGGACGCCGCGCAGCTCCAGGGCTCCCGGCCCGCCGTCGGGCAACACCTCGGTTCCGTAGGGGAGTTCGGGGAGGAGGAAGAGGGCGGCGGTGCGCCGGGCCGCGGCCCTGCCGCGCACCACCGCGGCCAGCCGGCCGGTGACGGCGCCGACCCCGGCCGCCAGGCCCGCGTACCGTACGGCGGCGAGCAGCGCGCCGACTCCCAGTGCCCCGGCCGCGAGGCGGAAGCCGCCCACGGCGAGGACCGCGTACAGCAGCAGCGGCATGAGGGCGGAGGTGCGGGCGGTCGTGCTGCCGTAGACCCGCCACATCTGCCGCCCCTCGACGCCGAGTTCGGGGAGTCCGGCCAGGATCCGGGCGCGTTCCCGGCCCACGGTGCCGGCGGCGGCGATGGTCCGGGCGCCGGCGAGCGCCTCGACGAGCCGGCCCGCCATCACGAGCTGCACCCGCTGGTAGCGGGTGATGCTGACGGCCGAGTCCCGGGCGAAGGCGCGCAGCAGGACGGCCAGCAGAGGGATGCCGACGACGAACGCGAGTGCCGTCCACACGTCGATGAGGAAGAGTGCCACGAGCCCGCCGATCGGGGGCAGCAGCGAGGCGACGGCGCCCGCCGCGGCGGCCGGCGCGGTACCCGCCTCGGTGGCGTGGGCCGTCAGTCGCGCCGCGAGTTCCCCGGGCGCGTACCGCTGCGCGTGGTGCGGGGCGGTGCCGAGCAGCCGGGCCAGCCCGAGGCGGCGCAGCCAGGCCGTGGAGCGGCCGTCTACCTGCCCGGTCAGCCGGGTCGTCAGGGCGTCGAGCAGGACTTCGGCGAGGACGATCGCGGCGCACCACGCGGTCCACGCGGGGCCGGCGGGGTCGCGCCGCAGCAGCAGGTCGAGGGTGTGGCCGAGGACGGCCGGTTCGGCGAGGGCCGCCACGGCGGCGGCGACCGAGCACGCGCCGACGGCCGCGGTCCGCCCGGCGGTGTGCCGGGCGGCGGCCACCAGGGCCCGGTCACCGCTCTGCGCGAGCGCCGCCTCGCCGGTGGGATCGGGCGGGGTCATCGGCGGATGCTCCAGACGTGTGGTGCGGACATCGGGCGCAGGCAGGAGGAGCGGACACCGGCACCGGACACGGGTGCCCGAAACGGGTGCCCGAAACGGGTGCGTGACGTGGTGCATGACGTGGTTCGGGACGGGATGTGGTGCGGGACGGGATGTGGTGCGGGCCCGGGCGGCGAACCGCCCGGGCCCGGGAAAGACCTGGGTCAGTTACAGGTCGTGATGCTCAGGCTGCTGTCTCCGCAGAGGAGCAGGCTGGCGCGGCTGCCACCGCCGGTCGCGGCCTCGGTGATCTCTTCCTTGGGGGTTTCCATCGACTGCAGGTCGAGAAGGGTCATGTCTTTTTCCTCTTCTTCGAAGGAGTGTTCCGATGGGTCACGGCCCCGGGTTCGGGACCGGCTCTGGGGCCGCCGCGGCGCGCCGCGGCGGCGGGAGGAACGGCAGCTGCGCGCGCCCGCCGGGCGCGGCGCCGCCGAGGGCGAGCAGGGCGCCCGCGGTGCCCGTGGACAGGTCCATGGACAGGCGCATCAACTGCTCGCCGGGAAAGGCCAGTCGGCCCTGGTACGGCACCGCGTGCCGGGCCAGTGCGTCGATCTGGCGGGCTATGTCGGCGTCCCGGGTGCCGGGCCCCGGCGTGGTGGTCCGGGCCAGGTGGAGGACCATTCCGGCGGCGCCGCGGAAGAGCCCGGGCTGCGCGTAGAAGGTCGCCTGGGCGGCCCGTACGATCTCCAGCCGGGCTTGCTCGAACCGTGGGTCCGCGCCGTGCTCCAGCCAGTCGTCCAGCACCATGCCGATGCCCACGCTGCCCGCGCCCAGGTAGGGCATCGTGCGCCGTCCCTCGTCCACCTGGAGCGTGCCGAACACACTGGTCACGCAGTGGTCGAGGTCGCGGTGCAGGGCGCGGCCGGCGTGCAGCAGGTACTCCTGCTCGCCGGTGCGCTCGTACAGCCGGAGGAACAGCAGAGCCGGGCCGGACCCGCCGTGCAGCAGGCCCGCGCGGGCCAGGTCCGGGGCGGAGCGGGCGGCCAGCTCGGCGCAGCGCACCGCCGCGTCGTGCAGGGCGCCCTCCCCGGTCGAGGTGCCGAGCGAGTCCAGGGCCAGTCCGATGCCGGCGAGTCCGCCGTGCAGGTCCGGGCCGACGTCCTGCCAGGGCTGGCGCAACAGCTGCTCGGCGAGGGTGAGCGCCCTGTCCCGGTGACCGAGCCGCTCCAGGGTCCACGCGGTACCGGCGAGCCCGTCGTAGAAGCCGAGCGGGGTCCCCGAGCCGGGCGTCTTGGTCCGGGCCAGCAGCCATTCCTCGGCCTCGGGCCAGGGCGCGGACCCGGTCTCGGCCAGGGCGTACAGGACCCCGGCCGCGCCGTACCCGAAGCCGGTGCCGCCGCCCTCCGCCGCGAACTGGGCGATGTCGCCGGGGAAGAGCCGGTCCTCGCGGTCGGGGGTGGCCGAGGCGCGGATCGCCGCCGTCATCGAGTCCCGGGCGGCCGGCCAGTCGCCGGGCTCCACGGGAAGGTAGGGGCCGTCCGGGGCGGGTATCCGCCCGCCGCCGGTCACGGCCGCGGCGGTGGTCCCGTCCGGACCGGCGAGGATCTCCTCGACGGCCTCGTCGAGGAACCGGCGCGGTACGGGGAACTGCTCGGCGGCGATGTCGGCCAGGTGCACGGCCTTCGCCCGGTCCAGTACGAGCAGGCTCGTCAGCGGCAGGAACAGGGCGAGCCGCAGACAGGCGAGAGCGTAGCGGTCCACGGCGAAGCCGCGCCGCCCTGGTGGCGCCACGAACGCCGGATTGGCGACCGTCTGCCGCAGCCCCTCGTCGATGTGCGCGGCGGCTTCGAAGTCCAGGAGCGCGACGGACGGTTCGCCCGCCTCGTCCTCGGCGACCATGATGTTGAAGAGGTGCAGGTCGTTGAAGACCACCCCGCGGGCGTGCACGGAGTCCACGGCCTCCGTCACCAGGCGGTGGATCTTCAGGGCCCAGTCCGTGTAGGCGGCGAGCTCCGCCGGATCCGGGTCCGCCTCGATCAGCGGGTGCCGGTGGGCGAAGTAGGTGTTGAGCGGCTTGCCCTCCAGGTACTCCATGACCAGGAAGTGGTGGTCGCCGACCGTGAAGGTGCCGCGGACCGCCGGTACGCGGTCCAGTCCGGCCAGCCGTTCGAGGGCGGTCCGCTCCCGGTGCAGCCGGGTCACGGCGTCGGCGCCGTCGGCGGCGAGACCCGCGTGCGGCCGGGCCTCCTTGAGCACCACGGGCTCGCCGGTGCGGCTGTCGCGTCCGGCGTACACCCCGCCCCCGTTCGAGAAGTGCAGGGCCCGCTCCACCGTGTAGGGCACGCCGGCGAGGGTGACGGCGGAGCGCGCGTCCAGGTGCGGCTTCAGGAAGCCGGGCAGGTCCAGCCACGCCGGCGGCTGGAACACCGGCCCGCGCCGGTCCGGTACCAGCACGCCGTCCGGGTCCTCGATCGCGGGGACCAGTTCGCCGTGCTCGTCGTAGCAGTGCCGCAGGGTGAAGCTGCCGTAGCGCAGGTGCACGGGGCCCGCGCCCCAGCGCAGGTCGCTCAGGATGTACGGGCCGGGTTCGCCGGCCAGCAGGGCGTCGAGGTCCTCGGCGATCTGCCGGCACTGCTCCTCGTCGGCCGGGTACACGGTCAGGAACTTGCCGCTGGCCGCGCGGTCGGCGTACTTGGCGTTGCGCAGGTGCAGCAGGTAGCGGCTCGGCACGAACTTGAAGGCGATGTGCCGCGCCGTGCAGTAGTCGTAGACCCGCTCCAGCACCGACTCGGCGTTGTCGAGGCATGCGGAGACGTGGATCTTCCAGCCCTGGGAGGGCAGGTCGCATCCGAGGGGCCGCAAGGCGTACCAGTCCCCGCTGCGGTGCGACTGCCACCCCTGCGGTACGGCGGCGAGCGCTGCACGGTAGTTCTCCTCGGCGCGCCGGTACGGCGCGTCGTAGAACCACTGGTCGGCGTCGCAGAAGGCGGCGTACCCCTTGTTCACTCCTGCTCCCTCGGTCGGCTGCGGACTTACCGTGCCACTCGCGGGAGCCGCCGCGACAGTCACGGCTGTCACCGACGGGGTGTGCAGTACGCATGCGTCACTTGGCGGGGGAGCGATCAGAAAGTGATCAGTGGCGAACCTTTCCGATCATCAGCGGGCGTTCGGTCCCGCCGGGACGTGGCCCCCGCCCGCCGGAGGCCAGGCCCGCCTCGGTGCCCGACCGGCCCGGTCACCGGGACCGGGGGCCGCCCCGCCCGCGCCCGCCCCGGTCCCACGGCCCGTCTCCCCGTTCCTCCGGCCGTCCTGACCCACGGCACCGGGCATCGCGCCTTCCACTCCCGGACGGTGCAGAGGAGCCGTCCGCGCGCGCGTAGTGCCGTCCTGACACCCGTCCGGTGCGGAAGGGGGTGGCCGGTCGACGGACGGTCCGTTGGCCCGTTCGTGGCCGGGGATCACGGCTTCCAGCTGTGCCAATGGTCCAGCGCGGTGGAGTCCGTTTGAGCCATTGCCCCTCCAGGTGGTTATCTGTGGCGTATCCATGTACTTACGGCGCCGCGCAGCGCCGGACGGCAACGAAGCCGGTTCGGAGCGCGGCGCCTTCGCCGTGCCCGTACGCCGCCCACCACCCCGGGCGGACCGCGCCCGGCGTGCGCCATTGCAAGGGGGGCGGCACACCGCCGTGAAGAGGATGTTCGTGGCTCCGGATCCGGGGCGCCTGAGGCTGAGGAACTCGTCCCGCGCCGTCGTCGGCGTCGCACTCGCCGTCGGGGCGGCCGAGGCCGCCGGGCTCTCCCTGACCGCCTGCGTCACCGGAGGACTGGCGGCCCTGCTCGCCCTCTTCACCGTGCTCGACCCGACCGTCCGCGCCCAGCGGATCACCACCGCCCTGCTGCCGGTCGCCGGGTTCCCCGTGCTGGCGCTGGCCACCACCCTGCACGGGGTGCCGCTCGCCCGGGACGGCGCGTTCCTCGCCGTCGTGTTCGCCGGGGTCTACGCCCGCCGCTTCGGCCCGCGCGGGCACGCCCTCGGGATCTTCGGCTTCATGATGTTCTTCGTGACGCAGTTCCTGCACGCCGTACCCGGCCAGCTCCCCGAGCTGTACGCCGCCGTCGGGCTGGCCCTGCTTGCGTCCGCCGCCGTGCGCTTCGTGCTGTGGCCCATCGAGCGCCGCACCCCTCCCGCCGCCGCCCCGCCCGGGCTGCCGGGCTCCGGGATCGCCCGGCCCACCACGCGGCAGGCCGTCCAGGCCACGCTGGCCTGCTCCTTCGCCCTCGGCATCGGCCAGGCGCTCTCCGAGGACCGCTGGTACTGGGCCGTCGGCACCGCCTGGTGGATCTTCGTGAACACCACCTCCCGGGGCGAGACCCTCGTCCGCGGCTTCCGCCGCGTCGTCGGCACCGTCGCCGGCATCGCGGCCGGGTTGCTGATCGCCGTACCGCTGCACGGGGCGCCCGCGCCCACCGCCGCGCTGGTCGCCGTGTGCGTCTTCGGGATCTTCTACACGGCGGCTCCTTCGTACTCCTGGATGATGTTCTTCGTCACCGTCATGGCCGGACTGCTCTACGGGCTCCTCGGGGTCCTGCATCCCGGCCTGCTGCTCCTGCGCTTCCAGGAGACCGCCATCGGCGCCGTCGGAGCCGCCCTCGCCGTGGTCCTGGTGCTGCCCGTCACCACGCACGCCACCAACCACGCCTGGATCCAGCGCGCCCTGCGCTGCGTGCACGCGGCCACCGGCGAAGCCGCCGCCCGCCTTGCCGGCACCGCCGGGGCCGACCCCACCCCGCACGCCGCCGAACTGGAGCTGCTGCTCGCACGGGTCCGGATGGCCCTCGGCCCGCTGGTGCACCCGCTCAGCCCGTTGCGGGCCCGCAAGGCGCGGGCGCGCCAGGTCATCGCCCTGCTGGACGAGTGCGCGCGCGAGGTGCGCGGCCTGGCGGCCGTTGCCGCGGACCCGGCGGCCTCCCACGACGCCCGGCTCGCGGCCGCCTGCTGGCGCGTCGAGGCCGCCGTCGAGGCGCTCACCGCGGGCGAACTGGAACTGGAGCGACCCACCCCGGTCCACCCGGCCGCCACCGAACCGGCCGCCCTGGTCCACCTGCACGGCTTGGAGCGGGCCCTCGCCGAGCTGGCGGCGCCCCTGCGCAGCGACCCCCGGAGCCCGCTGGTCCGCGCCTGACCCGCACCGGCTGCGGTCGGGCCGCACCGGTTCCCGCCGACCCGCTCCGGCTGCGGTCGGCCGTATGGGTTCCCGCCGGGCCGCACCGCTCTGCGGGGCCGCACCGGCTCGCCCGGTGCGGCCCCGAGCGCTCGCGGACGCGTACGGCAGCCCTGGCCGGGCGCACCGCCCTCAGCAGCGCCGCAGCAGCTCCGGCGGCGCCCCGGCCAGCCCCGCGGGGAGCCGGCCCGCCGTGTGCACCACGCCGAGGGACTGCGTCGCGCGGGTCAGCGCCACGTACAGGTCGCTCGGCCGCAGCTCGGTCGGCTCCACCACGACCACCGTGTCGAACTCCAGCCCCTTCGCCTGCCGGGGGTCGAGCAGGACCACCTCCCGCGTCAGGTCCGGCTCGGCGCCCGCCCGGACACCGGGCAGGACGGCGGCCAGAGCGGCGTGCAGCGCGCGCGGAGCGATGACCGCGAGCCGCCCCCGCTCCGGCCCATCCCGCTCCGGCCCGCCCCGCTCCCGCAGCTCCCGCTCCACGGCCTGCGCGACGGCCCCCGCCAGGTCGCCGCCGGCGGCGCGGGCCCAGGGCCGCACGCCGGTCGACCGTACCGAGCGCGGCGGCTCGAACGACGGGTCGCGCTCCCGCAGCACCGCCGCGGCCACCTCCATGACCTCGGCGGGCGTGCGATAGTTGACGTCCAGCCGGACCAGTTCCCAGCGGTCGCCCACGTACGGGCCGAGGGCCCGCTCCCACGCGCCGCAGCCCGCCTCCTCCGCCGTCTGCGCCGGGTCGCCGACCAAGGTCATCGACCGGGTCGGACAGCGGCGCATCAGCAGCCGCCACGCCATCTCCGACAGCTCCTGCGCCTCGTCCACGACGACGTGGCCGAAGGCCCAGGTCCGGTCCGCCGCGGCGCGCTCCGCGGTGCTCCGGTGGTCGGCCTCCTCGTACCGCTCGGCCATCCGCTCGGCGTCGATGATGTCGTGCGCCGCGAGGAACTCGTTCTCCTCGTCCTCGAACTCGTACGAGTCCGAGCCCTGCGAGAGGTCCAGCACCCCCTGGGCGTACGCGACGCGCTTGCGCCGCTCCCGCTCCTCGGCGGCCCGCAGGGCGCCGTCGTCCTCCCCGAGGAGCTCGGCGGCCTCGTCCAGCAGCGGCACGTCGGCCGGCGTCCAGTCCGGGGCGGCGCCGGTGTCCTCGCGCCGGATCAGGGCCGCCTCGTGCGCGGACAGGTGGGTGGGGGCGGCCAGGAAGTCGCGGACCAGCCGCTCGGGGGTGAGGGAGGGCCACAGCGCGTCGACCGCGGCGTGCACGGCGGGGCTCATGGCGATCTCCTTGCCGATCTGGGCCACGTCGTCCGGGCCGAGCAGGTTCGGGCCGCCGTACGGGTCGGCGCCCAGCCGGTCCACGAGCTGCGCCGTGAGGGCGTCGACGACCCGGAAGGCGAACGCCGGCCGCGCCCGGTTGTGCGGGAGTCCGGTGGCGCGGGCGTGGTCCCGGGCCGCGTGGGCGATCGTGCGGTCCAGCAGCAGGACCCCGTAGTCGTCGTGGTCGATCTCCAGGGCGGGCTCGGGAACCGTGTCGTACTCCTCGCCGCTGTCCGCCGGCAGGGTCTCCGGCAGGCACTGCCGGTCGGCCACCACCAGGGCCAGCACCTCTGCCATCGCGGCCCGGCCCTTGACCTCGGCGGCCCCGGGGCGGTCGGTTCCGGTGGCGCGGACGCCGGGGAACAGCTCGCCCGGCGTGGCGAGCAGCACGCCCGTCTCGCCGAGCGCCGGGAGGACCCCGCCGATGTATCCGAGGAACGCGGGGCCGGGGCCGACGATCAGCACCCCGCGTTTGGCCAGCAGCTCGCGGTGGGCGTACAGCAGGTAGGCGGCGCGGTGCAGTGCGACGGCGGTCTTCCCGGTGCCGGGGCCGCCCTCGACGACCAGCACCCCGCGGTGGGTGGAGCGGATCACCCGGTCCTGCTCGGCCTGGATGGTGCGCACGATGTCGTGCATGCGGCCCGTCCGGGCGGCGTCGAGCGCGGCGAGCAGCACGGCGTCCGCGTCGGCGCCCTCGTGGCCGGTGCGCTCCGCGTCGGAGAGGTCCAGGATCTCGTCGTGCAGGGCGGTGACCTCCCGCCCCCGGGTGCTGATGTGGCGGCGCCGCCGCAGCCCCATGGGGGTGTGGCCGGTGGCCAGGTAGAACGGACGCGCCACCTCGGCGCGCCAGTCGAGGACCAGCGGGGTGCGGTCCGCGTCGTCCGCACGGATTCCGATCCGGCCGATGTGGGGGTCGCGGCCGTCGGAGAACTCCAGACGGCCGAAACAGAGGCCGTTCTCCCCGGCGTTCAGAGCGGAAAGCAGCCCCGACTGTTCGGCGACGATGACGTCCCGTTCCAGACGGGCCTGGAACCCGGTGCCGACCTCGCGCAATGCGCCGTCGACCGCGCGTTCGGCCTGGTCACGCAGGTCGTCGAGGCGTCGATAGAGACCGGTGACGAATTGCTGCTCATTCCGGAATTCCTCGGTTGACAATTGCACTCCTGCCGCGATACGGTGTTCCTCGTAAGGTGATTCACGCATTCTGTTAAACGAAGTCGTGAACTGACAAATATACGCTCATCGATCCCTCGGCAGTCAATTGGCCCAGCCAATTCGACCGGGGGGTTTTTTGCGTACCGTGGTTCCCATGACCACCGCATCCGGCTCCGCGCCCGGCTCCGCCGACGGCATCGTCTACCGGCCCGCCCGCCCCGAGGACGCCGGCGCCATCGAGGCCCTGGACAGCTCCTTCAGCACCGCCACCGTCTTCGAGGTGGCCGTGACCGACACCGGCTTCGCCCTCCGCGAGGTGCCCGTCGACCCGCCGGTGCGCAAGGTGTTCCCGCCCGAGGAGCACGACGAGCAGGCGCTCGGCGCCGTCGGGACGGACAGCGGGGGGGACGCGCGGACCTACGTCGCCCTCGACGGCGGCCGGGTCTGCGGTTTCGTCGCGGTCGGCTACTCGGCCTGGAACCGGCGGCTGACGGTCGAAGACATCGAGGTGGCGCCGGACGACCGGGGGCGGGGCGTCGGCCGCGGGCTCATGGAGTGCGCGGCGGACTTCGCCCGCGAACGGGGCGCCGGGCACCTGTGGCTGGAGGTCAGCACCGTCAACGCCCCGGCCGTGCACGCCTATCGGCGCATGGGTTTCTCCCTCTGCGGCCTGGACACGAGCCTGTACGGGGGTACGCCCGCCGCCGGCGAGCAGGCGCTCTACATGAGCCGGCCCTGCCGCTGAGCGCCGCGCACGGCCAACTGCCGGACTGAGGCGGATGGTACGCCCCGCCCCGTCCTCCCGCAGGCCGTCGGCCGAGGACCACTCGGACGTGTGTTCCGCACGCGCTTGCGGCACGGCGCTGACCTGCGACCTGTACAACGGGCGAGGGTTCATCGCCCATTCATCCCGCACGCCAGGGTGGATCCGGTCGACAGGGGGAATCGCCCGTCATGGAAACACCTCCACAGCGTTTCACCACCGCTCAGGTGTGGGAGGCGGCCGAGGAGTTCATCCGGCTCTTCCACCGGGAGCACCCGGAGGCCGGCGGTCCGCGGGCCCGGCTCGTCGCCGTGCGGGAGGAGCTGGCCGATACCGGAACCTACCGGCACACCCCGGAGGAACTCGTCCACGGCGCGCGCGTGGCCTGGCGCAACAGCAACCGCTGCATAGGCAGGCTCTACTGGAACTCCCTGCGGGTCCGCGACCGCCGGGACCTCGTCGCCGCGGACGACATCGCCGACGAGTGCTTCGCGCACCTGCGGGAGGCGACCAACGGCGGCCGCGTCCGGCCCACGGTCACGGTCTTCGCGCCGGACGCCCCGGACCGCCCCGGCCCGCTGATCTGGAGCGAGCAGCTGATCCGCTACGCCGGCTACGGCGACCACCCCTCCGTGACCGTCGGTGACGCCCGCAACGCCCCGCTCACCGAGGCCCTGCTCCGGCTCGGCTGGGCCGGGGGCCCCGGCACCCCCTTCGACCTGCTCCCGCTGGTCGTCCAGGGGGTGAACGACAAGCCCCGCTGGTTCGACACCCCCGCGGACGCCGTCCTCGAGGTCCCGATCCGGCACCCCGAGGACGCCGGCTGGGAGTTCTGGGGGCTGCGCTGGCACGCCGTGCCCGCCATATCCAACATGTGCCTGGAGATCGGCGGCATCCACTACCCGGCGGCCCCGTTCAACGGCTGGTACATGGGTACCGAGATCGGCGCCCGCAACCTCGCCGACACCGACCGCTACAACCTCCTGCCCGCCGTCGCCCGCCGGCTGGGCCTGGACACCTCCAGCGACCGCTCGCTCTGGAAGGACCGCGCCCTGGTCGAGCTGAACCGCGCGGTCCTGGACTCATTCGACCGGGCCGGCGTGACCATCGCCGACCACCACACCGAGTCCCGCCGGTTCCTGACCCACCTGGAGCGCGAGGAGCGCAAGGGCCGTGACGTGGGCGCGGACTGGTCCTGGATCGTGCCGCCGATCTCCGGCTCGGCCACCCCGGTCTTCCACCGCACGTACGAGGACCGGCCGAGCAGCACGGCGTACGTCCACCACCCCGGCGCCCAGGAACGGGCCCACGGACGGGATTTGGTCTAGACCTTCTGTTACCGTCGGCTCCGAACGGATCCGAGAGCGACGGAGAGGGCGAACCCCGTGGACAGCGGCGACATCGTGGACGGTACGGACCCCGGCGGCGGACGCCGGGCCCACATCGGCTCGTTCACCTCGGGGGGCGGGCACGGGGTCACCACCGCGTCCGTGGACCCGCACACCGGCGCGCTCACCGTGCTCTCGGCCGTCGGGTCGGTCGAAGACCCCTCGTACCTCGCCTACGCGCGGGACACCGGCGTGCTCTACGCGGTGAGCGAGGGGGAACGGGGCGCGGTGGCCGCCTTCCGGTCCACCGCCGGGGGCCTGGAGCCGCTCGGCCCGGCCGTCCACGTCGGCGGCTCCGGCCCCACGCACCTCAGCACGGCCGGGCGGCGGCTCTTCACCGCGAACTACACCTCCGGGAGCGTCAGCAGCCTGCCGCTCGCCGCCGACGGGGCTCCGGGCGGGCCCGCCTCGGTCCTCGCGCACCGGGGCTCCGGGCCCGACGCCGGCCGTCAGGAGCGCCCCCACGCCCATCAGGTGCTGCCCGACCCGACGGGCCGCTGGGTGCTCAGCGTGGACCTGGGAACCGACTCGGTGCGGGTCTGCGCGCTCGACCCGGCCACCGGCGCGCTGCGGGTGCACGCCGAGACCGCGCTCCGGGCCGGCACCGGGCCGCGCCACCTCGCGTTCCACCCGGGCGGGGCGGTGGCCTACGTGCTGCACGAGCTGGAGCCGCAGCTGACCGTCTGCCGCTGGGACGCGGCGTCCGGGCGGCTCGACCCGGTGGCGGAGGTCCCGGTCGTCTCCGGGGCCGCTGCGGGCGTCGTACGGCCCTACCCCTCGGCGGTCGCCGTCCCGTCCGACGGGCGCTTCCTCTGGACCGCCGTCCGGGGCACCGACGCGATCGCCACCTTCTCGCTCGCCGGAGGGGCCGAGAAGCCGCAGCTCACGAGCACGGTCGACTGCGGCGGCAGCTGGCCCCGCGACCTCGTGGCGGACGCCTCGGGGCGCCGGCTGTACGCGGCCAACGAGCGCTCGGGGGACGTCACCTGGTTCGACGTGGATCCGCAGACCGGCCGGCCGGTCCGGGCCGGCTCGGTGCCCGTCCCCGCGGCCACCTGCGTGGTCTTCGCCTGACGCACGCCGAAGGGCCCGTACCCGGCGCGGGTACGGGCCCTTTCGGGGTGCGGGTCAGCGGGCGGCGGCGCCCTGTGTGATCCCGAGGGCCGCGGAGTACTGCGCGACGGCCAGCTTGCCCAGCGCCGGGTAGGAGCCGAGCACCTCGGCGGCGGCGCAGTCCGCCTCCTTGCAGGCGGTGTCCAGCAGGCCCTCGGCCGCCTCCGGGCCGATCAGGTACGGGGCCAGGGCCAGCTGCGTCGACCCTTCGCGGCGCAGCTGCTCGGCGACCGCGGCCACCGATCCCTCCTCGTCGAGCGCGGCGGCCTTGACCGGCACGGCGAGACGGGCGGCGAGCAGCATGCCGGTGATCCCGGCGGCCTGCACGGCCTCCTCGCCACCGGTGGTGGCCAGCACGATGCCGTCGGCGGCGGTGGTCACGGTGAAGAGCCGGGCGCGGTCGGCGCGGGCCAGGCCCGCCTCGGACAGGCGCACGTGCAGACCCTCGGCGAGCAGCGGGTGCGGGCCGAGCACGTCGGCCAGCTCGGTCGCGGCCGAGGACTCCATCAGGGCCTGGCGGATCCGGCGCAGCAGATCGCCGTCGGGGCCGGCCAGCAGCGGTACGACCACGGCGTCCGGGCCGGTCGGCGCGGGCACCTCGTGGCCGGCGGCGCGGGCGAACTCCGCGCGCGCCGCGCGCTCGGACGCGACCGCGTCCAGCGCGCCGGACAGCGACGGGAACTCGGAGGCGTCGTCACCCTCGATGAAGCCGATCCGGGCGTCGAGGCCCGGCAGCTCGGAGCGGCCGATGCTGATGATCTCTTCCGCGAGGCTCCGGGTGGAGGCCGAAGGAGCACCGGGCACGGCGAGCACCAGCGCAGGCGCGCCCTCGGGCGCCGCCGCGGGCTCGGGCCGGCGGTGCCGTCCGGTCTGGCGGGGTCGCGGCATTCGTACGGGCAGGCCATTTGCGGGCCCAGTGGGGGAGCTCATGGCGCCGCATGCTACTGGCTTATCGGAACCGGGTGTTCGGGCAGGGCCTTCTCGGGTGGCATCTGTCCGTATTTATCCGGTGAATGTCAGATACGATCAACTGACGGACGGCAAGCGCCAGTCCACAGGCTGTGAACCCAGGCCCGTGAGCAGGTCGTTCGTCCTGCTGAACGGCCTGGAACCGAAGAAGCCGTAGTCGGCCGACCTGGGGGAGGGGTGCGAGGACTCCACCACCGGCAGTTCGCCGAGCAACGGCCGCAGGTTGCGCGCCGCGCGGCCCCACAGGATGGACACCAGTGGCTTGCCGCGCGCGGCGAGCGCGCGGATAGCCTGGTCGGTGACGGCCTCCCAGCCCTTGTCCTGGTGGGCGTTGGGGCGGCGCGGCGCCGTCGTCAGCGCGCGGTTGAGCAGCAGGACGCCCTGCCGGGTCCACGGGGTGAGGTCGCCGCTGGCGGGGCGGCCGGTGCCGAGGTCCCGGTGGAGTTCCAGGAAGATGTTGTCCAGGCTCGGCGGCACCGGCCGCACCTCGGGTGCGACCGAGAAGGACAGGCCCACGGCATGCCCCGGGGTGGGGTACGGGTCCTGGCCGACGATCAGCACCTTGACCTCGTCGAACGGCTGCTGGAAGGCCCGCAGCACATGGGGTCCGGCCGGCAGGTAGCTCCTACCCGCCGCGATCTCGGCGCGCAGGAAGTCGCCCATGGCGGCGATCTGCTCCGCCACCGGCTCCAGAGCACGGGCCCAGCCCTGCTCGACGATCTCGTTCAACGGTCGTGCTGCCACGGTCGATCACTCTACTGGCCCAACGTGGCCGCCCGCACACACAGGACGTCGGGCAGGTGCCCGGCCAGCAGTTGCCAGCTGTCGCCGTCGTCGTGGCTCGCGTACAGCTCGCCGTTGCGGTTGCCGAAGTAGACGCCCGCCGGGTCGGCGTCGTCCGTGCACAGCGCGTCGCGGAGCACGGTGCCGTAGTGGTCCCCGTCGGGCAGGCCCCTGGAGAGCGGCTCCCAGGTGGCGCCTGCGTCCCGGGTGCGGAAGACCCGGCACCGCCGCCCGGCCGGCACCCGGTCGGAGTCGGCGTTCAGCGGGAAGAGGTAGGCGGTGTCCGGCCGGTGCGGGTGCGCGGCGACGGCGAAGCCGAAGTCGGAGGGGAGACCGCCGCCGATGTCCGTCCACCGGGCCCCCGCGTCGTCGCTGCGGTAGACGCCCCAGTGGTTCTGCAGGTACAGCCGGTCGGTGTCCGCGGCGTCCTGGGCGATCTTGTGCACGCACTGGCCGAACTCGGGGTTCGGATCGGGCAGGAAGACCGCGGAGACCCCGTCGTTCGACGGCGACCAGCTGGCCCCGCCGTCCGCGCTGCGGAACACCCCGGCCGTGGAGACGGCCACCGTCAGCGCGTCCGGGTCGCGCGGGTCGGTGATCACCGTGTGCAGTCCCTCGCCGCCGCCCCCGGGCTCCCACTTCGACCGGCTCGGGTGCTCCCACAGCGGCCGGACCAGCTCGAAGGAGTCGCCGCGGTCCGTGGAGCGGAACAGCGCGGCCGGCTCGGTCCCCGCGTAGACCACGTCGGGGGCCTCGGGGCCCGCGGGGTGCAACTGCCAGACCCGCTCCAGGGAGGCGCCGGTGTCCTTGGGGAACTTCACGGCCGCCGCGGCCGGCTCGTGCCAGGTCGCCCCGAGGTCGTCGGAGCTGAAGACGGACGGTCCCCAGTGCAGGCTGTCCGCGCCGGCCAGCAGCCGCGGCGCGGGCCCCCGCCGGTCGACGGCGACCGCGTAGACGGCCTGGGCGTTGAAATGGGGGCCGTCGAACTCCCACGCGCCGCCGCCCTGCCGACGGCCGATGAAGAGTCCTTTGCGGGTTCCCACGAGCAGTAGTACGTCGGCCATGGCCGGCACCTCCGGAGGTCGTTGTCCCTGGCGGGGTCTTCCTGCGGGCTGACCGCCCGGACCGCGTGCGCTGCGGCGGTCCGTGCGGGTCTTTCCGGCCAGTCTGCACCCGCCCACTGACAGTGGCCCGGCGGGCGCCACCGGAACCACGGGGCTGATCGGTGCAGATCATTTACCCGATCATTTACCCGACAGGAATGACTGCTGCTTGCATAGAGGTGTTCACAATGGATTGACTTCAGGCCACTGCCGCCGCATGTGAGAGGACCTACGTGGCCACCGAGCACCTGTCGCCGCTCGACCTCGCCTTCTGGCGGATCGAATCCGCCGCCCACCCCATGCACCTCGGCGCCCTGATCGTCTTCGAGGCCGCCGGACCCGGAGCCGCCGAGCGCGCCGCCGGCCTGCTCGCCGCCCGCTGCGCCGCAGTGCCCGGTCTGCGCCGCCGGATCCGCGACGTGCTGCTGCCGGTCGGAGCGGCCGCCTGGTCGCCGGACCCGGACTTCGACGCGGCGCGGCACGTGTTCCTCGTACGGACCGGGGAGGCGACCCCGCACGAGGCCGCGGGCCCGCTCATGGCCCGGCCCCTCGACCGGCACCTGCCGCCCTGGGAGGCGCACGTGCTCGCCGGGCCCGGCCCGGATGCCTTCGCGGTGCTGTTCAAGTTCCACCACGCGCTCGCCGACGGCCTCGGCGCGCTCGCGCTGGCGGCCTCGCTCTTCGACGGGGGCCCGGCCCCGCGGGCCCCCGCCCGGCCGGCGCCCGCCCGGCCGCTCCCCTCCCAGCGGGACGCCGGATCCGCCCTGCGCAGGCTGCCCGGGGTCCTGGCCGCCCGGGTCCAGGACGTCGGCCAGGCCCTGGAGATCGGCGCCGCCGTCGCCCGCGCCGGGCTCCCGCTCGGCGTGCCCGGGGCGCTCGTCGCCGACCCGGACGGACCCGGGGCCCGCGCGGTCGCCGGCCTCGCCCTCGACCTGGACGAGGTCAACCTCGTGCGCAAGGCCGCCGGCGGCACCGTCAACGACGTGCTCATCACGATGGTCGCGGGCGCGCTGCGACGCTGGCTGGAGGAGCGCGGCGACCCCGCGCCCCGCGGACCGGGCCCGCGCGCGCTGATCCCCGTCTCCCGCCGCGGCAGGGCCGGGGCCGGCGGCGGGAACCGGCTCTCCGGCTACCTGCTGCGGCTGCCCCTCGCCGAGCGGGACCCGCTGCTGCGCCTGGACCGGGTACGGGCCGCCATGGACCGCAACAAGGACGCCGGTCCCGCCCGCGGCGCCGGGGCGGTCGCCCTGCTCGCCGACCACGTCCACCCGCTCGGCCACCGCCTCGGCGGCCCGCTCGTGGCCCAGGCCGCCCGGCTGCTCTTCGACATCCTGGTGACCAGCGTTCCGCTGCCCGGGCTGACCTTCTCGCTCGGCGGGAGCCGGGTCCGCGAGGTCTACCCGCTCGCCCCGCTGGCGCGCGGCCAGTCCCTGGCCGTCGCGGTCTCCACGTACAAGGGGACGGTCCACTACGGTCTGGTCGCCGACGCGGCCGCCGTACCCGATCTGGCGGAGCTGGCCGGGGCGCTGCGCGCGGAGCTGGACGCGCTTGTACGAGAAGTCTCGTAGTACGAGGGAATTCGTAGTACGGTGAGTCTCGTACTTAGCCGCCGATCCCCGGCGCGCCCGGTGACGTCTGGAGAGTCCTGATGAGTGCTGCCCCCACCGCCTTCGCCGCCCTGTTCGCGCCCTACACCCTGCGGTCGGTCACCGTCCCCAACCGCGTGTGGATGGCGGCGATGTGCCAGTACAGCGCCGAGCCCTCCGGGCCGGACGCGGGTGTGGCCGGCGACTGGCACTTCGCGCACTACGCGGCCCGCGCCGTCGGAGGCGCCGGTCTCATCGTGCAGGAGGCCACCGCCGTCTCCCCGGAAGGCCGGATCTCCCCCTACGACCTCGGCATCTGGAACGACGCCCAGGTCGAGGCGCTCCGCCGGATCACCGCGTTCGTGAAGTCGCAGGGCGCGGTCCCCGCGATCCAGCTCGCCCACGCCGGCCGGAAGGCCTCGACCGACCGGACCTGGAAGGGCGGCGCCCCCGTCGGCCCCGAGGCCCACGGCTGGCAGCCGGTCGCGCCCAGCGCGGTCCCGTTCGACGACGGCCACCCGGTGCCGGACGAACTGACCATCGATCAGATCCGCGCGATCACCGCGCAGTTCGCGGCCGCCGCCGAACGGGCGCTGGCCGCCGGCTACGAGGTCGTGGAAGTGCACGGAGCCCACGGTTACCTGATCGGGGAGTTCCTCTCCCCGCACAGCAACCGGCGCACCGACGCGTACGGCGGCTCCTTCGAGAACCGCACCCGCTTCGCCCTCGAGGTCGTCGACGCCGTACGGGCGGTGTGGCCCGCGGAACTCCCGCTGTTCTTCCGGGTCTCCGCCACCGACTGGCTGGAGGAGGGCGGCTGGACCGCCGACGAGACGGTCCGGCTGGCCGCCCTGCTCCAAGACCACGGGGTGGACCTCCTCGACGTCTCCACCGGCGGGCTCGCCCCCGGCGTGACGATCCCGGTCGGCCCCGGCTACCAGGTGCCGTTCGCGGCCCGGGTCAAGGCCGAGACCTCGCTCCCGGTGGCCGCCGTCGGCCTCATCACCGAACCGGAACAGGCCGAGAAGATCCTCGCCAACGGCGAGGCGGACGCGGTGCTGCTCGGCCGCGAACTGCTGCGCGACCCCTACTGGGCCCGCCGCGCAGCCGCCGAGCTCGGCGCGGAGCTCCGCACCCCGGAGCCGTACCACCGCTCCTGGTGAACGGACGCGGTGCGGACGCCCCCGTCCGCGCCGCGCCCCACCGGTCCTACGACGGCTCTCGTACGATGGTGCCGGGCGCGAAGGGCCCCGGGCGGGCGAATCGAGCGAGCCGAGCACGCCCAGCGAGTCGAGCGAGTGGAGCAGGGACATGACGGAACACGACACGGCCCGCGCCCTCGCCCATCCGGAGGCCGCAGAGATCCGGCTGGAGGGCGTGCTCCACGCGCTGTCCGACCCGGTCCGTCTCTCCATCACCCGGGACCTCGCCGTCTCCGCCGCCGACCTGGCCTGCTCGCACTTCGACCTGCCGGTCACCAAGTCGACCACCACGCACCACTTCCGCGTGCTGCGGGAGAGCGGCGTCGTCCGCCAGACCTACCGCGGCACCACCAAGCTCAACGCCCTGCGCCGCGAGGAGCTGGAGGCCCTCTTTCCGGGCCTCCTCGACTCCGTCCTCACGGCGGCGGCCGCCGAGGAGGCCCGCCTGAGGTAGCGGCCCGGGCCCCCGGCCCGCCCGGCCGTCCCGCGCGGAGCCCGCCGCTTCCGCCGGCCCCCGCCCGTGCCGCCGCGGCCCGGCCTGCCGCAGCCGCGCTACGTCCGGTCGGCCGCGCCCAGCAGCCCGTCCCAGTCCGGGATCTTCACCGAGCGGCGGCCCAGCGAGGTCCCGAGCTCGGTTTCGGCCGCCTCGATCGCCAGCCACCCCGGCCACCGCACCGGACGCAGGCCCGCCGCGCGCATCGCGTCCACCGGGTCGCCGGGCAGCTCGCGCCGGGCCAGCCGCCCCGCGTCCTGGAGCAGCGAGGACGCCGTCTCCTTCGCGCAGGGGCGGTTGGTGCCGATCACCCCGGTCGGGCCGCGCTTGATCCACCCCGCCACGTACTCGCCCACCGAGGCCCGGCCCGCGCGCAGCACCCGGCCCGCCGCGTGCGGGACCGTCCCCGTCGCCGGATCGAACGGCAGGCCGGCCAGGGGGACGCCCCGGTACCCCACCGAGCGCAGCACCAGCTGCGCCGGGACGTCCTCGTACGCGCCCGTCCCCGTCACCCCGCCGCGCCCGTCCGGGGCGGTCCGCTCGAAGCGCACCCCCGTGACCCGGCCGTCCGGGCCGCCCAGCACCCGGGACGGGCGCAGGTAGAACCGCAGCGTGACCGCACGCGGCGCGCCGCCGGGGACGGCCTCCGCCCAGCCGCGCAGCGCCTCCAGGTTCCGCCGTGCCACCGCGGGCAGCGCGGCGGCCGCGCCCGGGTCGGCGTACGCGGGGTCCAGGGCCAGCTCGGCGGGATCCACGCGGGCGTCCACCTCCGGCAGCGTGCCCAGCTCCCGCAGCTCCTTGGTGGTGAACTTCGCCTGCGAGGGCCCGCGCCGGGCGACCATCGCCACCGCGCGGACCCCGCTGTCCGCGAGCGCGCCGAGCGCCGGCTGGGGCATGTCCGTCGGGACCAGTTCGGCCGCGCTCCGGGCCAGGATCCGGGTCACGTCCACCGCGACGTTGCCCGCGCCGACGACCACCGCCGACGTCACCCCGGCCAGGTCGAAGGCGGCCGCGGCGGCGTCGGGGTGCCCGCTGTACCAGGCCACGAAGTCCGTCGCGGAGTGCACCCCCGCCAGCTCCTCGCCGGGGACGTCGAGAAGCCGGTCCCGCGCCGCCCCCACGCAGTACACCACCGCGTGGTACAGCTCCAGCAGCCGTCCGGCCGACAGTGCCTCCCCGCCGACCTCGACGTTCCCGAGGAAGCGGATCCGCTCGTCCTCCAGCACGGCGCGCAGGCTGCCCTGCAGCGATTTGATCTTCTCGTGGTCGGGGGCGACCCCGTAGCGCACCAGTCCGTACGGGGCCGGCAGCCGGTCCAGGACGTCGACCCGGACGCCGGGCACCTCGCGCTGCTGGACCAGGGTCTGCGCGGCGTAGACCCCGCTGGGGCCCGATCCGACGACGGCGATGTGAAGCACGGCGGAGCTCCTCACGCGGGTGGTCCCCAGCATGACACCGGGTCCCGCGGCCGTCAGCCCATGGCGCGCATCCGGTGGATCTCGGCGCTCTGCGTGGCCACGACCTCGTTGGCCATCTCCTCGACGGCCACGTTGTTGCCGCCGGCCAGTGCCTCGCCGGCCATCTTCACCGCGCCCTCGTGATGGGCGGTCATCAGCCTCAGGAAGAGCCTGTCGAAGTCGCTCCCCGAGGCCGCGGCCAGGTCCGCCAGCTGCTGCTCCGTCGCCATGCCCGGCATAGTGCCGTGGTCGTGCGGGTGCGCGCCGGCATCCGACTGCGGCGCGGGGTGGAGGGCCGACCACCTCTCCATCGCCCCGATCTCGGGCTGCTGCGCCGCCGTGATCCGTTCCGCCAGGCGTTTGACGCCGTCCGCCGCGGCCCGCGCCGGCGCCAGGGCGCTCATCGTCAGGGCCTGCCGGTGGTGCTCGACCATGTTCCGCACGTAGGCGCGGTCGGCGGCGTTCGCGCTGTCGTCGGGCTTCTCCCGCGCGGCCTGTTCGGGGGTGAGGGTGCGCGCCTTCTCTCCCGGCCTGCCCGGCGCGACGATCACGGCCCGGCCGTCGTCGGCCCGGTCCTGCGGTGCGTCCGCCCGGCAGCCGGCGAGCGCCGGCAGGAGGGCGGCGGCCACAACCGCTCCGGAGAATAGGCCGAGTAACCCTTTTGCCATGTCCATGGAAAGGAAGATACTGCCGGGGTCCTGGTTCCGCGCCCACCCGGCGCGGAACCGATCGGACTCCCATGGGAGGGCACAGTGACCTCGTTGCACACCATCAGAGTGCGGAAGAGGAGTCTGGGAGCGGTCGTCGCGGCGGCCGGCCTCGCCACGCTCCTGGCCGCCGGCCCGGCGGCCGCCACCCCCGACCCGGGCGACTTGACGCCGGGCACCGGCGGACAGCAGGGCTCCAGCCTCGTCGAGGGCCGGGAACTCGCCCCGGGTGAGATCCCCGGCCAGGACGAGATCGTGCACAGCGCCAACATCAAGCCGCTGGCCAACATCCCGAGCGCCGACCCCACCGTGATCAATTCCGACCTGGCGTTCCAGGGCAGGTACGCGTACGCGGGCAACTACAACGGCTTCACGATCTACGACATCGGGAACCCGAAGGCGCCGAAGACGGTCACCCAGGTGCTCTGCCCGGGCGGACAGAACGACATCTCCGTCCACGGTGACCTGCTCTTCCTCTCCACCGACTCCTCGCGCAGCGACGACTCGTGCAACAGCGTCTCGCAGCCCGCCACGGAGAAGTCCTCGTGGGAGGGCATCAAGATCTTCGACATCAAGGACAAGAAGAATCCCAAGTACATCAAGTCCGTCGAGACCGCCTGCGGTTCCCACACCCACACCCTGGTGCCGGGGAGCCGCGACATCCACCTCTACGTCGCCTCCTACTCGCCCAACGAGGCCTTCCCCGACTGCAAGCCGCCGCACGACGGCATCTCCGTGGTGAAGGTCCCGAAGAAGGCGCCGACGAAGGCCGCGGTCGTCGCCTTCCCGATCCTCTTCCCGGACGGCGGCAACCCGGGCGGGCCCGCCAACCCGGGTGTCTCCAAGACCACCGGCTGCCACGACATCACCGTCCTGCCGTCCCGGAACCTGGCCGCCGGCGCCTGCATGGGCGACGGCATCCTCTTCGACATCAGCAGGCCCGAGCAGCCGCGGGTCATCGACCGGGTGCAGGACAACGTGAACTTCGCGTTCTGGCACTCGGCCACCTTCAACGAACGCGCGAACAAGGTGGTGTTCACCGACGAGCTCGGCGGCGGTGGCGGCGCCACCTGCAACGAGGCCACCGGCCCCAACCGGGGCGCCGACGGGATCTACGACATCACCGGCCGCGGGGACCAGCGCAAGCTCGCCTTCCGCAGCTACTTCAAGATCCCCCGCCACCAGGCCGACACCGAGAACTGCGTGGCCCACAACGGCTCGCTGGTCCCGGTCGGCGGCGGCCGCGACATCATGGTCCAGGCCTGGTACCAGGGCGGCATCTCGGTCTGGGACTTCACCGACTCCTCCAAGCCCAAGGAGATCGGCTACTTCGAGCGCGGCCCGCTCACCACGGACGCCCTCGGGCTCGGCGGGTCCTGGTCGGCGTACTACTACAACGGTCACATCTACTCGAACGACATCACCAAGGGCCTCGACGTGCTGAGGCTCGACGACTGGCGGACCGTGAGCGCCACGTGGGTGCGGATGGACCGGCTCAACGTCCAGACGCAGCCTGAGTACCACTAGCGGCCGGCCGACGGCGCGCGCCGTCGCCCCTAGCGGGGAAACGTTCCGCCGGGCGGTCCTCCGTCCGGCGGGACGCCGAGCTCCCAGTCCAGGCCGTACCGCTGGAACAGCTCGGCCCGCAGCCGGGACACCGGCATCGGCGCCCCCGGCAGCAGCACCGCCACCACCGCGCCCATCAGCAGCGCCCGCAGCAGCGGGTAGTCGGCGTCCACGTCGGCCGAGCCGTACCGCACCACGGTGTCCCGCAGCAGCTCGGCGAGCCGCTGCTGCTCCTGGCACTGGACGAATCCCTCCGCCTGCAGGATGCCCGCCATGTGCGTCCGCATCAGCCGCGGCTGGTCCCGCGCCAGCCCCAGGATCGCGTCGATGGCACGGGCGAGCCGCTCGCGGCCCGCGTCCGCCCCATCGGGGTGCGGCTCGCGCTGCAGAGCGGCGTACAGGGTCAGGTGCATCAGCCGGTGCACCGCCGACTGCAGCAGCTGCCGCTTGCCCGGGAAGTAGTACGAGACCAGGCCCCGGGCCGCACCCGCCCGGTCGGCGATGTCGCCGAGTTTCGTGGCCTCGTAGCCGCGCTCGGCGACGAGGTCGACCGTGGCCTGCAGCAGCCGCTCCCTGGAACGTCTGCGCAATTCTTCATTGACCGATGCGCTGCGCGGGACCATGCTTGCTCCTGCTGCGTTGACTGGCTCCGAGCCAATATACTCAGCGATCGGGGTCGCCTGCTCTGGGTGACACGGGGGATCGCCCAGAGCAGGCACGCCCGTGACCGCCGTACGCACACGTCGCGAGAGCCACCACGGCCACGCCCAGAAGCCAGCCCGCGAGCACGTCCGAGGTCCAGTGGACCCCGAGGTAGAGCCGCGTGAAGCCGACCCCCAGCACGGAGACGACGGCCATCGCCCAGGCGGAGGCGACGGCCCACCGCGGCGTCGCACCGGGGAGCAGCCACAGCAGCACCCCGCACACCACCGTCGCGGTCATGGCGTGGCCGGACGGGTAGGCCGAGTAGTGCGCCGAGTCGACCGGGTCCGGCCACTGTGGCCGCTCCCGTCCCACCAGGGCCTTCAGCCCCTGCTGCACCACCGACGCCGCCACCGCGGCCAAGGCCACCCGCAGCGCCCGCGGCCGGTCACCGCGCCACCACAGCGTGACGCAGGCCGCGGCGGCCAGGATCCGCATCGTCCACGGGTCCCACACCCAGTCGGAGAGCACGCGCATCACGTGCGTGGTGCCCGGGTCCGCGACGGCGCGGACGTGCAGGTCGCCGGCGATCCGGCCGTCGAGGGAGAGCAGCGGCTCCCACCGCGCCACCACCAGTACGGTCAGGGCGACCGCCGCCAGCGCGCAGCCGATGCCGGTCCACCGCATGTGCAGGTCGTCGTTCCGCATGGGCCCGATCCTCGCACCGACGGCCGCCGCGCCTCCCCGGGCGCGCCCGGGAGGCGCGGCCCCGGACGCCCCGGGGGGTGTCGTCCACCGCACTCCTGCGGGCGTACGGAGTGACGTCGACGGCGCCCCCCAGGGCGTGTTTGAGAAGTCCCGCCTGGCCTTCGGGCGCCCGCCGCTACTTATAGAACGCGCCCTAGGCCAGCGCGCTCAGGCCCGGTACGAACGCCACGAGCAGCGGAATCGCCGGCACCAGCGCGGCCAGCGCCGTCAGCCGCAGCCGCCGGCCGGCCGACAGCCGGGGCGCCGCCGACAGCAGCCGCCGCACCCGGTGCGGGACGTGGGCCTGCGGGGCCGGGGAGGGCCCGAACACCCCGCGGTCCTCGTTGAGCCCGACCAGGGCCAGCGCGATCGTCAGCCGCCCGAAGCGCCGCGAGGCCACGTCGTCGGCGGCCAGCTCGACGAGGCGGTCGATCTCCGCCTCGAACGCGGCGAAGACCGGCACCTGCGGGAATCCCCGGGCCAGCGCGCGCGAGCAGTGCAGCAGCCAGTCGTGCCGGGCCGCGGCGTGGCCCTGCTCGTGGGCCAGTACGGCGTCCAGCTGGCTCCCCTTGAGGCGGGCCAGGGCCGCCGTCGTGACCACCAGCTGCGGGGCCGTGCCGGGCAGCCACCAGGCGTCCGGCCGCGGACCCTCCAGGACCACGAGCCGCGCGCCCGCCGGGTCCTCGCCGGGCAACAGCGGCGCCCGCAGGCGCAGTTCGGTGTCCCGGGCCCGGCGCCGGGTGCGCGCCCGGAGCACCTCGCCGCCCAGCATCGCCCCGGTCCACAGCGCGCCGGCCGCCAGCGCGAGCGCGGTGCCGGTGGCCCAGGTGCCGCCGGAGGCGCCGAGGGCGTAGGCGTCGACCACGCCGTGCGGGGCGGCGGCGAAGAGCCGGCCGCGGACCGCCTGCCAGGCGGCCGCCGCGCTCAGCAGCATCGACAGCCCGAAGCACAGGAGCACCGCGGCCACCACGCACTGCCACACCCACAGGGCGACCACGGGTTCGCGCTCGGGCCACCGGGCCCGGCGCAGCAGGCGGGGGGCGAGCACCGCGGTCAGGGCGCCGAGCAGCAGGAGAGCGGCGGGGACCATCATGTCCGCCAGCCTATGAGCGCGGGCCTACCTGCGGGTACGGCCTCGGCGCTTTGGTGACGCACGACACGTTTTCGTCGTGCGTCACATCGTGAGCAGCATGGCCAACATGCCGATGCCCATGGCGAGTCGGCAGGCCCGGACCAGCTCGGCCGACCTCGGCGGGGCGGCCGCCGCGGCCGCCCCGCCTCTGCTTTCGCCCGGGACCGGGGCGCCCCCGTCCCCGCCCGCCGTCACCAGCCGGGCCCCGCCGAGCAGGACGTACCCGGCGAAGTAGAGGAGCAGCGCCCCGGTGACGAGCGGCACCCCCGCGCCGTTCCCGTGCCCGCTCCCGTGGCCCGGACCGGGGCCGCCCCCCGTCATCGTCAGCGCCATGTACGCCATGGCCAGCGAGCCCACCAGGTGGTGCGCGTGGTGGGGGCCGTCCCGCAGCAGCCACAGGGCGTGCGCCGCGGCCGCGCAGAAGACGGCCAGCAGCAGCGGCGGCCCCCACGTCCCGGTCCCCGCGGGAACGGCCATCAGCGCCATGCCGAGACCCATCACCGCCTCGCCCGCCGTCGCGCCGCGCGCGTCCCGGCCCGCTCTGCCCGCCCGTACCAGGCAGTACGCACCGCTGGCCGCGCACAGCAGCACCAGCAGCCAGGAGGAGACGGCGGGGGACATGGCGGAACCGTGCACGGCGGAAACTCCCGGTTCGTCGGCGTCACGGGAAGAGATGCCCGCCCCGGACGGCCCGCACGCCGCCCCGGGTTACGCTCCTTGGCGTACGCGGCACGCCACATGTGCCACCGCGCAGAACGGAGCCACCGATGTCGACCGCCGACCCCGCAGCCCTGACCTTCCGTACCGCGGTGGAGGCGGACGTGGACGAGCTGGTGGTGCTCGTCGAGTCCGCCTACCGGGGCGACGCCAGCCGGGCCGGCTGGACCACGGAGGCCGACTACCTGGACGGGCAGCGCACCGACGCCCAGGGGGTCCGCCAGATCATCGACGGCTCCGACGGCATCCTGGTCGTCGTCGAGCGCGAGGGCGGGATCGTCGCCTGCTGCCACCTCGAACACCGCGGCGACCACGCCTACTTCGGGATGTTCGCGGTCCGCCCCGGGCTACAGGGCGCCGGCCTCGGCAAGGAGATCCTGGCCGAGGCCGAGAACCGCGCCCGCGAGACGTGGGGCGCCAAGGAGATGCGGATGACGGTGGTGAACGTGCGGGAGGAGCTCATCGCCTACTACGTGCGCCGCGGCTACCGGCGCACGGGCGAGCTGAGCCCCTTCCCCTACGGCGACGAGCGCTTCGGGGTCCCGCTCCGCGACGACCTGGCCTTCGAACTGCTGGTCAAGTCGCTCTGAACCGTCCGGGGGCGCGCCGCCTCACGCGGTGAAGCGGCCCGTGCTGCGGATCTCCGGGAAGTCCGTGGCGGCACCGTCCAGCCCCAGGGCCCGGGCGAGCCGCAGCAGGTCCAGGGTGTCGACCGACCGGCCCGTCACCCGCAGCCCGGCCGCGTGCGCCTCCTCCACGGTCTCCAGGCTGATCAGCCGGATGTCCAGGGCGAGCGTCGCGGCGCCCGCGGCCACCGCCCGGGCGACCAGCGCCCCGGTGTCCCCGTCGACGGGGTCCGCGTGCAGGGAGGTCCGCACGCCCGGCACCAGCCGGGCCGCCCCGGCCAGCAGCGCGTCGTCGCGGGAGGCCACCTCGACCCGCGCCGTCAGGTCGCGGCGGAGCACCAGGTGCGCGAGCGCCCCCGAGGCGGCCCGGTCGTGGACCGTGACCTGGAGCGGGACCCGGACCGCCGCCAGCACCTCGTCGAGGACCGGTACGCGCTCGCCCAGGCCGGCGTCCAGCGCGCGCAGCTCCTCCAGGGTCAGGTCGGCCACGGCCCCCGAGCCGTCGGTGGTCCGGTCGACATCGGGGTCGTGGAGGACGACGAGGACGCCGTCCTTGCTGAGCCGGACGTCGAGTGCGATGACGTCCATGCCGGAGCGCTCCGCGTGCAGGAAGGAGCGCAGGGTGTTCTCCGGTTCGACACCCATGACCCCGCGGTGACCGATGGTGAGGAAAGTCAAGGTTCTCTCGCTTCCGTCGACGGCGGCTCCCCGCGCGGCGGTGTCCCGACCGGCCGCGCGAGGTAAAGAGGTCGCATGCTCGCGATGAGGCCGCATGCTAGTGCGCCCGCCGTGCGATGGGACCGTCCGTGCAGCGACCCGCGAGGGCCCCCGTGGCCGCTTCCCGCCGGGCCCGGGCGGCCCGCCGCGAGCGGCGCCCGGGACGCCGCGTCACCCGGCCGTGGGCGCGTCCCCGCCGGCTTGACGCGCAGGTGCCGACGCCAGCGCGCCCGCCGGAGCCCCCGCTCCGGGCGGGGCGGACCGGCCGGCCGGTCCGGCCGCGGACGCCGGGGCCGGCGGGCTCGCGGGATCGGCGAGATCCGCCAGGAGGGCCCGCGCCAGGTCCAGCTCCGCCCGGTGCTGCCGCTCGCTCCAGCGCAGGGCGAGGGCGGGGAAGCCCCGCTCCGGCACGCCGTCCGCGTGCTCCGCCGCCGCCCGTACGGCCGCCAGCTCGCACCGGGTGCGCTCGATGTGCTCGCCGACCAGCGCCCGCAGCCGCTCCGGCTCGGCGAGGTGCCCCAGCCAGACCCGCAGCAGCAGCCCGTGCTTGAGCACCGGGGGGCCGGCTTCGGCCGTGCCGGCCGCCCATCCGGCCAGGGCTCCGCGCCCGGCGTCGGTGATCGCGTAGCGCCGCTTCGCCCGGGCCTCCCCGGGTCCGGAGCGGGCGGAGGCCGCGTAGCCCAGTTCCTCCAGGCGGCGCAGCTCCGCGTAGATCTGGCTGACGGCGGGCGACCAGTAGAAGAAGCGGAGCGAGGAGTCCGCCCACTTCTTCAGCTCGTAGCCGGTCCGCTCTCCGGGGAAGGAGAGCAGACCGAGGACCGCCCAGGCGGTCGGCGGCAACTCGTGCGCCTTCGCCGGATGGTGACTGCTGGTCATGTCGGTACGTGCCCCCGAGGTCGTCCTGACCCGGGTTGCGGCCAGGATGATCACCATACGCATCGGGCGCGGCGTCGACGCACGGCGGGACGGGGCGGAGTGACTGCTTCCACCCTGAATGACGGGAAAAATTTCGGTGATGCAGGGGGTGACGCAGGACATTTTCCTGGGATACCTCTTGAGTAGAAGAGCCTCCCATGCCTACCCTGTGCCGACGTGAGGTTCTCCTGTGGAGGAAGTGACATGACGGAAACTCTTGTGCCGGGTGCCGGCGGTGCCGCGATAACCGCCGGGGCGCGGGTGGTCGACCACCCCGCGTGGCCCGAGCTCAAGGCCGCCGTGGAGGAGATCCGGCCCTGGCAGGGCAAGGACGGCTCCATCGACTTCGAGGCCGAAGGCGCCCACGGGCGCGCCACGGTCCTGGCCGCCGTCGAGCGCGCGGTCAACGCCGTCGAGACGCTCTCGCCGCTGCTCCCGCACGCCGCCGCGTACCACCGGGCGCTCGTCGCCGACCTGCGCAAGTGGGCCGCGGACGACTTCCGGGTGCCGGACTTCCTCGACTCGCTGCTGGCCTTCCACCCGGCCGCCCAGCGCGCCGACGGCCTCCAGCACCTCGTCGTCTTCCCGATGTACACCCAGAACGGCAACCCGGACCGCAACCTCGAGGCCGTCGTGCTGAAGATGGTGTGGCCCGAGTGGCTCTCCGAGCTGGAGCGCACCCGGTACGACAACCCGCTCTTCCTCGGCATCACGCTGGAGGGCTTCACCCCGGGCTACGACACCCACTCCGCGGTGCTCTTCCCGGAGACCATCGCCGTGCGCGAGGCCCCCGAGCGCTTCACCTGGGGCGGCATCTTCTGCGACCGCGAGGCGGCCCGCTACCGCAAGGTCACCGAGGCCGCCGTCGACATCCTCGGCATCGAGCTGCCCGAGGACATCGCCGCCATGGTCGGCGACCAGGAGCGCTGCGAGAAGGCCTTCGTCCTGTGGGACATGGTCCACGACCGCACCCACAGCCACGGCGACCTGCCGTTCGACCCGTTCATGATCAAGCAGCGCCAGCCGTTCTGGATGTACGGCCTGGAGGAGCTGCGCTGCGACCTCACCGCCTTCAAGGAGGCCGTGAAGCTGGAGTCCGAGGGCAACGAGCACGGCCGCGACGTGCAGTACGCCGTCCTCTTCGACCGGATGTTCCGCTTCCCCGTCTCGGGCGACCGCAACCGGAACTACGACGGCCTCGGCGGCCAACTGCTCTTCGCGTACCTCCACAAGCACGACGTCGTGCGCTGGACGGACAACAAGCTCAAGATCGACTGGATGCGCGCCCCGCAGGTCACCAACCAGCTCTGCGCCGAGATCGAGGACCTCTACCGGGCCGGCATCGACCGCCCGAAGCTGGTCCACTGGTTCAAGGCCTACGACCTGGTCTCGACGTACCTCTCCCCGCACCCGGGCTCCAAGTGGGCCAAGGGGCCCGACGCCCTCGACCTGACGCAGCCGCCCCGCAAGCTGGTCGACGACGTGCTTCCGGACGAGTTTCCGCTCAGCATGTTCTACGAGGCCCTCGCCAAGAAGCTCAAGGGCGTGATCGCCTCGACCCGGGGCATCACCGCCCTCAACGCCGAAGAGGCCGAGCGGGTCGCCGCGTGAGCGACCGCCCACAGGAGGCTGCACAGATGAACGGCTCCCGGAACGGCAACGGAAACCTGCACGGCGCGGTGGTGGCGGTGGCCGGGGCCGGAGGGCCCGCGGGCCGCGCCGCCCTGCTCCGCCTCGCCGAGGCGGGCGCGGTGGTCGTGGCATCCGACGCCGACGCGGCGCGACTCGCGGAGGCGGTGGACGCGGCCCGCTACGCCCACGGCGGCGCCACCATCACCGGCGACACCGTGGACCTGCTCGACCTGGCCGCCACCAAGGCCTGGGCCGAGCAGACCGAGAAGGAGTTCGGCCACGTCGACGGGGTCGTCCACCTCGTGGGCGGCTGGCGCGGGAGCTCCTCCTTCACCGAGACCGACCTCGCGGACTGGGACTTCCTGGAGAAGCTCCTGATCCGCACGGTCCAGCACACCTCGCTCGCCTTCCACGACGGCCTGCTGCGCAGCGAACGCGGCCGGTACGTCCTGGTCAGCCAGTCCGGCGCGCACAAGCCGGTCGCCAACAACGCCGCGTACAACGCGGGCAAGGCGGCCGCCGAGGCGTGGACGCTGGCGATGGCCGACTCCTTCCGCAAGGCGGGGGGCGAGAACGGCCCGGGCGCAGCGGCTGCGATCCTGGTCATCAAGGCACTGGTGCACGACGCGATGCGCGCCGAGCGACCGAATGCGAAGTTCGCGGGCTTCACGGACGTCAAGGAGCTGGCCGAGGCCATCGCCGGCGTCTGGGACCGGCCCGCACCCGATGTGAACGGACAGCGTCTGTGGCTCACCCCGCAACCGTGAGGACCGCGACCGCGCGGACCGACGCCCGCCGGCACCACGACCCGGCGGTGCGCGGTTTCGCGAGCGACAACTACGCGGGAGTGCATCCGGAGATCCTGGAGGCCGTCGCGCTCGCCAACGGCGGCCATCAGGTCGCCTACGGCGAGGACGAGTACACCGAGCACCTGCAGAAGATCTTCCGCAGTCACTTCGGCCCGTACGCGCAGGCCTACCCGGTCTTCAACGGCACCGGCGCCAACGTCACGGCCCTCCAGGCCCTGACCGACCGCTGGGGCGCCGTGGTGTGCGCCGAGAGCGCCCACATCAACGTGGACGAGGGCGGCGCACCGGAGCGGATGGCCGGCCTCAAGCTGCTCACGGTCCCGACCCCGGACGGCAAGCTCACACCCGAGCTGATCGACCGGCAGGCCTGGGGCTGGGAGGACGAGCACCGGGCGATGCCGCAGGTCGTGTCGATCACCCAGAACACCGAGCTGGGCACGGTCTACACCCCGGACGAGATCCGGGCGATCTGCGAGCACGCGCACGGCATGGGCATGAAGGTCCACCTGGACGGGGCCCGGATAGCCAACGCCGCGGCCTCGCTCGACGTGCCGATGCGCACCTTCACCAACACCGTGGGTGTGGACGTGCTGTCCTACGGCGGCACCAAGAACGGCATGATGTTCGGCGAAGCCGTCGTGGTGCTCAACCCCGACGCGGTCCGGCAGATGAAGCACATCCGCAAGATGTCGATGCAGCTCGCGTCCAAGATGCGGTTCGTGTCGGTGCAGCTGGAGGCGCTCCTCGCCAAGGACCTGTGGCTGCGCAACGCCCGGCACGCCAACGCGATGGCGCAGCGGCTCGCCGCCGGCGTGCGCGAGGCGGACGGCGTGGAGATCCTCTACCCGGTGCAGGCGAACGCGGTGTTCGCGCGGCTGCCGCATGAGGTCTCGCTGCGTCTGCAGAAGCGTTACCGCTTCTACTTCTGGGACGAGGGGGCGGGCGACGTCCGCTGGATGTGCGGCTTCGACACCCAGGAAGAGGACGTAGACGGCTTCCTCCAGGCGCTGAAGGAAGAGCTGGCCCGCTGACGGCCCTGGGCCTCTGCCCTCGGCCCTCTGCAGCCCTCGGCCCTGGGTAAAGTCGATAGTCATGCGTGATCGCGTATAGGTATGCTCCTGGATCATGGAACTGATCCAGGAGCAGGCCGACCTGTCCGCCTATCTGCCGGCCGACGACGCGATCGACCACGGCCACGCGCTCGTCCGTGAAACCGCCGACGCCCTCTGGGACGCCACGGGCGACCTCCCCGCGTACGCGGCCGCCGCCTTCGCGTTCGTCCGCGACGTCATCCCCCACTCGGCGGACTCCGGCGACCCGCGCGTCGCCTGGCGGGCCTCCGACGTCCTCGCCACGCGCAACGGCATCTGCCATGCCAAGGCCCACGCCCTGGCCGCCCTGCTGCGGGCCCGAGGCATCCCGACGGCCCTGTGCTACCAGCGCCTCGGCGACGAGGACGGCGCGAACCACCTGGTCCACGGCCTGATCGCCCTCCGGCTGCCCGGCAGCCCGCACTGGTCCCGCCAGGACCCGCGCGGGAACAAGCCCGGGGTGGACGCGCGGTTCAGCCTCGACGGGGAACGGCTGGCCTTCCCGGTCCACCCGGAGCGCGGCGACGTCGACTACCCCGAGCTGTACGCCGCCCCGCACCCGGCCGTCCTCACGGCCCTCCAGGAGTCCGCCGACCGGCCCGAGCTGTGGCGGAACCTGCCGACGGCCCTGTAGCCGCGGCAGCCGACGGGGGCCGCCGCGGCGACGCCAGGGCGTGCAGTACGGCCGCCGCGAGCTGGAAGCAGGCGATCCCGGTCATCAGCGTCCACGCGGGCGCGGCCGCCGCGAAGCCCACCAGGGCCGCCCCGGCCGACGCGGCCGTCAGCTTGAGCCCGGCGCCCAGGGTGAACACCTGGGTCCGTACGGCGTCCGGCGCGTACTCCGAGCGGATCCGCAGCGTGGCCGTCAGCACCGGCCCGTCGCACACCCCGGCCACCGCGAACAGCACCGCCGTGACGGCCACGGACGGCGTGAAGGCGGCAACGGCGAGCGCCACCCCCGTAGCGGCCAGCGACCACCGCACCAGCCGGCCCGGATCCACCGACGTGAGGCGCCCCAGGGTCAGCGAACCGCCCAGCGCGCCCAGCGCGAACGCCGTCATCAGCACGCCGCCCGCGCCCGGGCGGCCGAGGGCGGTGGCCAGCAGCACCGCGGTGGTGGTCAGCGAGCCGATCCCGACGAAGGCCAGCGTCGTCGCCGAGGTGACGGCCCGCAGCTCGCGCACCCGCCACAGGGCCGCCAGACCCGCACCCAGCCCGGCCCGGGTCGGCCCGGGGACCGCGCCCGCGCCCGGGTCCCCGTACGGGAGGGTCGCGGCCAGGGCGGCGGCCGCCGCGCCCGACGCCGCCAGGAGGGCCATGGCCGGTCCGGCCGAGCCGAGTGCGGAGACCAGGCCGACGAGCGCCGGGGCCGTGACCGCGGCCGCGTTGTACGTGGAGGCGTCCCAGGAGTACGCCCGGTCGCGGGCCGATCCCGTCGGAGCCAGCCCCGACACCAGGCTCGACAGCCCGCCGGTGACCATCGGGCCGCAGGTGCCGCCGAGCACGGCCACGACGAGCACCACCGGCATCGGGACCCGCCCCAGCAGCACCGCCAGGGCGGCCACGGCCGCCGTGAACCCCGCCAGCGCGCCCGGGTAGAACAGCCGCGGCCGGCCGGTCCGGGCCGCGAGGATCCCGGCGAGCGGGGCGGCCAGTACGTGCGGGGCCAGCCAGGCCGTCAGGACGAACGCCCCGTACGAGGCGCTCCCCGTGCGCTCCAGGGCGAGTAGGACCACGGCCATGCCCATGCCCTCCGAGGCGAACCGCGCAGCCAGTGCCGCCGCCAGGTACCGCCCGAACCCGCCCATCCCGGCCCCCCCTGCACGATGTAACGTGATAGCCGCGCAAGACGTTACGTCATGCGGGTGTACGGGGAAAGGACGCGGCCATGACGGAGTCCAGAGGGGGGTTCCCGGCGGCCCGGCGGCTGATCGACATCGCCGACGCGGTCCGGGCCGCCCCGGAGCTGCCCCGCACGGAACTCGCCCGGCTGCTCGCCGCGCACGGGGAGCGCCCGGCCGACCTGACCGGGGAGGCGTTCCCGGAGGCGGCCGCCGCCGAACTGCGCGCGGCGGCCCGGCGGATGGGGGCGGTTCTCGCGGAGACGGACGAGGACCGTGTCGCGGGGGCGCTGAACGCGCTCTTCGAGGAGTGTGGCGCCAGGCCGCGGCTCACCCGGCACGGCGGCCACCCCTGGCACCTGCACGTCGACCGGGGGGAGGGGGCGGGCTGGGGCGACTGGTTCCTGGCGTCGGGGGCACTCGTCCTGGCGCAGCTGCTGGGCGAGTACGGCCGCGTCATCTGGGGCGCGTGCGCGGCCGGGGGGTGCGGGCGGTTCTTCCTGGGCCCGGGTCCGGGCAGCGCCCGCCGCTACTGCTCGGCGACGTGCGCCACCCGGGTCCGTGTCGCGGCGCACCGCCGCCGCAGGCGCGAGGGCTCCGCGGGGGCGGCCCGTCCCGCCGGCCGGGCGGGCGCCGACCGCTGAACCGGGGGCGCGCCGAGCGTGCGGTACGGGGGCCGGGGGCCCGCCCCCCGCCGGGGCGCGACCGGAGGCTCCACGGCGGGGGCGGGGGCGGGTGCGGCTGCTTCCAGGACCTTCGGGGCCTTCGGGCTCAGGGCCTCAGGGCCCCGTCACGGGGTCGGGGGCGGACCCCACGGGGCCCGGCGGGGTCACCACGAGCCCCCGGGGCCCGTGCGGCCGTCGTTCCCGAGGGCGGGTCAGCCCGCCTCGCGCACCTGCGCGGCCGTCGGAGCGGTGCCGCCGAGGTGGGCCGGGAGCCACCAGGAGTCCGAGGGGTCCTTCGGCTGGGCCGGGTAGGCGTGCTGCGCGGCTTCCAGCAGCTCCTGCACCCGGTCGCGCACCCGGCGCGTGATCGCCCCGGCGTACTGGTCGGCGGGAGCGTCCATCGGCTCGCCCACCCGCATCGTCACGGGGATGTGGCTGCGCTTGAGACTCTTCGGCCGCCCCTTGGTCCACAGACGCTGGGTGCCCCACAGCGCCACCGGGATCAGCGGGACGCCGGCCTCCTGCGCCATGCGCGCCGCGCCCGACTTGAAGCTCTTGAGCGTGAAGGACTCGGAGATCGTGGCCTCCGGGAACACTCCGATGATCTCGCCGGAGCGCAGCGAGTCCAGCGCGTGCGCGTAGGCGGTCTCGCCCTGCTTGCGGTCCACCGGGATGTGCTTCATCGCGCGCATCAGCGGGCCGGACACCTTGTGCCGGAACACCGACTCCTTCGCCATGAAGCGGACCAGGCGCTTCTGCGGCCGTGCCGTCAGGCCGGCGAAGATGAAGTCGAGGTAGCCGATGTGGTTCGACACGAGGACGGCCCCGCCCGTGCGCGGGATGTTCTCGGTGCCCTTCATGTCGATGCGGATGTCGAGCGCGCGGAACAGCCCGTGCGCCGCGCCGATCACCGGAGGGTAGACGAACTCAGCCATGGTGCGGAGACCCCGCTTTCTGCCTGGGGAGGTGCTCCCGGCCGGAAGTTACGGCAGCGTAGGTTACGCGGCCATGGGGGATCGTGCCCCAAACGCGGGCTGCTGACCAGCCCAGAGCCCGCTACCTGGGGAGATTCTCGTCACGCCGGGAATGTCGCGGGTCGGCCGGGCGCTGCGATCATCGGACGAGCGTACGTCGACGGCGTACGCGGACACGGGCGGCGACGGGAGCGCGGGGTGCTCGCACACCAGGACGGCGGGGTGCCCGCGGGCGCGGACGGCCAAGGCGCCGGGGTGCCCGCGGGCGGGCCCGTCCGGGCCCGGCTGGGCGCCGCCGAGCTGGGCGCGCCGCTGGGGGAGCGGGCCAGCCTGGTGCAGTTCTCCAGCGCCTTCTGCCAGCCCTGCCGGGCCACCCGCAGGATCCTCGCCGCGGTCGCGGAGATGGTCCCGGGGGTCGCCCACATCGAGATCGACGCCGAGGAACGGCTCGACCTGGTCCGGGCCCTCGGCATCGAGAAGACCCCGACCGTACTGGTCCTGGACGCGGCGGGCACGGTCGTCCGCCGCGCGGCCGGGATGCCCCGCAAGGCCGACGTGATCGCCGCGCTCGGCGCCGCGGTCGCGTGACCGGCGCGCCGGTGCGCGCGCCCGCACGCAGCGTGACGCGCCCGACATCTGACGGATCCCGCTTGACTGTGTACACGGGACATCGCCACGCTGGTGGGATGCGGTATGAACTCCTGCTCTTCGGACGGGTCCACGTGGACCTCGTCCGCTACGCGAGCGCGCGCTGTCCGGGCCGCTGAGCGCCCCCGGCCCCGACCCCAGACCAGCGCCCGCCCCGCCCGTGGCAGAAGGAAGAGACCCGATGACCGCTCCCACCGCTCCCACGGTCCCGTCGCCCCGAACCGGTACGGGCCTGCCCGGCTCCCCCGACCTGCTCCGCTCCGTGTTCCGGCAGCACGCGGCCGGAGTCGCCGTGATCACCGCACAGGACGGCGGGCGGCCCGTCGGGTTCACCGCCACCTCGCTCAACTCCGTGTCGGCCGATCCGCCGCTGCTCTCGTTCACGATCGGCACGGGGGCCTCCAGCTGGCCCGCGGTCCGCGACAGCGAGTACCTCGGCGTCCACATACTGGGCGAACACCAGAGTGACCTGGCCGGTCTGTTCGCCCGTAGCGGAGCGGACCGCTTCGGTCCGGAGACGGGCTGGGCGCAGGGGCCGCACGGGGTTCCCGTGCTGGACGGGGTGCTGGCGTGGCTGGTGTGCCGGGTGGTGGCGCGGGTGCCCGCGGGGGCGCACCGGGTGATCATCGCGGAGGCGGTGGCCGGGGACCCGGCCGGCGAAGGGCGGCCCCTGCTCTATCACCAGGGACGCTTCAACGCGTTGCGCGACTGAATCGTCCCTGTTGGGGCGGGTCGGGCGGCGTTGGCCAGATCACAGTTCACCGGCCTTGCGGCTTGGGGGGACCCACGGTGTACTGACGAGTAACATTCCCTTCGGAGCGCGGGCCGCCCCGACCGGGATCCGCCCGACAAGGCGCCTATGCTGCCTGCACAAGGCGGTACCAGAAAAGACGATGCGGTAGGAGAGCCGGCGTGAGCCTGAGGATCGTTGTCTGTGTGAAGTACGTGCCCGACGCCACCGGCGACCGGCAGTTCACCGAGGACTTGACCGTCAACCGTGACGACGTCGACGGCCTGCTGTCGGAGCTCGACGAGTACGCCGTCGAGCAGGCGCTGCAGATCGCCGACGAGGCCGACGATGCCGAGATCACCGTTCTGACGGTGGGCCCCGAGGACGCCAAGGACGCGCTGCGCAAGGCGCTGTCCATGGGCGCCGACAAGGCCATCCACGTCGAGGACGACGACCTGCACGGCACCGACGTCATGGGCACCTCGCTGGTGCTCGCCAAGGCGATCGAGAAGGCCGGCTACGACCTGGTCATCACGGGCATGGCCTCGACCGACGGCACCATGGGCGTCCTCCCGGCGATCCTGGCCGAGCGCCTGGGCGTCCCGCAGGTCACCCTGCTCTCCGAGGTCAAGGTCGAGGGCGGCACCGTGACCGGCCGCCGCGACGGCGACACCGCGAGCGAGACCCTGGAGGCCTCCCTCCCCGCGCTCGTCTCGGTGACGGACCAGTCGGGCGAGGCCCGCTACCCGTCCTTCAAGGGCATCATGGCCGCCAAGAAGAAGCCGGTCGAGTCCTGGGACCTGGAGGAGCTGGAGATCGAGGCCGACGAGGTCGGCCTGGAGGGCTCCTGGACCGCGGTCGACTCCGCGGCGCAGCGCCCGGCCCGTACCGCCGGCACGATCGTCAAGGACGAGGGCGAGGGCGGCAAGCAGCTGGCCGGCTTCCTTGCGGAGCAGAAGTTCATCTAAGGCCCAGCCTGGCCGGCCGGAACCCCTTCGGGGGCCTTCGGCCACCCCCTCTTAGCCCCCAGACACTTCGCAATCGCAGGAGAGCAGTCCCATGGCTGAAGTTCTCGTCTACGTCGACCACGTGGACGGTGCCGTCCGCAAGCCCACCCTCGAGCTGCTGACGCTGGCCCGCCGCCTCGGCGAGCCCGTCGCCGTCGCCCTGGGCGCCGGTGCGGACGCCACCGCCGCGGTGCTCGCCGAGCACGGCGCGGTCAAGGTCCTCACCGCCGACGCCCCCGAGTTCACCGAGTACCTCGTCGTGCCGAAGGTGGACGCGCTCCAGGCCGCGTACGACGCCGTCTCCCCGGTCGCCGTGCTCGTCCCGTCCTCCGCCGAGGGCAAGGAGATTGCCGCCCGCCTCGCGGTGCGCATCGGCTCCGGCATCATCACCGACGCCGTGGACCTGGAGGCCGGCGACAACGGCCCCGTCGCCACGCAGGCCGCCTTCGCCGCGTCGTTCACCACCAAGTCCCGCGTGTCCAAGGGCACCCCGGTCATCACCGTGAAGCCGAACTCGGCCCCGGTCGAGGCCGCCCCGGCCGCCGGCACCGTCGAGGCGCTCGCCGTCACCTTCGGCGCCCTGGCCACCGGCACCAAGGTCACGGGCCGCACCCCGCGCGAGTCCACCGGCCGCCCGGAGCTGACCGAGGCCGCGATCGTGGTCTCCGGCGGCCGCGGCGTCAACGGTGCCGAGAACTTCGGCATCATCGAGGCCCTCGCCGACTCCCTCGGTGCCGCGGTCGGCGCCTCGCGCGCCGCCGTCGACGCCGGCTGGTACCCGCACTCCAACCAGGTCGGCCAGACCGGCAAGTCGGTCTCCCCGCAGCTGTACATCGCTTCCGGCATCTCGGGCGCGATCCAGCACCGGGCCGGCATGCAGACCTCGAAGACCATCGTGGCCGTCAACAAGGACGCCGAGGCCCCGATCTTCGACCTGGTCGACTACGGCGTGGTCGGCGACCTCTTCGCGGTCGTCCCGCAGCTGACCGAAGAGATCCAGGCCCGCAAGGGCTGACCTGCGGCTCTCTTTCTCCGCTCCACTTCTCCGGGGCCGTGTGGTGATTCTCACCGCGCGGCCCCGAGTCGTTTGTCCAGGACGGCCGGGGGACCATTGACGGAGCGGAACCCCGTGACTAAATTCTGCTATGCGGATCTAAGATTCCGTGAAGCGGAAAAGAGGAGAGTGCACGATGGGTCAGCAGGAGAAGGTGGCGACGAGCCTCGCAGGCGCGGTCAGCGAGGGCATCAGCGCTTCCCTCGCGCCGGTGGACGCGGAACTCGCGCGCCACTACCCGGGCGACCCCGGCACCCGCCAGCCCGTCCACACGGTCTACGTCCCCGGTGACGTCTTCGCCGCCGACACCATCCGCTCCTGGGGCGACCAGGCCCTCGCCGCCCTGGACGAGCACGCGCCGGACGCCGCCACCTTCGCGAAGGTGCTCGGCATCCCGGACGAACTGGCCGTACCGGTCTACGACCGCGTCCGCGCCAAGCTCCTGCGCGAGCCCGTCGAGGACCTCCGCGTCGACTTCGAGGACGGCTTCGGCGTCCGCCCCGACGAGGAGGAGGACCAGGCCGCGGCCCGCGCCGCCCGCCTGGTCTCCGAGGCGTTCTCCAACGGCACCAACGCCCCGTACATGGGCATCCGCATGAAGTGCATGGAGTCCAACGTCCGCGACCGCGGCATCCGGACCACGGACATCTTCCTCTCCGGCCTGCTCGCCAACGGCGGCCTGCCCGACGGCCTCGTCCTGACCCTCCCGAAGGTCACGTACGCCGAGCAGGTCAGCGCCTTCGTCAAGCTGCTGGAGGCCTTCGAGTCCGCCCGCGGCCTGCGCCCGGGCCGGATCGGCTTCGAGATCCAGATCGAGACCAGCCAGTCCATCGTGGCCTCCGACGGCACCGCCACCGTCGCCCGCATGATCGAGGCCGCCAAGGGCCGGGCCACCGGCCTGCACTACGGCACCTTCGACTACAGCGCCTGCGTCGGAGTCTCCGCCGCCTACCAGTCGAGCGATCACCCCGCCGCCGACCACGCGAAGGCGATCATGCAGGTCGCGGCCGCCGGGACCGGCGTACGCGTCTCCGACGGCTCGACGAACGTCCTGCCGATCGGCACCACCGAGCACGTCCACGAGGCGTGGAAGCTGCACTACGGCCTCACCCGGCGCGCCCTTGCCCGCGCGTACTACCAGGGCTGGGACATGCACCCCGCGCACCTGCCCACCCGCTACGCGGCCGTCTTCACCTTCTACCGCGAGGGCCTCGACGCCGCCGCCGCGCGCCTGAAGGCGTACGTCGCCAAGATCGAGGGCGACGTGATGGACGAGCCCGCCACCGCCAAGGCCCTGGCCGGCTACCTGGTCCGCGGCCTCGACTGCGGCGCCGTCGGCGCCGAGGAGGTCACCGCCCTGACCGGCCTCACCCGCGCGGAGCTGGACGCCTTCGCCATCCCGCGCCGCTCGGCGACGCTGACCGCCGGCAACTGACCGGCCTGCCGCGGGGCCCGGCCGGACGACCCCGGCCGGGCCCCGCGGGCGTACCCTCCCGTCCGCCCCGGTCCGTTCCGTCCGCGCGGCCCCGGGCCGGTCCCGCGGCCGGAATCGGCGCTGGAATCGGCGCCGGAACCGGGGTGCCTGACCACACCACCGCCGCCGCGGACCGATCCGCCGTTCGCACGCTGCACGCCGCCGTGGTCCTGCTCGCCGGGCTCGCCGCCGGCGGCCTGCGCCGGGCCGTCAGCCGGCGGGAGGGATCTCGCCCGACCCGCGGGGCACGAGACGGGTCGGGAGTTCGAGCCGGACCGGGGGCAGGTGCGCACCCGCCAGGCGCTGGAAGAGGCGGTCCGTGGCCACCCGGCCCAGGGCCGCCGCGTCCTGCGCGACCACCGTGATGCCGGGGCGCAGCAGGTCGGCGAGTTCGAAGTCGTCGAAGCCGACGAGTGCCACCGGGCGGGCCTCGGCGGCCAGCACCCGTACGAGCGTGACCGTTACCCGGTTGTTCCCCGCGAAGAAGGCGGTCACCGGCCCGGGCCCGGCCAGCATCCCGGCCGCGGTGGCCGACACCCGGTCCGGGTCGGTGGAGCCGAGCGACACCCACGATTCGGCCACCGGCAGTCCCGCGGCCCCCATGGCGGTGCGGTAGCCGCGCAGGCGCTCGGTGGCGGTGTGGATGTGGGGGTGGTCGCCGACGAAGCCGATGCGGCGGTGCCCTGCGGCGATCAGGTGGGCGACCCCGTCCCGGGCGCCGCCGAAGTTGTCGGAGAGGACCACGTCCGCGTCGATCCGTCCCGCCGGGCGGTCCACGAACACCGTGGCCACGCCGGCGCGCATCTCCGGTTCCAGGTAGCGGTGGTCGTCCCCGGCCGGGATCACGATCAGCCCGTCCACCCGGCGGGCGCACAGCGCGAGCGCCAACTCCCGTTCCCGGTCCGGGTCCTCGGCGCTGGAACCGTTGATGAGCAGCGCGCCGTGCGCGCGGGCCACCTCCTCCACCGCACGGTTCAGGGGACCGTAGAACGGGTCGGCGAGGTCCTCCAGGACCAGGCCCACGGTCGCGGTCCGGCCCTTGCGCAGCACGCGCGCGCTGTCGTTCCGGCGGAACCCGAGGGCTTCGATGGCCTCGTGGACCCGCTTCTCCGTGTCCGGGGTGACCCCGGGCTCGCCGTTGACCACGCGGGACACCGTCTTCAGGCCCACCCCCGCCCGGGCCGCCACGTCCTTCATGGTCGGCCGGTTGCCGTAGCGGGGCTCGGTCGGGCGGCTGTGGGGCACGGTGGGGAATCCTCCGGAGCTTTCGGGCAGGGCTGTGACCTCGAGGATAAGCACTCGGCCGAGAGTGAGGTTTCCGTGGCAGGGTGGTGCGGGCAAGCCACTGGGGGCTCCGGACGAGCCATGGGGAGAGGGGTAGACGTGATTGTCTGGATCAACGGCACCTTCGGCGCCGGAAAGACCAGCACGGCCCGCGAACTGACCGGAATCCTGCCGGACGGCACCCTGTTCGACCCGGAGTTCATCGGGGACGCCCTGCGCGTGCTCCTGCCCCGCAAGCGGCTGGCGGAGGTCTCCGACTACCAGGACCTGCCCAGCTGGCGCCGGCTGGTGGTGGACACCGCCGCGGCGATGCTCGCGGAGCTGGGCGGGGTGCTCGTCGTCCCGATGACGCTGCTCAGGCAGGACTATCGGGACGAGATATTCGGAGGGCTGGCAGCGCGCCGGATTCCGGTGCGGCACGTGCTGCTCGCCCCTGCGGAAACGATCCTGCGACAGCGGATCGAGACGCGGGAGGAGCCGGGTGCCCCCCAGGACGTGGACTTGAGGGTCCGCCAGTGGGCGTACGACCACATTCCGGCCTATCAGCAGGCGCTGGGCTGGCTCACCGCCGACGCCCACGTCCTCGACAACGGCACCCTGAGCGTGCGCGAGACCGCCGAGCGGATCGCCGAGGCCGTCCGCACGGAGGCCGCCCCCGTCTGCGACATCGTCCAGACCCCGGAGCCGAGCCGCGAGACGGTGGCCGCCGGGGTCCTGCTCTTCGACGAGCAGGACCGGGTGCTGCTGGTGGACCCGACCTACAAGGCGGGCTGGGAGTTCCCCGGCGGGGTGGTCGAGCCCGGCGAGGCTCCGGCCCGCGCGGGCGTGCGGGAGGTCGCCGAGGAACTCGGCCTCGTACTGGACCGGTTGCCGGGGCTGCTCGTCGTGGACTGGGAGTCCCCGCGGCCGCCGGGCTACGGCGGGCTGCGGCTGCTCTTCGACGGCGGCCGGATCGGGGCCGACGACGCGGCCCGGCTCCGGCTGCCCGGACCCGAACTGCGCGCCTGGCGCTTCGTCACGGAGGACGAGGCCGCCGACATGCTCCCGCCGTACCGCCACGAACGGCTGCGCTGGGCCCTGCGCGCCCGCGAGCGCGGCAGGCCCCTCTACCTGGAGGCGGGCGTCCCGGTCGGCTGAGCCGCGGGACCCGGGCCGGGACGTGGCACGGCCCGGGCTCGGGCCCCGGCCCCGGGCGGTCAGCCCGCCGGGGTGTCGGCCGCGGCCTTGGCGAGCGCCGCCGCGGTGTCCGCCGTGAGGGGGTCCCCGTGGCCGAAGCAGGCCGTCGACGGGGCGAGCGCGGCGAGCCGGCGGAAGGAGTCGACGGCCCGGGCCCGGTCCACGTTGAACACCCCCAGCATCACCGGGCCGACGGCGGCGACGCAGTCCCCGGTGAAGAGCACGCCGTGACGCGGCAGGTGCACGCCGATGCTGCCGTCGGTGTGGCCGGGGGCGTGCACGACGTACGCCCCGTCCCCGAAGCCCAGCTCGTCGCCGTCCTCCAGCTCCCCGTCCACGGCGGTGGGCGGGGCCTCGGGAACGGTCAGACCGTGGGCGTACAGGGGTATCTCCCAGTCCAGCAGCACCGGTTCGGGTACGGGCAGTTCGCCGCGGATCACCGGCGCGTCCAGGCGGTGGGCGAGCACCCGGGCGCCCCAGCGGGCGGCGAGTTCACCGGCCGCCCCGACGTGGTCCCGGTGGCAGTGGGTGAGGACGATGCGCTCCAGCCGCTCGGGCGAGAGCCCCAGGGAGCGTACGGCCGCCTCGATCGGGGCGGCCGACCCGCGGTTGCCCGCGTCGATCAGGGTGAGCGCCTCGCCGTCCTGCCAGAGGTAGGCCTGGCCGATCGGGAAGCGGAACATGTGGAGCCGGTTCGGGAGTACCTCGACGAGATCCATATCCATACGTCGAACGTACGAGCCCTGACCGCCCGGGGCCACGGGACTTCGCCGGGAGCGGAGTACGCCCTGGGCGCAGCCCGACCCGGGCGAACGGCACCGGCCCGGCGACCGGCACGGGCCGGGACGAAAGGCACCGGCCGGGCCAACGCCTCGGCCGCGCGGACCCGGGCGCCCCGCTCGGGGTCACACGCGCTTGGACTCGGCGTAGTTGACGAGGAACAGGGCCTCCGCCACAGACAGACGCTCCAGCTCCTGCGGCGACACGCTCTCGTTGACGGCGTGGATCTGCGCCTCGGGCTCGCTCAGGCCGATCAGCAGCATCTCGGCCTCCGGGTAGAGCGACGTCAGCGTGTTGCACAGCGGGATCGACCCGCCCATGCCACTGACCTGCATCTCCTGGTCGGGGTACGCGACCCGCATGGCCGCCGCCATCGACGCGTACGCCGGGCTGGTGGTGTCCGCCTGGAACGGCTGCCCCTGACCGACGACCTCCAGCTCCAGCCGCGCCCGCCACGGGGTGTGCGCCACGAGGTGCGCCTCCAGCAGCTTGATCGCCTCCGCGGTGTCCACGCCCGGCGGCACGCGCAGGCTGATCAGCGCACCCGCGCTCGCGTGCACCGACGGCGTCGCGCCCACCACCGGCGGGCAGTCGATGCCCAGCACGGTGACCGCCGGGCGCGCCCACAGGCGGTCCGCGACCGTGCCCTCGCCGATCAGACCGACCCCGTCCAGCACCCGCGCGTCGGCGCGGAAGTCCTCTTCCGGGTACTGCAGGCCCTCCCACACCGCGTCCGAGGCCAGCCCGTCCACCGTGGTCGAACCGTCGGCGGCGCGCAGCGAGTCGAGCAGCCGGATCAGGGCGGCCAGCGCGTCGGGGGCGGCGCCGCCGAACATGCCGGAGTGGAGGTTGCCGCCCAGGGTGTCGATCTTCACCTTGAGCAGGGTCATCCCGCGCAGGGTGGCCGTCACGGTCGGCAGGCCGAGCCGGAAGTTGCCCGCGTCGCCGATGACGATCGTGTCGGCGGTCAGCAGCTCCGGGTGCGCCTCGGCGTACTGCTGCAGGCCGCCCGTGCCCTGCTCCTCCGAGCCCTCGACGATGACCTTCACCGCCACCGGCACGCCGCCGTTGGCCTTCAGGGCGCGCAGCGCGAGCAGGTGCATGATGAACCCGCCCTTGCAGTCGGCCGAGCCGCGCCCGTACCAGCGGCCGTCGCGCTCGGTCAGCTCGAAGGCCGGAGAGATCCAGGCGGCGTCGTCCAGCGGCGGCTGCACGTCGTAGTGCGCGTACAGCAGGACGGTCGGCGCGCCCGCGGGGCCGGGCAGGAAGCCGTACACCGACTGGGTGCCGTCGGGGGTGTCGAGCAGCGCCACGTCCTGGAAGCCCTCGACGCGCAGCGCGTCGGCGACCCAGTTCGCGGCGGCCTCGCTCTCGCTCTTGGGGAACTGCGCCCAGTCCGCCACCGACTGGAAGGCCACCAGCTCGGTCAGCTCCCGCTTGGCGCGGGGCATCAGCGAGGCGATGGTCTCGGCGATCGGATTCTGGGACATGGGCACGCTCCTCGTGGGTGCGACGTTGTTCAACGTGTGCGCCGCCCGCATCCGCGTGGTGTGCGTATGCCGGGTACGGCGAAAGACAGTCCCGATCCTCGCACAGCAGGGCGAGGGCGACTCTCGCCGTAGGATTTCCCCGGCATCGGAGCAACCGGGTGATCAGGAGCAGCAGCACATCGTGAGCAGCGACGACGTACGCGACGCAGACGCAGGCGCAGGCGCAGGAGAGGTCGCGCAGGGGGCGGGCGACGAGGTGGCCGGGGACAGTGGGGAGACCGGCGAGGTGTGGGACGTGGTCGTGGTCGGCGCGGGACCGGCCGGTTCGTCGGCCGCGTACGCGGCGGCCACGGCGGGGCGGCGCGTCCTGCTGCTGGAGAAGGCGGAACTGCCCCGCTACAAGACCTGCGGCGGCGGCATCATCGGACCGTCCCGCGACGCCCTGCCGCCGGGCTTCGTCCTTCCCCTCAAGGACCGCATCCACGCGGTCACCTTCTCGATGAACGGGAAGCTGGCCCGGACGCGGCGATCGAAGCAGATGCTCTTCGGCCTCATCAACCGGCCGGAGTTCGACGCCGGCCTGGTCGCCGAGGCGGAGAAGGCGGGGGCCACCGTCCGCACGGGGACCGCCGTGTCCCGGGTTGAACAGCACGGGACGGCCGTGCCCGACCGGCGCACCGTCGCCGTGGTGCTCGCCGACGGGGAGACCGTGCTGGCGCGGGCCGTGGTCGGCGCAGACGGCAGCGCGAGCCGGATCGGCGCGCACGTCGGGGTCGAGATGGGCCAGGTGGACCTCGGTCTTGAGGCGGAGATCCCCGTACCCGACTCCGTCGCGGAGGACTGGCAGGGGCGGGTCCTGATCGACTGGGGCCCGCTGCCGGGCAGTTACGGCTGGGTCTTCCCCAAGGGCGACACCCTGACCGTGGGCGTCATCTCGGCGAAGGGCGAGGGCGCGGCGACCAAGCGGTACCTGGACGACTTCATCGCGCGGCTCGGCCTGGCCGGCTTCGAACCGGCCGTCTCCTCCGGGCACCTCACCCGTTGCCGTACCCCCGAATCACCGCTGTCGCGGGGCCGGGTGCTGGTGGCGGGCGACGCGGCCGGTCTGCTGGAGCCGTGGACGCGCGAGGGAATCTCCTTCGCGCTGCGGTCGGGGCGGCTGGCGGGGGAGTGGGCGGTCAAGATCTCCGAGTCGCAGGACGCCGTGGACGCGCGCCGCCAGGCCCTGAACTACGCCTTCGCGGTGAAGGCCGGGCTGGGCGTGGAAATGGAGATCGGCAAGCGGATGCTGACCCTCTTCGAGTCCCGGCCGGGGCTGTTGCACGCGGCGATCACCGGGCTGCGCCCGGCGTGGCGGGCGTTCGCCCGGATCACCCGGGGTTCGACCACCCTGGCCGACCTCGTACGCACGTCCCCGCTGGCCCGCAAGGGCCTCCACGCGCTGGACGCACGCCAGGCGGCCCGGAAGCCGGGCGGTGGCCGCGGCTAGCCCGGCGCGATCGGGGCGGATGAAGGGGCGGGGGCGGGGGCGGGGGCGCGGGGGAGGGGGCCAGCCCCGCCGCCCCGTCCCGTCCCCCGCCCGGGCGACGGGTGGCGGGTGGCGTCCCGCGCCGAAGGCGGGTGCCGCCACGGCTCAGCGGGTCATCGTGATCCGGAAGACCGGGTGGTCACCCGCGGTGGCCTGGAGTTCCGCGTCGGTGGACGTGGCCGTGACGCCCTGGAAGAACCGGCCCACCTCCCAGCCCCACTTCTCCAGGTAGGCGCGCAGTACGGCGCCCTGCTGCACGGGGTCGGTGACTTCGGTGACCGTGAAGCTCCGCACCGTGCGCCCGACGCGGAGCTCACCGCCGCCGGCCGCCCGCATGTTGCGGACCCACTGCGAGTGGCCGCGGGCCGACACCAGGTACTGGGCGCCCTCGTACGTGTGCGGGTTCACCGGAATCCGCTGCATCTGGCCGGACGTTCGGCCGCGGACGGAGAGTTCGGCGGTGCCGGCGACGCTGATGCCGAAGCGGGCGAGCTTCCCGAAGAGCGCGTTGAAGCGGGTGGCGAGCGGGCCGGCCTGGACGTAGTACGGGGTGGGCGCGTTCACGATGACCTCCGGGGCCGATGCGGCAATGCGAGAGCACTGCTCTCGCCTGACCTCAGTGTGCACGGATCGCCGGACACAAGCAAGAGCGGTGCTCTCGAAAGAGAGCAACGCTCACGTCATGGAGCGTTGATCCGCATGTCGAGCAGCGCTCTGCGCACCTGGCACACTGACCGGCATGAGCACCGTGCGAGGAGCCAGGGAACGGGCCCGTATCGAGGTCACCGCCGCCATCAAGGGCGAGGCGCGCCGCATGCTCGCGGCCGAAGGCGCCGCCAAACTCTCGCTGCGCGCCGTCGCCCGCGAGCTGGGCATGGTCTCGTCCGCCCTGTACCGCTACTTCCCCAGCCGTGACGACCTGCTGACCGCGCTGATCATCGACGCGTACGACAGCATCGGAGCCGCCGCCGAGGACGCGGACGCCCGCGCCCTCGCCGCCGGCTCCCCGCCCCGTGCCCGGTGGGTCGCCATCTGCGGGGCCGTCCGCGTCTGGGCCCTCGCGCACCCGCACGAGTACGCGCTCATCTACGGTTCCCCGGTCCCCGGCTACAGCGCGCCCGTGGACACCGTCGGCCCTGCCTCCCGGGTCGCGAACGCCTTCATAGGGGTCCTTCGCGCCGCCCATGGCGGCCGGGGCCTCGCCCTGCCGCCCCTGCCGGCCACCCTGCGCCCCGAAGCGGACCGGATGACCGCGGACTTCGCCGAGGGCCTGCCCCCGGAGGTCACGGCCGCGCTGGTGGCCGCCTGGGCGCAGCTGGTCGGGCTCGTTTCCTTCGAGCTGTTCGGCCAGTTCAACCGGGTGGTCGAGGATCGGGAGACCTTCTTCGCGCACGCCGCGGACCAGCTGGCGCACGCGGTAGGGCTGACCGCGGTCTGACGGCGGGGTGAGGTCGGCACCCCGGGCCGACCTCGTGGAGATTCACATGATGAGGCGACAGATCGCTCTTCTGTTCCTCATATGAATGCGGGCGGTTCGGCCGTGCGCCAAGGACCGCCCGTCTAGTGTTCCTCGGGTCGCCCCCTCGCCGTCGCCGCCGGAGGAACAGCCATGCCCCGCGCCGTGAAGGCACTCTCCGCCGTGCTGGCCGCCCTCGTGTTCACCGTGGCAGCTCCCGCCGTCACCGGGTGCGCGCGGACCGGAGGCGCCGAGCCCGAGACGGTGGTGGACGCGGGGGACCCCGACGTGCGGCCCGCCCCGACCCCCGCGGCCCCGCCGACGCCCCGGGTGCCCGGCGTGCGGGGCCTGGAGATCGCGGTCCCGGCGTACGTCTGGGCCAACGATCCCATGCTGGCGGACCTCACCGCCACCGGCCCGGCCGTCTCCGTGGTGGTCCTCAACCCGGGCAACGGCGACTCCCCGTTCGACGCCCCCTGGCGGGCCCGCGCCGACGCCCTGCGCGGCGGCACCACCACGACCGGCGAGCGGACGAAGGTGCTCGGCTACGTCCACACCGACCACGGCAACCGTGACATCGCCGCCGTCAAAGCGTCCGTCGACAACTACCTGAAGACCCCCGACGGCCGGCTCCACGTCGACGGCATCTTCTTCGACGTCGTCAGCCGCGAGTGCGGCCCGGACAACGCGATCCGCGACCACTACGCGGAGCTCCGCCGCTACGTTCAGGACACTCTGCACGCCGTTGACCCGGCCGTCCCGGACCTCGTGGTCAACAACCCCGGCACGGCCATCGCCGACTGCTACCTGGAGCCGGAGCGCCGTACCGCGGACGTCTTCGTCACGTACGAGGACACGTACGCGGCGTACATCGCCGGCGGCTGGCTCGGCGGCAACGTCTACAACCACCTCAGCGGCTACCGCGCCGGCACCGAACTCGACCCGAGCGGAACGGCGTTCTGGCACCTGGTCCACGGGGTCCCGGACTCGGCGGCCATGGAGTCCGCGCTGCGCACGGCCTTCGACCGCGGCGCGGGCTACGCGTACGCGACCGGCGCCGGAATGCCCAACCCGTGGAACGCGGGACCGGACTGGAAGTACCGGTCACAGACCGCGTACGCGGCCGCCCTCGGCTGAGCCCGGCCCGCTCCGTGAAGGAGCCCCGAAGGGCCTCGCGCGCCGCGCTCGGCGGCGAAGGGCCACCAGCCGGGCGGGGGCGGTCCGGTGGGTTCGCTGGAGGGCCGCTCGGGACGCAGCCCGAGCCGCCGCAGCGAGTCGGCGCGGACGCGGACGGTGAACCAGCCGTGCCGGCGGCCGCCGGGGTGCCGGTTGAGGGCGGAGGGCGTACCGGCGCCCCCCGAGTCGCCGCCCGGGAGGCGCCCGCGAGGCGCCCGAGCCCCGGGTCCGTCAGCGGTAGTCGTCGGGGTGGCCCTGCATCCAGGTGTTGATCTTGTCGCGGGTGCCGACCAGAAGCGTCTCGTGCTTCTTCAGGTTCTCGAAGGTGCGGTCGTCGCCGAGCTCCGCATCGAGCTTCGCGATCAGGGCGATCGGCTCGGGGAAGTGCCCGGCCCCCTTCGGGTCGGCCTTCATCGCGCGGTCCATCCGGTGGAGTTCCTCGTGGACCCGGCCGAGGAAGTAGGCGCAGTTCCCGGGCGTGCACGAGTCGTTCAGCGTGGCCTGGAGGCCGGCGAAGGCGTCGCGGACCTTCTCGGCCGGAGCGGTGATGCGGTCCGCGGCCCCGCCGGTCGCGGACGCCTCCGGCCGACCGGACGCGGACGCCGACGCGGACACCGAAGGCGACTCCGCGACCGACGGCGAGGCCGAGACCGAGGCCGAGGCCGAGGCCGAGGCCGAGGCCGAGACCGGCGCGTCGGCGCGCGACTGCTCGGCCGGGTCCGCGCTGCAGGAGACGGACAGGGCCGCCAGCGCGGCGACGAGCACGGCAGCACCGCGCGCAGTGGAAAGGAACATCGACTTACCCCCATGATCATGTGGGAGGCCGACCTTACCGAACGCCCGCATGCGGCCGCAGGAGAGGTACACCGGCGTCTGACCCCCGCCACCGGCCCGGGCGCCTGCGCGGAGCCACCCGGTCGAACGCCGAGCACCCCCGGCTGTGGCCGCGTCCGCCACCCTGGGCCGTCTCTTTCGGATCGTGCCGGGTCCGAAAGAGACGCCTAGCGGCCGTCGTTCTCCGGGCGCCGGGCGAAGCGCCACAGGACGTGCGTGACGCGGAGCGCGAAGACCGCCGCCGCCAGGATCGTGCCCGCGAGCTCCAGTCCGCGGTGCGCCGCGGGGGACAGGGAGAACGCGGGGGCGGCCCCGTACACCGCGCCGAAAGTGAGGGCGGCGGCGAAACAGGCGCTGACCAGGGCGTAGCCGATCTCGATCGTGATCGCGTCCCGGTCCCTCTGCGTACGTCGATCCATGCGGGCAGTGTCACAGCCCGACCCCGCTGCCACCAGGGTGCCGTCCCCGCCCCGATGCCCCGTACCGCCCGTTCAGATGCCGGACGCCTCCGTCCACAGCCGCGCCAGCGCCGCGTCCCCGGTCACCCCCGGGCCCGAGAGCGGAAGCCGGTTCCACAGGGCCGCGTAGAGCCAGGCCGCCGTCCCGGACACCTCGCAGTCGGCCGCCCCGTCCACCGCGTCGCGCACCGTACGGGCCGGCTCCGGCGACAGCCGTACGGTCCACACCGCGGCCGTGTCGGTGGCGCGCACCCGCAGCACCCGCGGTTCCGCGGTCCGCACCCTGCTGCGCGGCCGCGCGTGGAAGCCGGTCAGCAGCTCGTCCACCCCGTCCTCCGCGAACTCCGGCTCCACCGCCGAGAACGGCAGTCCGAGCACCGCCTCCGCGTCCATCCGGTGCACGGCGGTCTCGTGGGCCTGCCGCCGCGCCCAGAAGGCCAGCGGCGAGGGGGCGGCCGTCGGCAGGAACGTCCAGCACTGCACGTCGGCCGGGGCCCCGGTGAGCGTCCGCACCAGCGTCGCGTGTCCTTCGCGGTACCAGCCGATCAGCTCCGTCCCGGCCGGTTCCGGCGGCTCCGTGAGCGGCACCGGCTCCAGCCGCGCCTCCCCGACGTAGCCGGTCGCCCAGCGGTGGACGGAGCCGGTGTGCCGGAGCAGATCGCCGACCCGCCACCCGGGGCAGGTGGGTACCGGGGCGTCCGTGCCCGCCCGTTCCGCCAGGTCGGCCACGAGCCGGCCCTCCCGCTCCAGGGCCTTCAGGTAAGCGTTGATCTCCATGCGGGCGAGTCTTCCAGCCCGTTCGCGACAATGGGGGTATGGACGGCGAACTCTTCCCGCGCGAGCGGACCGTCATCGCCCCCGGCGCCGTGCACGTCCCCGACTGGCTCGGCGCCGCGCACCAGCGGGAGCTGCTGGAGGCGTGCCGCGGCTGGGCCCGGCCGCCCGCCGGGCTGCGCACCGTACGCACGCCCGGAGGCGGGACGATGACCGCCCGGCAGGTGTGCCTCGGCCTGCACTGGTACCCGTACGGGTACGCCGACACCGCCGTCGACGGCGACGGGGCCCCGGTGAAGCCGATGCCGGAGCGGCTCGCCGCACTCGGCCGGGAGGCCGTGGCCGCGGCGTACGGCGCACCCCCCGCGGAGGAGGTGGCGTACGACGTCGCCCTGATCAACTTCTACGACGGGGACTCCCGGATGGGCATGCACCGGGACGCCGAGGAGCGGTCCCCGGCGCCGGTGGTCTCCCTCAGCCTCGGCGACACCTGCGTCTTCCGTTTCGGGAACACCGCCTCGCGCGGACGGCCGTACCGCGACGTCGAGCTGTGCAGCGGCGACCTGTTCGTCTTCGGCGGTTCGAGCCGACTGGCCTACCACGGGGTGCCGAAGGTCCTGCCGGGTACGGGCCCGCAAGGCCTCGGGCTCACCGGGCGGCTCAACATCACCCTCCGGGTCGGCGGGCTCGCGTGATCACCGGGCGTCCGGGGCCCTCCGATCATGCGAGGATCGCTGTCATGAACGGCAACGGGGCCCCGCCGCGGGTGGGGGACGCGACCACGCCAATCGCGTCCGGCACAGCCACGCGGACCAGGCTGGAGCGGGGCCGCGGCGCGCTCGGCCCCGCGCTGGAGCTCGTCCACACCGGGCGCGCCCCGACCCGGGCGGTCCTCACCGCCGAGCTCGGCGTCACCCGGGCCACCGCCGGAGCGGTCGCCGCGGAGCTGGAGGCGCTCGGGCTGATCCGCGTCGACTCCCGGCCCGGCGGCGCGGGCGGCACCCAGGGGCGCCCCTCGCACCGGCTGTCGGTGGCCGAGGACGGCCCGGTCGCACTCGCCGCGCAGGTGCACTCGGACGGCTTCCGGGCCGCCCTGGTGGGCCTCGGCGGGCGGATCGTGGCCACCGCTCCCGGCAAGGTGATCGTCTCCGCGGATCCGGCGCAGGTGCTCGGCGCGGTGGTGGCGGCGGGAGCCGCACTGCTCGCGGAGAGCGGCCGCCGGTGCGTGGGCGCCGGTCTCGCGGTCCCCTCGGCGGTGGCCGAGCCGGAGGGCACGGCACTGAACCCGCTGCACCTGGCCTGGCCCGCCGGGTCTCCCGTACGGGCCATCTTCGCCCAGTGCGTGAAGGCGGCCGGGATCGACGGCCCGGCCCTGACCGGCAACGACGTCAACCTCGCGGCGCTGGCCGAGCACCGGCACGGCGCGGGGCGCAGCGCGCAGCACCTGTTGTGCGTGGCCACCGGGCACCGCGGGGTCGGCGGAGCGCTGGTCCTGGACGGCCGCCTGCACAGCGGGAGTTCGGGCCTGGCCCTGGAGGTCGGCCACCTCACCGTGAACCCGGAGGGGCGCGCCTGCCACTGCGGCGGCCGGGGCTGCCTGGACGTGGAGGCGGACCCGCTGGCCTTCCTCACGGCGGCGGGCCGCACTCCGGGCCCCGAGGTGTCCCTGCTGGCTCAGGCCCGCGACCTGCTGCGGGAGGAGTACGCGGAGCCGGCGGTGCGCGCGGCCGCCGAGGAGCTCATCGACCGGCTGGGCCTGGGCCTCGCGGGCCTCGTGAACATCCTGAACCCGGACCGGATCATTCTGGGCGGGCTCCACCGCGAGCTGCTGCACGCCGACCCGGAGCGGCTGCGCGCGGTCGTCGCGGACCGCAGCCTGTGGGGGCGCAGCGGGGGCGTGCCGATCCTGCCGTGCACCCTGGACCACAACAGCCTGGTGGGCGCGGCGGAACTGGCGTGGCAGCCGGTCCTGGACGACCCGCTGGGCGCCTTGGGCGCTGCGGCCTAAGCGCCCAGGAGTGTCGTCACGCTCGTTCCGTACGCCTGGAGGGGGCACGGCGGGAGCGAGTGTGACGACACCCCCTGGGCGCCCGTCGCTCCGCCCGGGGCACGCCGGGGCGGGGCGGGACGGATCCGGCGGCGGGAGTCAGCCGGGTCTGAGGCCGGCCGGGGCCGACGTGGAAACGGCGGATGAGACCGGGGCCGACGGGGAAACCGGGGACGGCGCCGCGACCGAAGCCGAAGCTGAAGCCGCCGCGACCGACATCGGAGCCGGAGCCGCCGCGGCCGAAGCCGACGCCGGAGCCGCCGCGAGCGAAGCCGACGCCGCCACCGGCAGGGGCGCCGGAAGCGTTCCGGGCTCCACGGCGACGACCGCCGTCCGGGCGGGTTCTCGTACCGGCTTGGCCGCGATGCGCACCGCGCGCGTCGGCGTCGCCGCCCGCGCAGGGGCCGCCCGCAGCGAGAACCAGACCACCTTGCCGGAGCCGTCGGACCGGTTCCGCGCGCCCCAGGCCTCGCTGACCGCCGCCACGAGCGCGAGTCCGCGTCCGCAGGTCTCCAGCGCCTCCGCTCGCGCCTCCCGGAGCACGGGGAGTCGCGGATCGCCGTCGATGACCGAGACGGTGAGGCGCCCCAGGCGGAGCTCGATCTCGACCGTGCAGGTCTTGTCGGGCTGCGCGTGGCGGTGGACGTTGCTGAGCAGTTCCGTCACGCCGAGCGCGGCCCGGTCGATGAGCGGATCGAGCTGCCAGTGGCGCAGCTGAGCAGAAACGATTCTGCGGATCTGGCCGATCCGGCACGGCAAGGCCTGCAGTTCGACGACGCAGTGCCTGCGGGAATGACTGATCACGGCTGCGACTCCCCGACATGAGTGTTACGGGTGCTGCACCCTCGGTAATGCTCCACCAGGGTCACCCACGGTGCGCCGCAGTGCAACCGAACGCGACCGAAAGAGATGCGCATGGAAACCCAAAGCGACTGTTTGTGCAGGTGAGGGGGGTACATTGCGAAAGCAGGGGGTGAAAGACCCGCGCACACGCATGAAGGAGCACGGCGCATGAGCACCACCGGCACCACCGCCACGACCGTCGACGTCGACCGCAGCGACGCGGACTACCGGGCCTGGCTGAAGGAGGCCGTCCGCAAGGTCCAGGCGGATGCCAACCGCTCGGCCGACACCCACCTGCTGCGCTTCCCGCTTCCCGAGGAGTGGGGCATCGACCTGTACCTCAAGGACGAGTCGACGCACCCCACGGGCTCCCTCAAGCACCGCCTCGCCCGCTCGCTCTTCCTCTACGCCCTCTGCAACGGCTGGGTCCGTCCCGGCCGCCCGGTCATCGAGGCCTCGTCCGGCTCCACGGCGGTTTCCGAGGCCTACTTCGCCAAGCTGATCGGCGTTCCCTTCATCGCCGTCATGCCGCGCACCACCAGCCCGGAGAAGTGCCGCCTCATCGAGTTCCACGGCGGCGAATGCCACTTCGTGGACGACTCGATGAAGATGTACGAGGCGTCCGCCGAGCTGGCCGCCCGCACCGGCGGGCACTACATGGACCAGTTCACGTACGCGGAGCGGGCCACCGACTGGCGCGGCAACAACAACATCGCCGAATCGATGTTCCAGCAGCTTCGGCTGGAACGTTTCCCCGAGCCCGCCTGGATCGTGGCCACCGCCGGCACCGGCGGCACCTCCGCGACCATCGCCCGCTACGTGCACTACATGCAGCACGACACCCGCATCTGCGTCCCCGACCCGGAGAACTCCTGCTTCTTCGACGGGTGGACGAACCACGACCCCCACGCGAGCAGCGACTGCGGCTCGCGCATCGAGGGCATCGGACGGCCGCGGATGGAGCCGAGCTTCGTGCCGGGCGCCATCGACCGGATGATGAAGGTGCCGGACGCGGCGAGCGTCGCGGCCTGCCGCGCCCTGGAGACGGCCATAGGGCGCAAGGCGGGCGGTTCCACCGGCACCGGCCTCTGGAGCGCGCTGAAGATCATCTCGGAGATGGTGGCGGAGGGGCGCACGGGCAGCGTGCTCACTCTGCTCTGCGACCCGGGGGACCGCTACCTCGACAAGTACTACTCCGACGACTGGCTGGCGGCGCAGGGCCTCGACATCACCCCGTACGCGAAGACCCTCGACACCCTGCTCACGACGGGTGTGTGGCGCGAGCCAACCGCCTGACCGGTGGCAGGGGACCCGGCGGACCGGGGGGCGACACGCCCCTGGCCCGGGAGGAGTCGGGAGCCCGCACCGGCTGCGGCTGCGACCCGCCGCCGGTCCCCGCCCCCCGCTACCGCTCCTGCGGGCCCGCCGCGTGAGCGGCGGCGAGGCGCCCGTCCAGGGCACGCACGGCCGAACGGAACGAGCGGCCCAGCCCGGGCCGGGAGGCGGCGAGGGCGAACCGGAACGCGCGCGTGCCGTCCGCGGCGAAGGTCCAGAGGATCCGGGTGCCGGAGCCCGCAGGGGTGAGCCGCCACTCCTCCAGCAGGGCGCGCATCCCGGGGACGCTGGTCTCGTCGACCCGGTAGGCGTACCGCTGCTCGGGATCGGCGGCCATGATCGTCTCCTGGAACCGGACCCCGCCCACCAGCCGCACCTCCCGTCCGGCGCCGCCGTGCGTGGGCCGGGCCAGCGTGACGGCGCGGAACCAGGCGGGCCAGCCCGTGACGTCCTCCGCGAGCGCCTGGTACACCAGGGCGGGCGCCGCGGAGGCCTCGGCCGTGAACCTCAGCCGCATCGGGGCGTCCTCGGTGAAGTCCGTCCCCACCGGACGGAGTCGGTGAGCCATGTCGGTTTACCCCCAGGGTCGGGAACGCGTGTGCGGACGGCGTGCCCGACACCCTAAGGGCTGTCCCGCTCCCTGGCGGGCGCGCGGCAGGGATTACGGGACAACCCTTGGCTGGCGGCCCGTCAGATGTCCGCCCCCGTGGGGTGCGGTGCCGCGGGGCGCAGCGGGCTCCCGCCTCCGCGGCCCGGCGCCGCCCCGCGCCTCAGTGGGAAGCGGGCAGGGCGGGCAGGGCCGGGAGCGCGGGCAGGTCCGCCGGGAAGAGCAGGGTGAGGTCGTCCGTGCTCGGTTCGGTGAGCTGCGCCACCCGGCCCGCGTGCCGCTCGACCATCGACTCGAAGGTCTGGCGCGCGGTCCGCCCGTTGCCGAACGCGGGGCCCTTCGGCAGCTCCGTGAAGTACGTCAGCAGCGCCCCGGACGTGCCCTCGCCGAGCCGGTACTCGTGCTCCTCGGCCTGCTGTTCCACGATCCGCAGCAGTTCCTGCGGTCCGTAGTCGCCGAACGTGATGGTCCGGGAGAACCGCGAGGCCACCCCCGGGTTCACGGTGAGGAAGCGGTCCATCTCCGCCGTGTACCCGGCGACGATCACCACCACTGCGTCCCGGTGGTCCTCCATCAGCTTCACCAGGGTGTCGATCGCCTCGCGCCCGAAGTCGCGGCCCGAGTCCTCCGGCGCCAGCGCGTACGCCTCGTCGATGAACAGCACCCCGCCGCGCGCCCGGTCGAAGGCCTCCTGCGTGCGGATCGCCGTGGACCCGATGTGCTCGCCGACCAGGTCCACCCGGGACACCTCGACGAGGTGGCCCCGCTCCAGCACCCCGAGCGAGGCGAGGATCTCCCCGTACAGCCGGGCGACCGTCGTCTTGCCGGTTCCGGGGGAGCCGGTGAAGACCAGGTGCCGGCGGACCGAGGCGGCCTTGAGCCCGGCCAGCTGCCGCCGCCGGCCCACCTCGATCATGTCCGTGAGCGCCCGGACCTCGCGTTTGACGCTCTCCAGCCCGACCAGCCCGTCGAGCTGCCCCAGCACCTCGCCCGAACCGCGGGCGGCCGGCGGCGGGTCCTGCGCACCGTCCCCCGCGTCCCCGGGCCGCGGTACGGGGACTTCCGCCTCCGACGGGGACCGCGCCGGCGCGGCACCGCCGCCGGCCGTGACCGTACGGATGCCCGTCCGCGCCCCGGCTGAGCCGGCACCCGGGCTCGACTGGGCCGCCAGGCGGGCACCGGGCTCGTCGCTCGTGCAGTCCTCGGCCTCCGGGCCGTCCTCGGCGAACTCGTAGCCCCCGCGCGCGCAGCGCTCGGTGTGGCAGCCCTTCAGGGTCGTCCGGCAGCCGTCGATCACATGGAAGCCGAAGCCGGAGCTGCCCGTCACCCGGCAGGCGGTGAAGGTCCCGCGGCCGCCCGCCGACACGTAGAACCCCGCTTCGGCGGGGGAGGTGACCGTGCACCGCTCCAGGGCCGGATCGGCCCCCTTGGTCACGATCACCCCCGTCTGCACCGCGTCGATCGTGCAGTTCGCGAGGGTGCCGCCGCTGCCGTGGTCGCGGAACCACGCCCCGGTCGCGGCCTCCCGGATCCGGCAGTCGTCGAGCTGCGCGGTGGCGCCGTCGCTCACCGAGACGGCCGTGTTGCGCACCTGCGACAGGTCGCTGTCGACGACGTCCACGCGCGAACCCCGGTCCAGCACGAACAGCGCGTCCGGCACGTCGTGCACCCGGCAGGAGTCGAGGGAGACCGAGGCCCCGTCGCTGACCCACACCGCCGGGTAGTCGCCCGTGCTGTCGTGGATCTCGCAGGACTCGGCGTCGACGCGGGTCCCCGGGTCCCACACCGACAGGCCGTTGCGGCCGAACCTGCGCACCGTGGTGCGGCTGAGGGTGAGGACCGACCGGGAGCGCAGGTCCACCGCGTTCTCCGGGATGTCGTGGATGTCGCAGCCGGCGAGCGTGAGCACCGCGTCCGTGTCGAGGGTGATTCCGTCGGTCGACGTGCGGTGCACCGAGCAGTCCGTGAGCCGGGCCGTGGCGCGGGCGGCGATCTGCACGCCGGTGCCCTTGATCTCGTACACCTCGCAGCCCAGCGCCTCCAGGCCCGAGCCCTCACCGGTGACCGCGATCCCCGCGCCGGTGGCGTGGTGGATCCGGCAGCGCTCAAGCCGGGGGCGGCCGCCGCCGCGGACCGAGACGCCGTTCTGCCCGGCGGCCACGACCTCGCATTCCTCGAACACCCCGCCGCCGCCGTCCAGGACGGCGATGCCGACCCCGGTCGGGTTCTCCACGGTGCAGCGCCGCACCAGCGGACGCGCTCCGCTGCCGCGCACCTCGATGCCGGCCGCCGAGCGGGTGCTCACCCGCAGGTCGGTCAGCTCGGGAGAGCCGTCCTCGACGAGCAGGGCGGGAGCGGCCCGGTCCTGGCCCTCCAGGTGCAGGTCCTGGATCACGGCGGACGCGCGCACGGTCAGCGCGACCCCGTCGGGAGGCGCGATCCGCACCGAACCCAGACCGCCCTCGGGACCGCGCAGGGTCACCGCGTGGAGCACCACCAGGTTCTCCCGGTAGGTGCCGGGGGGAATGGACAGCACGTCACCGTCGCCCGCGACGGCCAGTGCGGCGGCCAGCGTCGGATACTCACCGGATCGGCGCCGCCACCGCGAAGCCCCGCCGTGCGTCACCTGGACCGTGCCCTGAGCCATGGTGCTGTCGTGCCCCCGCCCTCGTACTCGCGCTGTCGACGCGGCCGAAGCCACTGAAACCGTCGAAAGCCACCGCGGTCACTGACACCGCGGTCACTGGAACCGTCGAACCTGTCGTACCCGTAGAACATTCCGTACTCGCCGGGGCCGGTCGGGGCGCTGGGAGCGGCCCACCGGGGTGGAGCGGCCGAGGGCGCCCGGTCCGGCCGCTCCACCGTAGCGCGCGCGGGGCCGGTGGGATGCCAGGTCAACTTCCCGCGCCCGCCCGGCCCCAGTCGGGCCAAGCCGCCGCCCACGCCCGGTCCAGACGTATGTACCGCCGATGCATGAGCCTGCGTACGATCATCCGCCGGACGGTCTCCACCAGCGCGGCCGCGCAGACGGCGGCGGCCAGGCCCGCCGTCCCCGCGTGGAACGCGGCGGCGGAGGGGTCGAGCGGTCGCCCCACCGCACGGCCGTGCCCGTCGGTCCACATCCGGAACCGGTCGCCGGTCCGCGGCGGTTCCTCCGCGGCGGGCACCGTGCCCTCGTGGCTGCTGCCGTCGGGCCCGGTCCACGCGGCCACGACCTGCGTCCGCCGCGGGGCGGTCCGCTGCGCCGACGGGTCGGCCGAGGCTTCCTCCGCGGGCTCGGGAGCGGGCCGGACCACCACCGCCGGGACCAGGTGGCGCTCCTGCCGCTGCTCGTTCGCGGCCCGTTGAAGGGTCCCGTCCACCCGCACGCCCACGGCCCAGCCGAGGGCAGGGGCCACGAGCAGGAAACACACCACCGCCCCGAAGGCCACCCACGCCTCGACGAGGTCGGTCGGCCGGCGCAGCGGATTGCGCCGCCAACGCCACACACCCATCGCTGTCCGCACGGTCCGGATCCCCCTGCTTCCGCCTGCCTGCGCGTCCAAGCCTCCCGCATGCCCCCGGGACGCGCATTCCGGGACGCGCGAGACATGTGTCACCCGATCCGGTGTCGGAGTCCCCACGGGTGCCCACCTGTCCTGACCGATCCAACGGCACGGCGCGGCACGTTGGTTCCAACCCCGGCCCGGAGCCCCCCGAAGGTGTCATTCCGGCGGCGGGCCCCGCGGGCGCCGCCTCCGCGGCGCTCCGGACCGCTCCGGCTGCCCCGGTCCTCACTCCCGGGCCCGTCCCTCGGCCCACTCCAGCACGCGCACCTCGTCGCCGACCCGCACCGTGCCCAGCCGAACGGGCACCAGGTGTCTCCCGAACGCAAGGGACCTGCCGATCCGGCGGTGCACGGCCAGCGTCTTCAGCGGTTCCCTGCCGCGCCGCGCCGTCGCCTGGTCGGTGGTCGTGACGACGCACCGCCCGCACTCACGGACCCCGCGGAACTCGGCGTCGCCGATCGCGATGCGCCGCCAGCCGTCCTCCGACCACGCACCGGCTCCGGACACCACCACGTTCGGGCGGAACCGGTTCATCGGCAGGGGTCCCTCCGCCGGGTGGTCCCCCCGCGCGATCAGCGAGTTGAGCGCGTCCAGCGAGCCGAGGGTGGTGATCAGCAGCGGGTAGGCGTCGGCCAGGCTCACCGTCTCGCCCGGCAGCGCGTAGTCCGGGTCCACGGGCCGGCGCACGGCCGGATCGTCCAGGTGGACCAGGCGCGCCCCCACCCCGAGGTACGCGCTGAACCAGGCCGCGGCGTCCTGCGCCGCGACCACGGTCTCGACCTTCTTCCCGAACAGCAGCACCGGCTCCGGCGAACCCGGCGCGGGCACCTCCACGACCAGCTCCGGCATGCCCGGTGCCGACAGCCCGATGCGGCCCCCGTCGAGCGGACGGGCCGCGGCCAGGGCCAGCCGGGGCTGCTGGCGTTGTGTGATGACGGCGCCCCCGGTGTCGACCACTGCCCAGCGCCGGTCCCCGGACAGGCCCCAGGGCTCCACGGCCACCGCGTCGGGAGCGGTCCCCGCTACCGACTTGACGGGGTGGACGTGGAGCGACTGGACGCGCATGTTCGCCATGGGGGCATCCTGCCAGCCCCCGCCTCCTCCGCCCCAGCGGGTTTCGACGGTCCCGTCAGTAGCCCCGTCCCTGGTACGGGCGGCCGTACGGGTCCTCGTACGTGGCCGCGGGCGCCGGAGCCTGCATCGGGCGCGGCGCGGCCGGGCGCATGGCCTCGTAGCCGGTGGACGCGGCGACCGGGCGGGGCTGCTGCTGCTGCTGCGGCTGGGCCACGTACCCGCCGCGGGCGGCCATCGGCTGCTGCTGGGGGATGTACGGGACGGGCGCCTGCTGGAGCGGCATCGGCTGCGGTGCCGCCTGTTGCTGGTACGGGTAGCCGTACGCGGGCGCGTTCTGCTGCGGTGCGGGCGGCAGGGCGGGCAGGGCCGACGCGAGGGCCGGCAGGTATCCACCGTTCGAGTAGCCGGTGGAGTAGCCGGCGCTCGGGGACTCGTAGGCGGCCGGGACGCGGATCGGGGCGATCTGCGGAGTGCCGCGCTCGGCGACGAGGGAGTCGTAGATGGGGGTGTCCTGGAAGGAGGGCGCGGAGTAGTAACCGCCGCCATAAGTGGAGCGGGGGGAGGTCATGGGACCTAAGTTAAGCCCACGACTTCACGTGGTCCATAGCGAGGTTGGGCGAACACCGCTCTGACCTGCATATTCGCAGGTCAGGACCGCGGCTGCCACTTGGCCTTCCCGTGCACGATTCACCACTTCCGTCCCACCTCGCCCCTACTCGTACCTGCTGGTTGTGCGCTGCACCCATTTCGTGCTGACGCAGCGTCACAATGCCATGACCTCGGACGATGTTGGTCCGGACGGTAGTTCGCCGTTTCAGGCGTCGCTGGGACGGGCATAGGTACGGCCCTTCCAGGCGGCGCCGCGGCCCCGGTAGTGCTGGACGGCGGAATCGACGGTCATCAGCAGGTACAACAGCGCCGTGAACGGAAGCAGGGGCGCGAGCAGGGCCGGCTGGCGGTAGTAGCGCAGCATCGGCAGGTACGTTCCGGCCATCAGCAGCCAGGCCAGACCGCCCGCCCAGGCGACGGCGGGGCGTTCCGCCGCGAGGCCCCCGAGGAGGGCGGCCGGCGGCACGAGGTACACGAGCACCAGTCCCGCCACCGTCCCGGCCAGCAGCACGGGCCGGTGGCGGAGTTGGGCGTACGCGCTGCGCGAGACCATCCGCCACAGGTCCGCGAGCGCCGGGTACGGGCGCACGCTGTCCACCCGCTCCGCCAGCCCCAGCCAGATGCGGCCGCCGGAGCGCTGGACGGCACGGGCGAGGGAGACGTCGTCGATCACGGCCTGCCGGATCGAGTCGGGCACGCCCGCCCGGACGGCGGCCCCGGTGCGCAGCAGGACGCAGCCGCCGGCCGCGGCCGCGGTACGGGCGCCGGGACGGTTGATCCGGCGGAAGGGGTACAGCTGGGCGAAGAAGTACACGAACGCCGGCACGACGAGCCGCTCCCACGGGGTCGCGACCCGCAGCCGCGCCATCTGGGACACGAGGTCCAGGTCGGCGGAGGTCGCTGCGGCGACCAGCTCGCGGAGGCTGTCGGGCTCGTGCGCGATGTCGGCGTCGGTGAGGAGCAGGTACTCGGGTGCGGGAGCGGTACGGGCGACGGCCATGCCGTGGCGCAGCGCCCAGAGCTTGCCCGTCCACCCCGGCGCCGGGTCGCCGGGGGAGGTCACCGTGAGGGGCAGCCCGGGCTGTTCGGCGGCCAGGCGGCGGGCGAGGTCGGCGGTGCCGTCCGTACTGCCGTCGTCGACCAGGATGACCTCGGCGTCGCCGGGATAGTCCTGCGCGAGGAGCGAGGGCAGGCTCCGGGGCAGCACCCCGGCCTCGTCCCGCGCCGGGACCACGATCGCGACGGACGGCCAGCGGGCGGGGGCGGAGCGCGGGGGGAGGCGGACGTCGGTGCGCCAGAACATGCCCTGGGCCAGGGTGAGCCAGAGCCAGGCGGCGAGGGAGGCGTAGGCCGCACAGGCGGCGGTGAGGAGGCCCATCCCGGCAGTGTGCCGCTCCCCGACGGCCGTGTCCCGCACCCGGCGGCGCCCCGGCCCGGCGCGTCTCCCGAGGCGGCCGGCGACGCGGGGCCCGGCGGCCGTCCGCGAGCGGGCCCGGGGCGGGTGCGGCCGGCCGACCGAAGGAGCGGCCCCGCCGGTGCCGGCCTCCGTGCGGGCCCCCGCGGCGGGGGTCCCGCCCGCGGGTGCCGCGCTCCGTTGCCCGCCCCCGTGGCCCGCCCCCGTCGGCCTGCCCCCGTCGGCGGGCCGGGGCGCTTCCCCGTCGGGGGTCAGGCCGCGCCCCGTGCGGGGCTCCGGCGGGTGGCGCCGCCGCCGTGGCCGCAGGCCGGTCCAGCGGGGGCTTCGACTAAGGTGACGGGGTGAAGATCGCGCTCATGGACTCCGGAATCGGCCTCCTCGCGGCGGCCGCGGCGGTACGGCGGCTGCGGCCGGACGCGGATCTCGTGCTGTCCTCCGACCCCGACGGGATGCCCTGGGGCCCGCGGACCCCCGAGGACCTCACCGGGCGGGCCCTCGACGTCGCGCGGGCCGCCGCCGCCCACCGGCCCGCCGCGCTCATCGTGGCCTGCAACACCGCCTCCGTGCACGCCCTCCCCGCCCTGCGGGCCGCGCTGGAGCCCGCGATCCCCGTCATCGGCACCGTCCCCGCGATCAAGCCCGCCGCGGCCGCCGGCCGGGGCCGCGTGGCGATCTGGGCGACCCCCGCCACCACCGGGAGCCCGTACCAGCGCGAGCTGATCCGCGCGTTCGCCGCCGGGGCGCGGGTGACCGAGGTGCCCTGTCCCGGCCTCGCCGACGCCGTGGAAGCGGCCGACGGCTCCGCCGTGACGGCCGCCGTCGCCGCCGCCGCCGAACTCACTCCGGCCGACGTCGCCGACGTCGTGCTCGGCTGCACCCACTACGAGCTGGTCGAGACCGCCATCCGGGCCGCCCTCGCCGCCCGCACCGGAGGCGCCGACCTCGTCTTCCACGGGTCCGCCGAGCCGGTGGCCGTCCAGGCGCTGCGCCGCATCGGCGCCGCTCCCGAGCCCGCTCTGCCCGCGACCGGCGGCCTGACCGTGCTGCGCAGCGGCCGCCCCGGGTCCCTGCCGGCCGCCGCCCTCGGTTACGCGGAGGGACGGCTCCTCGCGGGCCGGGGAGCACGCGGCACGGCCGCCGTCCGCTGACGTCCTTCCCCTGACGTCTTTCCCCTGACGTCCTTCCGTTGCCGTTCCGCTCGGGCCCGTCGCTCCGCGGCGGTCGGACGGGTGCCCCCCACGTGAGCGACGGGTGCGCGACGGCGCGGCAGGCGCGTTCCACGGCCCGCCCGGGCCGGCACCCGTCGTGCGACGCACCGCATCTGACGCCGCGCGCTGATCCACCAGGGATGACGGGACGGCGCTTAGGCTCGGGACGTGGGACAGCCCGAGCAGCGTGCCGAAGGTCCAGGACCGTTCACCACCCGGCGCTCCTGGCGCCGCCCCGAAGGGGGAACGGTGGTGTGGGAGTCCCGGCCCGCGCGCAAGCGGGGGGTGCTCTCGGTCCAAGGCCCCGGGGGCACGGCCACCCGGTCCGAGAGCGCCGACGCCGAGGCCCTCGGCCGCCTCCGCAGGCTGAACGCCGTCGCCTCGGCCGCGTTCGTCGTCGGCGGGGGGCTCTTCGCGCTCGGCGCCGCCCTGGCCCAGTTCGGGTCGGGCGACCCGCTCGTGAGCGCCTCCGTCTTCTTCACCGGCGGCCTGTTCTTCAACCTGGGCGGCTACACCTCGCTCCTCCAGGTACTGAACGCGCCCCGTCACTCCCCGGGCGGCGGCCGGCTGGTGACGGCCGGCTGGCGGTGGTGGGGGTACGAGCCGATGCGTCTGGACTGGCTGAGCACGTTCGTCCTGTTCGTCGGGACGCTCGTGTTCGGCGTCAACCTGTTGGACTCCTTCCTCCAGGGACTCAGCGCCCAACAGCTCAACCGGCTCGTCTGGACCCCCGACGTGGTCGGATGCCTCCTGTTCCTGGTGTCGGGACACCTCGCCTTCGCCGAGGTATGCCACCGGTCCAGGCCCTGCTTCCGCTCCCGGAGCCCGGGCTGGTGGATCGTCGCCGTCAACCAGGTGGGATCGGTGCTCTTCATGGTGTCGGCACTGGCCGCGTTCACCCGGCCGGCCACCGGGAGCCTGGTCAACTCCGACATCGCCAACTGGGGCACGCTGTGCGGAGCCCTGTGCTTCTCGGTCGGCGGGGTGCTTCAGGTCTTCGAGCGCCCGTAAAGCCCGCGGCAGAGCCCGCGGCAGGACCTGAAGCGGGGCCCGCGGTGCGGCTGCTACGCGGTTCCCGCCCCGGCCGCCGCCAGCCGCCGGGCCAGTTCGCCGAGGTCTTCGGCGCGCAGGACCCGGTCCCCGAAGCCCGGCAGGGGGACGTGGAGCGGGTCCGTCCAGTGCCGCGGGATCGCCGCCGCCCCGTACCGGGCCCCGGCCAGGGTGCCCGTCACCGCGGCCACCGTGTCGGTGTCGCCGCCCAGGTCCACGGCGGCCCGCACCGCCTCCGCGAAGCCGCCGGTGGTCCGCAGTGCCCACACCGCCGAGCCCAGACAGGGCCACACCGCGCCGTTGAACTCGGTGGCGAGGCCCGGGTGCCAGTCGGCGGCGAGCACCCGCTCGTACCGCTCGCGCGTGCTCGGGCACACCAGGCCGAGCGTCGCGGGGAGGGCGGCCAGCGGGTCGGCTCCGTCGAGGGCGACCCGTACGAGCTCGTGCAGGACGGCCGTGCCCTCCCACGCCGCACGGTCGCCGTGTGTCAGCGCCGCGATCCGCCGGGCGGCCTCCATGGTGGCCTGCCGCCCGGCCGGGGCGAAGTACACCGCCGAGGTCGACGCCCGCATCAGTGAACCGTTGCCCGCCGCGCGGGCGTTGAGCTGGAAGTGCCGGGCCGCGGCGAGGTCCCACGGCTCGCCGTTGGTCAGCACGTCCTCGGCCTGGAGGCCGATGTCCTTCGGTCCTCCGGCCGCCCAGCGCCGGAACCGGCCGAAGACGTCCGGGAGTTCGAGGCCGCCGCGGTCCAGCAGCGATTCGCCGACCAGGACCGCCATCTGCGTGTCGTCGGTCGCCTCCCCCGGATCCCAGCCGCCGCCCCCGCGCATTTCCTCGCCGCGCGCGGTCAACTGCCCCTCGGGGCCGAACTCGTAGGGTGCGCCGAGGGCGTCGCCCGCCGCCGAACCCAGTACGGCTCCCACCACCCGGTCGATCCGGTCGTCCTGCTCGCTCACGGAGCCTCCCGCTTCGTACGGCGGCCCGCGGGCCCGGTACCAACCCTTCCAGATCCTCCGGCCCCGCCGGCCCCGCCGGCCCCGCTGACCCCTACGCTCCCGGGGCCCCGGCGAGGCGGCGGGCCAGCTCCTCCGCGGTCAGGTCCTCCCGGTGCGTCAGGAACACCCACACGTGCCCCGAGGGGTCCCGGAGGATCGCCGTCCGGTCCCCGTGGAACTGGTCCCGGGGTTCCCGCAGCAGCTCCGCCCCGGCCGCCACGGCGGTCCGGGCGAGCGCGTCCACGTCCGGTACGTACACGTGCAGCGCGACCGAGGTCCCGCCCAGCGCCGTGGGGGAGGCGAAGGGGTCACCGGCGGGATCGCCCCCGTCGCCGAGCATCAGGACGGCGTCGCCGATCCGGATCTCGGCGTGCAGCACGCCGCCCCCGGGCCGCTCCAGCCGGACGTCCTCCACCGCGCCGAAGGCCCGCGCGTAGAAGGAGAGGGCGGCGGGCGCGTCGGCCACCATGACGTGCGGCACCACCGCGTTGCGATAGCGCGCGGGGACGATCTGCACTGCGTCGTGAGAGGTCATGGCAGGACCGTAGAACCTCAAGTTTGGTTGAGGTCAAGGGTGAGCAGGCGCAGGGTGCGCGCGGGGCAGGTGGTGCCCGGCGGAGCCCGGTGCCCGGCGGTACGGGCCCCGGGGGAGCGGCCGGGCGCGAGGCAGTGGCGCCCCTGCGGAACGTGAGTACGCTGCTACACATGACGGGTCACCCACCGGGTCCGCTCTGGACGGGCCGGGCCTCCAACCGCGTGCAGTGGCTGCTCGCCGTGACCGGCGCCGGCTGCCTCGCCCTCGGCATCGAGCTGGCCGTGGACAACTCCTGGACGGCCGGCATCGTGCCGCTGCTCATGTCCGTGATCGGCTGCCTGGCCGTCGGCCTGCTCATCCTCTACGGCACCCTCGCCTTCGTGCACGTCGCCGTCACCGTCGACTCCGAAGCCCTCGAAGTGCGCTGCGGCCACATCGGACTGCCGCGCCGCAGGATCCGGCTCGCCGAGGTCGCCTCCGCCGAGTTCGTCCCCCGCATCACCCCGCAGCAGTGGGGCGGCTGGGGCTACCGGTGGCGGCCCGAGAAGGGCACCGCGGTCATCGTCCGACGCGGCGAAGGGCTGGAGCTGCGGCTCGGCGACGGAAAGCTGTTCACGGTCACCGTGGACGACGCCGAGAACGCGGTCCGGGTCATCCGCACCCACCTCCGGGCCCTCGCCCGCTGAACCGCGCGCCGCCGGCCGACGCCCGGTCCGCCGCCGCGGCCGGGTCCGCCCCCGTCGGCAGGAGGCCGCCCCCGCGTGGCCGACCGGTTCCGCCGCCCGGCCGACCGGCTCCTCCACAGCGCCCGCACGCGGGCCTTTACGGGAGGTCGGCCCCCGGGGCCGTACACTCCGCCAGATGAGCACCAGTGTCACCCGCGCGGCCGGAAGCGAGCCCGCGCAGCCCGCCGGCCGGACCGCAGCGGGCACCGGAACCGAAGCCGCCGCTCTCCCCGGAAAGGGGAGCCGGAAGGAGTTCTGGGCGCGTGCCGGGCTCGCGGCGCTCGCCGGTGCACTGCTGTACCTGAGCTTCCCGCCGCGCCCCCTGTGGTGGCTGGCCCCCTTCGCCCTCGCCCTGCTGGCCGGCTCCCTTCACGGCCGCCGCGCGCGCGCCGGCTTCGGCCTCGGGTTCTTCGCCGGCCTCGGGTACCTGCTGCCGCTGCTCAGCTGGACCGGTGAGGAGGTCGGCCCCGTACCCTGGCTGGCGCTCACGGCCCTCGAAGCCGCGTTCATCGGCCTCACCTGCCTCGGCATCGCCCTCGTCAGCCGGCTCCCCGCATGGCCGTTCTTCGCAGCCGCCGTCTGGGTCGCCGGGGAGGCACTGCGGGCCCGCGCCCCCTTCGGCGGTTTCCCCTGGGGGAAGCTCGCCTTCGGACAGGCCGACGGCGTCTTCACCCCGCTCGTCGCGCTCGGCGGCACCCCGCTGCTCTCCTTCGGCGTGGCCCTGTGCGGATTCGGCCTCTACGAGGTCCTGCGCGCCGCCCGCAGCCACCCCCGCCGGGCCACCGCCGCGCTGGCCGCGCTCGCCGTCGCCCTGCCGGTCGGCGCGAGCCTCGCCTCCCGGCCGCTCGTCTCCGACGCGGCCGAGGACGGCACCGTCGTCGCCGCCCTCATCCAGGGCAACGTGCCGCGGCTCGGCCTCGACTTCAACTCCCAGCGCCGCCAGGTCCTCGACAACCACGCGGCGCGCACCGTCCAGCTCGCCGAGGACGTCAAGGCCGGCCGCGCGCCGAAGCCCGACTTCGTCGTCTGGCCGGAGAACTCCTCCGACCTCGACCCCTACGCCGAGCCCGACGCCCGCGCCGTCATCGACAGGGCGGTCAAGGCGATCGGCGTGCCCGTGGCCATCGGCGCCGTCGTGGCCCCGGAGACCGGCCCGCTGCGCAACACGATGATCCTGTGGGACCCGGTCAAGGGCCCGACCGAGACCTACGACAAGCGCAAGATCCAGCCCTTCGGCGAGCGCATTCCGATGCGGTCCTTCGTCCGGCTCTTCAGCTCCGACGTGGACCGGGTCCGCCGCGACTTCGGCCCCGGCAAGGAGCCCGGCGTCTTCGCCATGGCGGGCAGCGGGGTCGGCATGGTGACGTGCTTCGAGGCCGCGTTCGACGACGCCGTCCGCTCCACGGTCCGGGCCGGAGCGCAGGTCATCACCGTACCCAGCAACAACGCCACGTTCGGCCGCAGCCAGATGACCTACCAGCAGCTGGCCATGGACCGGGTCCGCGCCGTCGAGCACAGCCGGACCGTGCTGGTCCCCGTCACCAGCGGCGTCAGCGCGGTGATCCGCCCCGACGGCGGCGTCGTCTCGCAGACGAAGATGTTCACCGCTGACGCGCTCGTCGCCGAGATCCCGCTGCGTTCCACCCGCACCCCGGCCACCGTCGTCGGACCGCTGCCGGAGTACGCGCTCCTCCTCCTCGCCGCGGCCGGCCTCGGCTGGACGGCGACACGCCGGTTCCGCGCCCGCCGCGCTGCCTGACGCCGGAGACTCCGGCCCCGGCTCGTAGGGTCGTGGGATGACCACACCCGATTTCATCCGCGCGATCCGCGCCACCGCCGGCCACCAGCTGCTCCTGCTGCCCGGGGTGACGGCGGTCGTCCTCGACGACCGGGGCCGGGTGCTGCTCGGCCGGCGCAGCGACACCGGGCGGTGGTCCGTGGTCGGCGGGATCTGCGAGCCGGGGGAGCAGCCGGCCGAGACCGCCGTGCGCGAGGTGTTCGAGGAGACGGCGGTGACGTGCGTGCCGGAGCGGGTGGTCCTCGTGCAGATGCTCGCGCCGGTCACCTACCCCAACGGCGACGTCTGCCAGTTCCAGGACATCACCTTCCGCTGCCGGGCGACCGGCGGGCAGGCCCGCGCCAACGACAGCGAGTCGCTGGAGGTCGCCTGGTTCGAGGTGGACGCGCTGCCGCCGCTGGACCGGTTCTCCCTCGACCGGATCCACCAGGCACTGCGGGACGAGCCGACCTGGTTCGAGCCGTTCGTGCCCGCGCCGGAGGGGCGGCCCGTCGGCGGCGCCTGAGCGCCGTGCGGACTGCGTACGGAATGCCGGCCTGGCCGTACGGGCCCGGGCCGCGCACGGAACGCGTCGCCCGGCGGTGGCTTCAGCCCGTGGCCGCCGCCGCGCGGTACAGCGCCGCGGCCCCTTCGCCCAGCACCGCGCTGTAGGAGACCTCCGGAACCGTGCCGCCGCCCTCGTACCCGCCCAGCACCCCGGCCAGCGCCCCGCCGACCAGCCACGGGCTGCCGCTGGTGCCGCCGCTGAGGTCCGGGCAGTCGATCCGGCGCTGGGTCGGCGAGATCAGGTCGGTGGTGTTGGTGCAGCGCAGCGGCGCGTCCAGGGCGCGCGGGTAGCCGACGACCTCCACCGTGGCCCGCCCGGGCTGGTCGCCCGCCACCGGGAAACCGCCCACCAGGTCCTCCACCGGCTCGGACCGCCCTGCGTCCACCGGAGCCACCGTGGCGAAGGCGATGTCGGCGTCCGGGTCCTGCCTGTCCGTCCAGCCCGGAGCGACGTGCACGCCGGTGATCCGCCAGAGGCCGTACGGAGCGCTGCCGTCCCGGTAGCCCGGTGCGAAGAAGGTGCTGTCCGGGTCGCCCAGGCAGTGCGCGGCGGTCGCGATCACGTCGCCGTCGTCACTGCGGACCACCGCGGCGGTGCAGAAGTGCCCTCCGCCGAGACCGCCCGCGAACAGGGCGCCCACCCGGTTCGCCGTGGCGTCGGGGACGGCCCGCGCCGTGACGCCGAGCGGCCGGTCGGGGGCCGCGTCCGGCAGGGCCACGCCGAGCAGCGCGGTCAGCGCGGCCAGCACGAGCGCGATCCGGGACGCCTGCCGGGCACGGGCGCGGGCCCGTCCGGCCGCACGGGGATGGGAACGCATGCGCGGGATCATGTTCCGACCCTGCCCGGCGAACCCTTGTCCGGAGCCCGTAGTTCCATATGAATCTGCTGTGAATCCCGTGGGCCGGATGTGAAACCGGGTCATAGCAGCTCAGAGTGCCGGCGGGCGCTGGGGGAGTCGTCGGATGCGATGAACGCGGCGGGTGCTCCGGGGTTCCGTTTCGGCGGAAAGCACCAGTCTATGGACGACACGGACGGTTTGCGGACCGGCTGTTGTGCACCGCGGTGCGTGAGCGGCGGGCCCGCCCGCCCCTAGCCTCACCGCAGGAGCACGAACGAGGGGCGGTACCCGGTGAACTGGCTCATCCACGACTACCGCGAGAGCGATCTCGCCGCAGTGGTCCACCTGATCGACACCACGGCCGAACTCGGCCAGGAGTCCGTGTTCTCGCTCGCCGAGTGCATCGGCGCCCTCACCGGCAGGCAGCCGTGCGTGGTCGCCGTCCACCAGGGCGTCCCGATCGGCGCGGCCCTCGCCTGCGTCACCGGTGAGCGGGCCTGGGTGATGCGCATCGCGATCGCCGCCGGCTGGCGCGGCCGCGGCCTGGCCAGCGCCCTGCTCGTCGAGCTGGAGCGGCGGCTCGTCGCCGCCCGCGTCGGGAGGATCGCGTACGTCCTGCCCGAGGAGGACCTGCTCGGCGAGGGTCTGCTCAACGCCGGATACACCCGGCAGCCCGCAGTGGCGTACTTCGAGAAGACCGAGCCGCTGCACGGGCCCGCGGCCGGCCTCCTGGACGACCTCGGCGGCCGCTTCCTCCCCAACGACCTGTGGACCGGGGTCGCCGGGATGGAGAAGGAGAAGGACCTCATCGAGCGGCGCGTGGTCCTGCCGCTCGCCGAGCCGGAGCGCGCCGCCTCGCACGGGGTGCGGGCGCCGCGCGCCATCGCCCTCTTCGGGCCGCCCGGTACCGGCAAGACCACCTTCGCGCGGGCCATCGCCTCCCGGCTGGGCTGGCCGTTCGTCGAACTGCTGCCGTCCCGCCTCGCCGACGAGGGCAACCTGGCGGCCGCCCTGCGCGACGCCTTCGCGCGGATCGCCGAGCTGGAACGGGTGCTCGTCTTCATCGACGAGGTGGAGGAGATCGCGCCCCGGCGCACCGAGCCCGCGCAGCCCGGCGGCATCCACGGGGTGACGAACGAGCTGCTGAAACTGATACCCCGGTTCCGCGAGGGGGACGAGCGGCTACTGGTCTGCGCCACCAACTCGGTCCGCTCCCTGGACCCGGCCTTCCTGCGGCCCGGGCGCTTCGACTACCTGATCCCGATCGGCACCCCCGACGCCGGCGCCCGGGCCGCGATCTGGTCCCGGTACACGGCGGGGCGCGCCGACGTCGACGTGGCGGCCCTGGTGGCGGCGACCGAGCTGTTCACCCCGGCCGACATCGAGCACGCGGCGCGGATCGCGGCGCAGGTGTCCTTCGAACGGGACCTGGAGGCGGTGGGCGCGCGCGGCGCGGCCGCCGCGCAGCTCGGCGCGACCACCGGCGACTACCTGGAGGCCGTCCGGCAGTGCCGGCCCACGGTGACCCCGGCGATGACGGGGGAGTTCGAGGCGGACATCACGGCGCACGCCCGGTTCTGACCCCGGCGCGCGGTTCAGGGCTCCGCCCCCCGGTTGCGGCGGGGGACGGCAAGTGGCCCGCAGCCACTCCCCAAAGCGGCTGCGGGCCTCCCGCGCGGACTTGGCCTCCGTGCGGGACGGCCACGCTCCGGTTGGGGTGTGTCGCCGGCTGGAGCGTGACACGCCGCAGCGGTGCCGCAGGGCGCCCTGCGCGCCCTCGTCAACACCTTCGAGTCAACCAGCGCGGCTGGGACCCGCGCTTCGGCCGGACGGCCCCGGCCGCCCCGGCCGGAAGGACGGCCGACGCGACCCGCCACGGGGCCGAACGGCCGATCGGCTACGGCCGGCAGCGGTACGTGAACTCCACCGCGGCCGTGCGCCTCCCGGGCGACAGCAGCTCCAGCTCCGCCTTCGCGGGGTAGCTGCCCGTTCCACGGAACGTCCACAGCAGGTGCAGCCGCGCCTCCCGCTGTCCGCGCGGCACCCGCTCGGTCAGCCGTTCGGAGCGGGTGCCGTCGCTGCGGATCCAGCGGTAGGCGAGCGTGCCCTCGCGCCCGTTGGTCCGTACGAGGGCCACCACGTCGACCGCGGAGTCGCACGACGGATCCCCGGCCGCGGTGGTCACGGCCAGGTCCCGCACCTCCAGGGCGGGCCCGTACCGCTGCCAGCCCAGGTACGCGAGCACGCCGAGCAGGACCAGCAAGGCCAGCGCGTACCTGCGGAGCCCGGCGGCCCGGCGCCCGCGGGGCGCGGCGGCCGTCGGCGCGCCGACGGGGAACGGCGCGGGCAGGGCAGCGGTCACCCCGGGCCCGAACCGGAGCACCGAGCCCTCGACCCGGTCGGGGGCGACCCCGGCCGGCTCCGGCGGGCCGGAGATCCAGTGGCTGCCGAGGACGGTGGCGCTGTACTCGTCGTCCCGGGGCGCGTGGGGACCGCTCATCGGGCGGGCCCCTGACAGCGCGGCAGGGGCTGGGAGTCCGACGCGGAGCCGCTCGCCGCGGCGGGCTCGGTCGTGACGCGGACCCCGCCGTGGCAGCCGCGTCCGCGGGTGAAGGCGTGGGACCGCACCACCGGGGCCACGGAGCCGGACGGGACCACGACCGTGTCCGTGCCGTCGGGCACGGAGAACTCGCCGGCCGCGTCGCCGAGGTACCAGTGCAGGACGACGGTGACGGGGCCGGTGCCCTGGGTGGCGAGCGAGACGGTCGCCTGCCCCTGGTAGATGCCGGGCCGCAGGGACACGTCGAGCTTCGTGACCTTCAGCGTGGGTGTGGGTGTGGGTGTCGGCGTGGGTGTCGGTGTGGGTGTGGGCGTGCGGGTGGGCGTCGGCTCGGTCGTGACGCCCGTCGTGGGGGTCGGCGGCGCCGTCGCGGTGGCTCCGGGTGACGGGGACGCGGACGGCGACGGGGAGGAGGACGGCGACGGGGCCGGCGAGGGGCTCGCCGACGCGGAGGGGGCCGGGGACGCGGACGGGCCGGCCGCCCCGGTCGGCGAGCCCGGCCCCGGCGGGGCGGCGCTGGTGGTGGCGAACGCGCTCAGCGCCGACGCCCCGCCCGGGGTGCTGCCGATCGCGTCCGCCGTGAACAGCAGCACCGTGCCCAGGACCAGCGCCACGCCCGTCGCGAGCCAGCCGCCGCGGCCGGGAGCCCAGCCGGAGGCGCCGCCCAGCGTGGTCGAGGCCACCGCCGTGGTGCCGTGGGCGGCGGCCCCCGCCGAGGGGAACAGCAGCGGCAGCAGCGCGGCCAGGGCGGCGAGCTTGCGCTGTCCGCGCTCCTCCCACCCGGGCCCGTACGCGGCGAGCGCCACGCCCTCCAGTTCCGCCACGAACGCCTCGGCGTTCTCCGGCCGTTCCTCCGGCTGCTTGGCCAGGCCCCGCCGGATCAGCGGGCGCACGGGCTCGGGGGCCTCGGTCTCCGGGACCGGGGCCTCGATGTGCTGGACCGCGAGCTCCGCGAAGTTCTCCCCGTCGTAGGGCTTGCGCCCGGTCACGCACTCGAAGAAGGTCGCCGTCGCCGCGTACACGTCGGCGGCGGGCGAGGCCGGGCGGCCCTGCCACTGTTCCGGGGCCATGTAGGCGGGCGTTCCGGCGACGCCGGGCGTGGTGCCGCGGCCCGCCGCGATGCCGAAGTCCACCAGCTTCGACGAGCCGTCCGCCGCGACCAGTACGTTCTCCGGCTTGTAGTCCCGGTGGACGACCCCCGCCCGGTGCGCGTCCGCCAGACCGAGGAGGGAGCCCTTCAGCACCACCAGCGCGGCCTCGGCGTCGGTCCGCCCGGACTGCTTGAGCAGCGCGCGCAGCGAGATGCCGTCGACCAGCTCCATCACGATGGCCGCGCCGCCGGGCGCCTCCACGTACTCGTACAGCCCCACCACGTACGGGGTCCGCAGCCCGCCGATGAGCCGCGCCTCGGCCCGGAACTCCCCGACGAAGGCCGGGTCCTCGCGGAGCCGGTCGCCGAGGTACTTCACCGCGACCGCGGTGTCCGTGCCGTCGTGGACGGCGAGCACCACCCGGCCGCTGCCCCCCGAGCCCAGTTCCCGGACCTCGGTGTAGCCGGGGACCGTCCACGTACCGTTCATCGTTCCCGTCCCCTCCGCGCCGTGACGGCGTCCTGCCCCCGGGCCGCCCGGTCGTCGGGCGTCCACCCCCTGGGACACGCATTCCGCCACGGCCGGTTCCCGTCCGTACGGGGGGGTGTGGGCTGCGGCCGGTACCGCGCCGATCATCGCGTGCAGCCGGTCGGCCGCCGCCCGGGCGAACGCCGGATCGTTGACTGCAGGCGGGGTTTGCCGGCGAGCAGAGGTCGGGTCAACTTTTCACGAGCACCAACAGCCTCTCCAGAAACGCAATCTGAGAGGGCATCAGTTTCCTCTCGGCCACCTCCGGGGTGAACCAGGCCACCCGGTCCAGTTCGGGGAACTCCCGCACCTCCCCGGAGTGGGGCGGCCATTGCATCGAGAACGTCCCGGGCACCATCAGCGCGGGGTCGAGGTCCGCCTCCACCGCCCAGATCGTCACCAGCTTGCCGCTCGTCAGCCGCACCTCGCCGAGCGGCAGGTACGGGCCCTCCGGCGGCGGCAGCCCGATCTCCTCGGTGAACTCCCGGCGGGCCGCGTCCCGCGGCGTCTCGTCCGGCCCGTACTCGCCCTTCGGGATGGCCCAGCCCCCGTCGTCCCGCCCGGCCCAGAGCGGACCGCCCATGTGCCCGAGCAGGACCTCGACACCGGGCGCGTCCTCTCCACCCGTGCGGCGAAACAGGAACAGCCCGGCACTGCGCTTGTGCGTCATGGGTCCATCCATGCCCCGAACCGGGCCGTCCCAGTGGCCCCCGACGGGGGATTCCCGCGGACCGGCGGCCGGACGTCAGCGCTCGTGCGGCCCCCGGCGGCCGGACGTCAGTGCTCGTGCGGCCCCTGGCGGTGCACCGGGCCGTGCGCGTCCGCGCAGTGCGGATCACCGGACGGGTCCTCACCGGCGCGGCCGACCGTGAGGAGGGACTCCTGCGTGTGGTCCACCTGGAGGGTGGTGTGCGTGATCCCGTACTCCTTGTCCAGCAGCCCCTCCAGATCGCGGCGCACGGCGTGGCAGTCACCCGCCGGCTCCACCAGTACGTGCGCCGAGAGCGCCGCCTGCCCGGAGGTGATCGTCCAGATGTGCAGGTCGTGCACCTCGGCGACCGGCGGGTGTCCCGCCAGCCGGTCGCCGACCGCATCCGGGTCGACGTGGGCCGGCGCGGCCTCCAGCAGGATCCGGCCGGACTCGCGGACCAGCCCGTAGCCCGCCTTGACCATCAGCACCACGACCACGAGGGTGGCGATCGCGTCGGCCTGCCGGAAGCCGGTGGTCAGCACGATCAGACCGGCCACGGCCGTTCCGATGAAGGCGAACAGGTCGTTCAGGATGTGCTGGTAGGCGCCCTCGACGGCGAGCGAGGACCGGTTCGCCCTGGATATGCACCAGGCCGCGACCACGTTGACGACGATGCCCGCCAGGGCCGTCACCAGGACCAGCCCGCCCTCGACCGGCGGCGGGTCGGCCAGCCGCCGCACCGCCTCGTACGCCAGCCAGACCGCCAGCAGGAGCAGCGTCAGCCCGTTGGCCTGCGCGGAGAGTATCTCCGCGCGCTTGAGACCGTACGTGAAGCCGCCGCGCGCCGGGCGGGCCGCCAGCCGCATCGCGATCAGGGCCAGGACGATGGAGACCGCGTCCGTCAGCATGTGGGCGGCGTCGGAGATCAGGGCCAGCGAGTGGGCCATGACGCCGATGACCACCTCGATTGCCATGAACGCGCCGATCAGACCGAGCGCGATCCCCAGCCAGCGCCGGTCGGCGTCCGCGGACACCCCGTGGCTGTGTCCGCCGGGTCCGTGGCCGTGCCCTCCGTGCGCGTCGCCGTGATCCTGGTCGTGCCCGCTCATGGGTCCCCCGTCTCGTCGCGTCACCCGTGTGTCCGGTTCCGTCGCGTGAAGTGAAGCGCACACCGGCGCGATGGGCAAAGGCTGCAACGGGGACCGTTGTCATTACCCATAACGAGGCCCTGACCTGCGGCGATGTGCGGGTGCCGGGTCGGGCGGATCGTGGGAACATGTGCTCATGGTCCAGCGCCCCGGAGTGCCGACCGCGCCCGAGCTCGTCCTGGAAACCGACCGCGGCTCCACCGCGATGAGCCCCGGCCGGGTCTACCACGTCGGCCGGGACCCCCGCTGCGAGATCTGTCTCGACGACGCCCGCGTGTCCTGGCACCACGCCGTCCTGCGGCCCGACGGCGACCACTGGACCGTGGAGGACGAGGACAGCACCAACGGCACCTGGGCCGACGGCCGCCGCGTGCACGAGTGGAGCGTCGGGCCCGGCAGCGAGCTGCGCTTCGGCCACGCGGCCGACGGCCCGCGCGCGCTGTTGCTCGGCCCGACACCGCCCCCGTCCGAGCCGACACCGCCCGCCGCGCCCTCCGGGGCCGAGCCGCCCGTGGCCTCCCGTACGGCCGGGCCGCCCGCCGCACGGCCCGCCGCACGGCCCGCGGCCGGGCCGCCCGTTGCGCCGCCCGCCGCGGCGTGGCCCGTCCTGCCGCCGCCCGCACCGGCCGCCGCCCGGCCGTCCCGGGTCTCGAACCCGGCCCTGACCGGCACGTTCCGGCAGCCCACGGCCGTCCGTCCGCTGCCCGCCCGCACCACCGTGCGGATCGGCCGCGCCCCCGACAACGACCTCGTCGTCGACGACCTCGTCGTCTCCCGCCGGCACGCCGAACTGCGCGCCCGCGCGGACGGTACGTACGAGATCGCCGACCTCGGCAGCCACAACGGCACCTACCTCAACGGCGCCCCCGTCGACGGGGCCTCGCGCCTCGGCGAAGGCGACATCGTCGGCATCGGCCACTCGGTGTTCTGCCTCGTCGGAGACCAGCTCCAGGAGTACGTGGACACGGGCGAGGTGTCCCTCGACGTCCAGCACCTCACCGTGGCCGTCGACCGCGGCCGCAAGACCCTCCTCGGCGACGTCTCCTTCCCCGTCGGTGCGAAGTGCCTGCTCGCCGTCGTCGGCCCCAGCGGCGCCGGCAAGTCCACCCTCCTCGGCGCCCTGACCGGCCTGCGCCCCGCCGACCGCGGCACCGTCCTCTACGACGGCCGCGACCTCTACCGCGACTACGCCGAACTGCGCAGCCGGATCGGCCTGGTCCCGCAGGACGACATCCTGCACGCCCAGCTCACCGTCCGCCGCGCCCTCGGCTACGCCGCCGAACTGCGCTTCCCCCAGGACACTGCCAGGGCCGAACGACAGGCCCGGGTCGACGAGGTCATCGGCGAACTCGGCCTGCGCGAGCGCGCCGACCAGCCCATCCACAGTCTCTCCGGCGGCCAGCGCAAACGGGTCTCCGTCGCCCTGGAGCTGCTGACGAAGCCCTCCCTGCTCTTCCTGGACGAGCCCACCTCCGGACTCGACCCCGGCATGGACCGCTCCGTGATGCACATGCTGCGCGGCCTCGCCGACGACGGCCGCACCGTCATCGTGGTCACCCACAGCGTCCTCAGCCTGGACGTGTGCGACCGCCTCCTGGTCCTCGCCCCGGGCGGGCGCATCGCCTACTTCGGGCCTCCGGGGGAGACCCTCGACTACTTCGGCTACACCGAGTGGCCCGAGGCCTTCGAAGCCTTCGAGAGCCACCAGGGCCGCGACTGGGCGGGCGAGTACGCGGCCTCGGTCCCCTACCGCAAGTACGCGTCCGTAGCCTCCCGGCCACCGCGCCGGGACGGCGCCGGCGGCCCGGCGGGAACCGCCGGCTTCGTCTCCGCCCCGCCCAAGGCGCAGAGCTGGGGCTCCCAGCTGTCCACGCTGGTCCGGCGGTACGCCGCCGCGCTCGGCGCCGACCGGACCTTCCTCGCCATCATGATCGCGCTGCCGTTCGTGATGGGCGCCATGGCCCGCGCCCTCGCGGGCAGCGCGCTCACCGCCGAGACCGCGATCAACGCCCTGCTCATCCTCTGCGTCGGCGGCGTGCTCACGGGCGCCGCCAACGCGGTGCGCGAACTGGTCAAGGAGCGGACCATCTACCAGCGCGAGAGAGCCGTCGGACTGTCGCGCTCCGCCTACCTGATGTCCAAGGTGGTGGTGCTCGGCGCCGTCACCGTGGCCCAGGCGGTGGTGCTCACCCTGGTCGGCCTCTTCGGCGTGGAGCTGCGGGCGCCGGCCGGCCGGGGGGTGTTCCTGCCCCCCCTCGTCGAGATCACCCTCGCCGTGGCGCTGCTGTCGTTCACCGCGATGATGCTCGGCCTGCTGGTCTCCGCGCTGGTCAGGAAGGAGGAGGTGACCATGCCGCTGCTGGTCCTCCTCGCCATCGTGCAGGTGGTCTTCTGCGGCGCGCTGCTCCAGCTCGACGGCGTCCCCGTCATCGAGCAACTGGCTTGGCTGGTCCCCTCCCGGTGGGCGCTCGGGGCCATGGCGGGCACCATCGACCTCGGCGCCATCGTCCCCGGCACCCTCACCGACGACCCGCTGTTCGCGCACAGCGCCGGGGTGTGGCTGCTCAACATGGGGATGCTCGCCGCCCTGTCCGTGCTGTTCGGCGTCCTGGTCGTCCGGCTGCTGCGGCGCCACGAACCCGCGATCATGCGGAAGTAGGCCCGATGGCGAATCCGACGACGGACCCCGGGGGCGCCGCGGAATTCCGGCCGACGCACGTCGTGCCGCCGGACGGACTGCCCGCCTGGGAGGCCCCCGGCGCCTCCCGGCCCACGGCGTCCCTGGACCCCTTCCTTCCCGTACGGCTGCTCTCCCGGCGAGCGGAGTGGGGGGAGATCCTGTGCGCCAACGGCTGGTCCGCCTGGGTGGACGGGCGGCTGCTGGTCGCCGTACCGCAGCCGCCGCCGACGACCGGGGGCCGGCCGCCGGGCCGGGCCGAGGACCCGCGGCCGCTGCTCGCGCGCGGCGCCGACGCACTGGACCGCTACCGGCGGGCCGTCGACGGGCTCGCGTCGGGGCGGGCGGACGGGGAGGGATTCCGGGCGTCCGTACGCGGGCTGCGCGCCGGCATCGTGATCGACGGGGAGTCGGTCTGGCTGTACGACGAGGCCGCGGGGCGCTGGCTGTACGGGGACGGCACCCGGCTGGCGACGTACGCGGTCGTGGCCGGACCGGGCATTCAGCCGGAGCCGGAGCCGGAGCCGGAGCCGGAGCCGGAGCTGGGGCCGGATGCCGGGGCGGCTCCGGGAGGGGCGCAGGGGCACGAGCCCACCCGGGTCGTGGACGCCCCCGACGGCCGGCCCGGGGCTGCCCGCGAAGGCGGCGGGCGGTGACGGGCCCGGAGCGGGACCGGGACGCGGATCCGGTCGCGGGGCCGATCGCGGGGCCGGTCCTCGATCCGGTCGCGGGGCCGGTCGCCGGGCGCCCGTCGGACCTGCGCGGGCAGGTGATCGCCGGGTACCGGGTGGAGGACGAGATCGGGCGCGGCGGGATGGCCGTCGTCTACCGGGCGCGTGACCTGCGGCTGGACCGGACGGTGGCGCTGAAGCTGCTCGCCCCCGAACTGGCCCGGAACGACACCTTCCGGCAGCGTTTCGCCCACGAGTCGAAGGTGGCCGCGGCCATCGACCACCCGCACATCGTGCCGGTCTTCGAGGCGGGGGAGACGGACGGCCTGCTGTACATCGCGATGCGGTACGTCGCCGGGCAGGACCTGCGGGCCCTGCTCGACCGGACCGGGCCGCTGCCGGTGGAGACCGCGGCCCGGATCGCCGGCCAGGTGGCCTCCGCGCTGGACGCGGCGCACGCGCACGACCTGGTCCACCGCGACGTCAAACCGGGGAACGTCCTGGTCGCGGCGGGTACGGACAGCGAGCACCCCGAGCACGTCTACCTCACCGACTTCGGGCTGACGAAGAAGTCGCTGTCCCTGACCGGCTTCACCAGCGTCGGGCAGTTCGTGGGGACGCTGGACTACGTCGCGCCGGAGCAGATCTCGGGCAGGCCGGTGGACGGCCGGTGCGACGTCTACAGCCTGGGGTGCGTGGTCTACGAGATGCTGGCGGGAGGGCCGCCGTTCCAGCGGGACGACGACATGGCCCTGCTCTGGGCCCACCAGTACGACCCGCCGCCCCCGCCGACCTCCCGCCGTCCCGGCCTTCCCGCGGAGGTGGACGCGGTCCTGGCGAAGGCGCTGGCCAAGTCACCGGACGACCGGTGGGGCAGCTGCCTGGAGTTCACGGGCGCCCTGCGCCGGGCGGGTGCCGGAGCCCCCCGGCCGCCGCTGACCCGTACGGGTTCCCCCACGGGCCCGCCCCCGCCCCCGCCGCACTGGGCGGGTCCCGTGTTCCACGAGCGGTCCTGACCGGGCGGCAGGGCCCCCCGGGGCCGCCCCCTACCCTCGCGCGCCGGCCGGTTCGTCGACGCGGCCCCGCCGGTGCAGGGGGCGGGCCAGCTGGGCGCCGAGGAAGCCCGCCACCGCGCCCCAGAGGAGGGCGAGGCCCACCGTGCGGCCCAGCAGGGCGGTGAGTTCGACCCGGCCGCCGAGGCCGTCCACGTCGCCGATGCCGAGCAGGGACAGCCCGAACCGGGCCCGCACCCCGGCCAGCAGGCACACCGCGAGCGTCGCCAGTGCCAGGGCCACGCCGAGGTGCAGGGCGTGCTGCCAGGGGCGGACGTGCGCGGGGGACCGTACGGCCGTCAGCACGCCCGCACCCAGCAGCAGGACGGCGGCGACCACCACCAGCCACCAGGCCCGGGCGTCCCGCTGCGCGAGCGAGGCGACATCCACCGTGGACAGGTCGGTGCCGCGCAGCCCCTGGTCCAGCACCTGCGGCACCGGCAGCCCGAACGGCCCCTCCGCACGGCCCTGCCAGGCCCCGCCGAAACCCAGGGTGAACGCGATCCAGACCAGGTTCGGCAAGCCGAGCAGGACCACGGCCAGGGTCTGCCCGGCGTGGCCGCGGGTCACGGCCACGACCAGCCCGACGGCGATGCCGAGGACGACGTACGCGAGCAGCAGCGCCACCGTCGCGAACGCGGCGGGCCGCACCGCCGCGTGGAAGCGGACCAGCCCGGCCGGCAGCGGCGCGCGGCGGGAGACCAGCAGACAGACCAGCAACACGCCCGCGATCCACAGCAGTCCGAACAGGAGCGTGGCGGGAACGGCCGCGCGGAATCCCACCGTCGGCGCGGCGTCGAGGAGTTCGCCGATCTCGCCGACGGGGGAGTCACCGGTGGAGATCCCGAACGTCTGGCGGGCCAGGAGCGAGGCGCCGGTGAGCGCGACGAGCCACAGCACCACCAACGGCAGCGCACGCCCGGCCAGTTCGCGGGGGCGGGCCACGGCCCGGTTGTGCAGGGGCCGCAGGAAGCAGAAGCCGGCGGTGAGGGCTCCGGCCAGGCTCACCGAGAGCGGCATGACGGCCAGGCTCGCGTCCGCGCCGGCGAGGAAGCCCGCCCCGCCCGACACCTCGACCGACCCGCCGGCGGCCAGGACGACGACGGCGGCGACCACGCGGGGGAACGCGCCCTCCGGCAGGTCGCCGGCGCCGGCGCAGGCCAGCCCGGCCGCGCCGACCACCGCCATCACCACGAATCCCGCGACGACGGCGACGAGCGCGTCGCGCCACGCCCCCGTGGAGGAACTCCCGGTCGGCGGTGCCATCGGCGTACGGCTCACCCTGCAACGGTAGGCACCGCCCGCGTGCGGCCACCACCTGAACGGCCCAGTCGGTCGCGCGGCGGAGTGACGGGTGCCCGGATACTGCAAGGAATGCACCCGTATGGGTGGGTCTACGGACGGAGCGTCCAGCCGGGACCGGAACTTCTGCGTACGGAGGGCATCCGTGACCACGCAACCTTCGGGCATACCGCCCTCCGACCGTCCTGGAGGCCCTCCGTCCGACCGCCCCGCCGGTCCTCCGTCCGGGCCGCTCTCGGGCGGCCGTCAGGGCCCGCCGCCGGAAGGTCCGGGCGGTCCGTCCGGCCCGGTTCCGCCGGGCGGTTCCGGGGCCTCCGGGCAGCCCCCCGGCGGGCGGCCTCCCGGAAGGCCCTGGTGGCGCTCCGCGCCCCGGCTGGCGGCGGCGCTCGTGGCGGTGGCGGCGGCCGTGGCGCTGGTCGTGGTGCTGACCCGGCCCAGCGGTACGCCGACCGCCACCGGCGGCGAGGTCTTCCTCCAGCCGGCGGGGTCCGCGGGGCAGGACCCGTTCACCGAGTCCACCGCCACGGCGCCGGGCACCCCGGAAACCCAGCCGACGCCCACGGGCCCCGCGCCCACCACCGGCACCACCGCCACCCGCACCGTCAGCGGCGCCCAGCCCGGCCTGTACGGCGGTACCCAGGACGTGGCCAGCTGCGACGTCGAGAAGCAGGTGCGGGTGCTCGTGGCGGAGCCCGCCAAGAACAGCGCGTTCGCCGAGGCCCTGGGCATCCGGCCCGCGGCCGTACCCGGCTACCTGCGCTCCCTCGCACCGGTCCGGCTGCGGCTGGACACCAGGGTCACCAACCACGGCTACAAGGACGGCCGCGCCACCCCCTACCAAGCCGTGCTCCAGGCCGGAACGGCCGTGCTGGTGGACGACCGCGGAGTGCCCCGGGTGCGGTGCGCCTGCGGGAACCCGCTGGGGGAGCCGGTGCCCCTGAAGCCCGACTCGAAGCGGTACGGGCAGCCGTGGAGCGCGTACCACCCGCAGAACGTGGTGGTGATCGCACCCTCGGTGAAGATCGTCAACAAGATCGTGATCTACGACCACGAGGACGAGCGCTGGTACCAGCGCGACCGGGGTACGAAGCCGGACCCCGACCGGCGCATCGACCCGCCGGTGGTCCCGACGCCTCCGGTGACGACGGCCCCGCCCTCCCGCTCGCCGTCCGACCCGGACACGTCCACGGGCACACCCACGGACGTGGACTCGGGTACGCCGTCCGACGCGGACACCCCGACCGGTCCGTCCTCCGACACGGACACCGGCACCCCGACGGACCCGGGCACGTCCACGGAGACGGACACCGACCGGCAGCGGGACGCGGGAACGCCCACCGACCCGGGCACGCCGACCGATTCGGGTACGCCGTCGGACTCGGGCACACCGTCCGACGCGGGAACCCCCACGGACAGCGGCGCACCGAGCGGTGCGCAGCAGAAGCCGGGGCTGACGGACCGGAGCGGCACTCCGAGCGGGACGGAGACGTCGGGTCCGCCCACCGTGCCGCCCCCGTCCTCCCCGGGCACGGGCACGCAGTCCGGTCGCGGGCCCGTACCCCCCGCGCGGTAGGGGCGCTCAGCGGCAGAACAGGTCGAAGGCGCTCTGTGCGCCGGCCAGGAAGCCCTGTTCGAAGGCGGCCGCCGCGGCCGCGTTCCGAGCGGTGGGTCCGGGCTTCGGCGGCGGCTCGGGCGCGCTGCCGCAGCCCTGCCGGGCCGCCTGCGTGCCGGCTTTGACGCCCGCGCTGAAGCCCTCCTGGCGGGCCTTGCGGAGGGCGTTCCCGCCCGTCTCCGGCCGCGCGTCGTCCGCCGTGAGGACCTGGCATGCCCGGGTGCCGCCGGTCGCGGGCAACACCGTGAAGGCGGTGCTCTGCTGGAAGCGCACGAGCGAGAACGTCCCGTCGTCCTCGACCGGCACGGTACCGGTGCCCTCACCGCCGTCGATCCGCAGATCCGCCTCCGGATCCCAGCCGGAGCCCCGGACGGTGACGCTCAGTCCGTCGGCGGCGGGCTTCACCGTGCACGTGCCGACGGCGGGGGCCGCGGCGGCCGCCGGGGCCAGGGTGACGGAATGTCCGGCGACGAGGCTTCCGGCGAAGAGCGAGCAGGCGATCAGGGAGCCGGCCGTGGTGCGGCGGCGGTGCCGGGTCATGGGGTGTGCTCCTCCCTCGCGGGCCTGCGGCGAACGACGAGGGCAGCGGGTGCGTGTGCACGGCCCGACGCGGCCGGACGAGCCCTCCGGCTCCCCGTCCGGCGCTCCTCCGGCCACCACGCGGGGCGTGACGGACCGGACTCCCCGTCCCGTCCATCGTCCTCCGCCGCGGCGGAGGCGTCGACCGCGGAGGCGCGGGAGCGCACTCCTGGCCGGGAGACGGGAGACGGGAGACGGGGTGCGGACCGCGGCGCACCGCCGGAGCCGGCAGGGCCGTGGCCCCCGCCCGCCGCCCGCCCCGCTCCCCGCTGGGACACCGGCGGGCTGGAGTGAGACCCTTGCTCCATGGGCCGAAGGGGAGAGAACCCCGAAGTCGACTGGCCCGCGCGGCCGGACACGAGCCTCGCGCTCAACCGCATGGGCACGTTCGACTGGGACCTCGACAGCGGTCGGATGCATCTGGACCCGACCGCCCTCGAGGTGCTCGACCTGCGGCCGGACGAATTCCCCGGTACGCCCGCGGGGCTGGGCCTGCGCATCCCGCCCGTCGAGGCGGCCCGGCTCGACGCCCGCGTCGCGCAGGCGCTGAAGGACGGCCGCAGCCACTACGGCGCGTACGTCCGCAGCCGCCGCCGGGACGGCTCCCCCGCCTGGACCCACCTCCAGGGCCACGTCCTGCGGGAGCGCGACGGCCGCCCGTACCGGATCATCGGGATACTCCGCGACGCGGCCCACGACCCGGGCGAACCGGGCGCCGCCGGCGAGCGGGACGAGGGACGGCGGCGGATGACGGGGGTCGTCGAACGGACCACGGCGATCCTGGCCCACGCCCGCACCGTCAACGACGTGACGGACACCCTGAAGGACCCGGAGGCCCTCGGACACCTCGGCGCGGTCAGCGTGATGCTCGGCGTCGTCGACGGCGGCCGCATCCACCTGGTCGCGGAGGGGCAGCTCGGCTCGTACGTCCCGGAGATCGAGTACACCCGGACGGACGCGCAGTTCCCGATGAGCGAGGCCGTACGGACCATGCAGCCGGTGTTCCTCGCCTCGCGGGAGGAGTTCCAGCGGCGCTACCCGCTGCTCTGGCCGTACATCGAGCCGCTGGCCGTGCGCAGCGGGGTCTACCTGCCGCTGATCGCCCAGGGGCGTCCCATCGGCGCGCTCGGGCTGCTCTACACACGGGACGGCGACTTCACCGCCGAGGAGCGGAACCTGCTGATGGCCCTCGGCAGCGGCATCGCCCAGAGCCTCCAGCGCGCCATCCTGTTCGAGCAGGAGCACGACCTCGCCGAAGGGCTCCAGCGCGCCATGCTGCCCCGCCGCATCCCGGACGTGCCGGGCGCGCGGATCGCCGTACGGTACCGGTCCGCCCGGATGGGACGGGACGTCGGCGGCGACTGGTACGACGTGATCCCGCTCGGCGAGGGCCGGGTCGGCGTGATGATCGGCGACGTGGAGGGGCACGACACGGACGCGGCCGCGGTCATGGGACAGCTCCGGATCGTCCTGCGCGCCTACATCACCGAGGGGCACACGCCCGGCGCGGCGATGGAACGGGCCTCGGCCTTCCTCCGGGAACTGGAGACAGAACGGTTCGCCACCTGTACGTACGCCGAGGTGGACCTGACCACCGGGATGATCGGCATGGTTCGCGCCGGGCACCTCGACCCGGTCGTGCGGCGCGGTGACGGAAGCTGCCACCGCGTTCAGGTGGCCGGCGGCCTCCCCCTCGGCCTGCCCGCGCGGGACGGCGCCCCCCACGAGGGGGCGCCGAGCGGCTCCGGATACCCCGTCACCAGCCTCGAACTCCACCCCGGCGACACCCTGCTGCTCTGTACGGACGGCTTGATCGAGCGGCCGGGCAGCGACGCGGACACGGGCATGCGGGAGTTCATGGAGGCCGTCCACGGCGGCCCCGCCGACGTGGAGGAACTCGCCGACCTGCTCTGCGACCTGGTCGGCGACGCGGGCGGCGGCGACGACATGGCCCTGCTCGTCCTGCGCCGGCGCGGCACGCCCGACGCGCGCGGCGGCGGCCCGCTGCGCCACCGCCTGGACCCGGGCGACGCAGACGCCCCGACGGCGGTCCGGCACCTGATCCGGGCGGCGGTGGCGGCCTGGGGCGCCGGGGAGCGGGCCGACGAGATCGAGCTGGCGGCGGACGAGCTGATGACGAACGCCCTGGTCCACACCGACGGCGGCGCCCAGGTGGGACTGCGGCTGACGGCGCAGGGGCGGGTGCGGTTCGAGGTCGAGGACTCCAGCAGCGCCCTGCCCCGGCCGCGCGACGCCGGGGACTGGGAGGAGTCGGGGCGCGGCCTGCTCCTGGTGGACCGGCTCGCCGACGCCTGGGGCGTGGAGCCGCGGGGCGGCGGGAAGCGGGTGTGGTGCGAGTTCGACCTCGCCGGGCCGGAGGGGGCCCCGGAAACCGCCGCCTGAGGCCGCGACCGCGGTCGGGGACCGGAGCACCGCCCACCCGGGTCGGTCCGGTCGGCCGCGCAGGCAGAGCTCGGCGCCGGGTGCCGGAGCGCCGTCGACGATCGCTCCGGCACGCGTGGTGACGCTGATGTCCCCTCAGCTGATGTCCCTCGCGGCCGGCGCCGGATTTACGTACTCCGCCCGGCAGGTGCGCCGCAGCCGCGGCACGAGCATGACCACCGGGCGCAGGGAGGCTTTCCTCCGGTGGACCGGTCACGCACCGCGCGAACCCGCCTCCGCCGAGGCCGATCCCGGCGCCACCGACACCGTGAGCGCGCACCCCTTCCACGGCGGCGCCGGCCGGCCGTGGTGAACCCCGTCGGGCGCACCGGTGCGTCGACGCGCGAACTGCTGCGAGCGGTCCGTCACCTCGCACGCGCGCGCCACGAACGCCGCGCTGATCCGACGGCAGGACGAACCGGCCCCCGGGCCTGCTTCGCCGGCCGGGTCAGCGGCCGTGAACCCGTGTCGGCGCCGTGCCTGCCCCGCGCCGGCGTCCCGGCGGTCCGGCGGGCGCCCGAACGGCTGAACGTGCGGGTCCGCGCCCGGTTCGCGGCGCGCGGGACGTCACCGGGGGACCATCCTTCCCGGGTGTCGAACCCGCGCCCGCTGACGCCCGTGCGCCGCCCGCCGCGGCCCGTGCTCCCGCCGCTGCTCGCCGTGGTCCTCGCCGCGGTCCTCTCCGTTCCCGCGTACGCCGCGGGCAAGGCCGGGGACGGCATCGAGACCGGCCGGACCGGCCGTCAGGTCGCCCCGGGCATCCGGCTGGAGTCGTACGACCGGCTGGAGGCCGACCGCTGGCTGCGGATCGACGAGCTCGTCGTCGACCTCGGGGGGAGCGCCGGGGTGCGGGCCGAGTACCTCGGCGGCGCGGGCGCGGCCACCGTCGCGGAGGCCGCCGCCCGGCACCGGCCCGGTCCCGGGCGGCGCGTGGTCGCCGCCGTCAACGGGGACTTCTTCGACATCGGCCGTACGGGCGCCCCGCTCGGCCCCGGCCTCACCGCCGGGCGGCTGCTCCACGCGGCGACACCCGGCGCGGACCGCGCCGTCGCCTTCGGCGCCGACGGCGGCGGCCGCGTCCTGCGGATCGGCCTCGCCGGAGGAGTCACCCTGCCGGGCGGCCGCGCCCGCCCGCTCACCGGCTACAACACCGCCCGGCCGCCCGCCGACGGCATCGCCGCCTACACCGCCGCGTGGGCGGGCACCGGGATCCCGGGCCGGGACGGCGCCGTCGCCGTCGACGTACGCGACGGCCTGGTCACCACCGTCCGGGCGCCCCTGGACCCCGCCGGGCCGCGGCGGCGTCCCGCCCCCGGCACCACCCTGCTGCTCGGCCTCGGCGCGGCCGCGGCCGAGCTCGCCGCCCTGCGCCCCGGGGACCCCGTCGCCGTCGCGGCCCGGCCCGCGCCCGATCCGGGCCCGGCGCCGGTCGCGGCTGTCGGCGGCCGGGAGCCGCTCGTCGTGGCGGGAGTACCGCAGGACCACGACGGAGCCCCGAACAACGCGGCCGCGCCGCGCACCGCGGTCGGCCTCTCCCGCGACGGGCGCCGCCTGCGCCTCGTGACGGTGGACGGCCGCCAGCGCGACAGCGGCGGCCTCACCCTGACCGCGCTGGGCCGGCTGATGCACCGGGCCGGTGCCCACGACGCCCTCAACCTCGACGGCGGTGGCTCCTCGACCCTCCTCGCGGCGATCAGCGGAGTCGCGACGCCGCTCCTGGAGAACGCCCCCTCCGACGGGCGCCCGCGCCCGGTGCCCAACGGCATCGTCCTCACCGCCCCCGAGGGCCCCGGCCGGCCCACCGGCTTCCGGGTCGACGCGCTCGGCGGAGCCGCCCGTGTCTTCCCCGGTCTGACCCGCAGCCTCACGGCCACCGGCCACGACGCCGCGCTCGGACCGGCCGCGGGCCGGCCCCGGTGGTCCGCCACGGCGGGCTCGATCGGGGCGGACGGGGTGCTCCGCGCCCCGCGCGCCGGGAGCGTCACGGCGTCCGCCCGGCTCGGTACCGCCCGCGGCACGCTGCGCCTCGACGTGCTCGGCCCGCCGGCCCGGCTGCGCCCGGTACCGGCCCGCATCGGCCTCGCGGAGGCGGGCGAGAGCGCCGGGTTCGTGCTGACCGGGTACGACGCGCAGGGCGCGGCCACCACCGTCGAACCCCGGGACGTGACCCTGCGGTTCGACCGTTCGCGGTGGCGCGTCACCGGCGACGCCGCGGGCGGCTTCACCGTCACCGCCCTCGTCCCGCGGGCCGCCGGGCGGCTGCTGGCCACGCTCCGGGGCACCGGGTTCACCGCCGAACTGGCCCTCGGAGTCGGTCTGTCCAGCCGGGAGCTGGCCGGGATGGAGGACGCGGCCGCCTGGACCGGGCCGGGCGTGGCCCCGGCCGGGGGCGACCCCGGGCCCGGACTCGCCCTGGAACTGCGGCCGCCCGGACTGCCGTTGGTCCCGCCCTTCCCGCCACCTCCGGACGTGCCGGCGGTCCCGGCCGAGGCCCCGGCCCCGGAGGCCTCGGCGGTCCCGCCCCGGCCGCTGCCCGTGCCGGAGCTGGCCCGGACGCTGACGCTCCGGGTCGGCGGGGACGGCTCCGGCGCCCGGCCCGCCGTGGAACTGGCCGACGCGGACGGGGCCGCCGTCACGGTACGCGGACCCGTCGTGGACTGGACCGGCTGGCGGGAGATCTCCCTCCCGCTGCCCGCCGCACCGCAGCGGCCGCTCACCGTCACCCGGCTCTCCGCCACCGGCGGGTCCCGTCCCGGCCGGCTGCTCCTGGACACCCTCGCCGCCCGTACCCCGCCCACCGGACCCGCGGCCCACGAGCCCGCCCGGCCGGACCCGGTGGTGGCCACCGGAGACGAAGTCCGCGCCCGGCCCTGGCGGTTCGCCGTCGCCCCCGGCGCCGGGCACGTCCGGGCGGCCGCCGCGGACCGCGCGGTGACGGGCGCCGACCTCGTGGTGACGGGCGCCGAGCGGCGGCCGTTCCTGCACCGCGGCGTACGGTTCGTGCCGCTCGACACCGCCCGCCGCACCCTCGACGGGGGCGGGCTGGAACGCCTACGGACCCTGCGGGACGCACTGGCGGCCGCCGCCCGGGATCCCGGTACGGGCGCGCTGGCCGTCGTGCGCCGGTACACCGTGCGCACCGTGGACCGCAAGGAGGAGGCCCTGCTGGCCCGCCGCCTCGCGGAGTTCCGGCGGGCCACGGGGAAGGGCGCCGTGGTGCTCACCGTCGGCGCCCCGCGGTTCGCCGCAGGACGCTCCGAGGGCGTGCTCGCCCTCGAGGCGGCCCGTACCGGCTGGACCCTGGTGGGCGCCGACGCCTTCCCGGACCCCGGCCGCGACTGGCTCTCCGCACGGCCGACCGGCCCACTGCCCCGGACCGCGGCGTCGCCGGGGCCGCCGCGCTGAACCGGCGGGCCGGGCGCGGGCGGCACCGGAGCCACCCGGTGGCCCAGGCCGTGTCGAGGAGGACCCGGGCCGGCTCCCGGCCCTCTGCTAGAGCGGTACGAGGGTGACCTCGGTGGCCTTCACGCTCGTCCACACCTCGACGCCGTCGGCGATGCCCAGCTCGGCGGCGGCCTCCGGGGTGATCTCCGCGACCAGGTCGGGCGCCTCGGGGGAGGAGACCAGGACGCGCAGTCGGCTGCCGACGGCGGTGACCTCGCGCACGGTGCCCCGCCAGACGTTGCGGGGGCTGCCGCCGGGGCGGTCCCGGTGCACCGACACGGCCTCCGGGGCGATGATGGCCAGTGCCCGTGCCCCCTCCCGCAGTGCCTCGGCAACGACGAGGCGGCCCCCGGCGGCCAGCGCGAGGCCGTCGGCCGATGCGGTGCCGGGCCAGGCGTTGCGCCCCAGCATCCGGGCCACCCACGGGGAGCGCGGGTGGCGGGTCACCTCGGCGGGCGGGGCGTCCTGCAGGGTCCGCCCGTCGGCGAGTACGAGGACCCGGTCGGCCAGGGACACCGCCTCCACGGGGTCGTGCGTGACGATGAGGCAGACCCCGCCGAAGCCCGCCAGATGGGTGCGCAGGGTGTGCCGGACACGGGCCCGCGTCGTCTGGTCGAGGGCGGCGAGCGGCTCGTCCAGGAGCAGCAGCCGGGGGCGGGCCGCGAGCGCCCGGGCGAGGGCGACGCGCTGGGCCTGGCCCCCGGACAGCTGCGCGGGCCTGCGCTGGGCGAGGTGCCCGACGCCGAGCCGGTCCAGCCAGGCCTGGGCCTCGCGGCGGGCGTCGGCGCGCGGCACGCGGCGGGCGCGCAGCCCGTACGCGGTGTTGGCCAGGGCGCTCAGGTGCGGGAACAGCGCGCCGTCCTGCGGTACCCAGGCCACCTGCCGCCGGTGCGGGGGCAGGGCGGTGACGTCCGTGCCGCCGAGGACGAGGTCGGCGTGGGCACGCGGAGTCAGGCCCAGCAGGGCCCGCAGCAAGGTGGTCTTTCCGGCGCCGTTCTCGCCGACGACGGCGATGGTGGTGCCCGGCGCGGCGTCGAGGGTGAGGTGGGTGAAGCCGGTGACCGTGGCGTGCAGGGGCCAGCGGCCGCCGTCACGGTGGAAGTTCCCGGCAGGCTCCACGGGCTCGCCCGGAGGGAGCGGGGACGGGGTCTCCTCGACCGGTTTCGGCACCTCGGCGGCGGTGCGGGCGACCGGGGTGCCCGTCCAGCGGCCGCGCAGCGCGATCAGTACGGCCATGGCGATGGCGAGGAGCAGGAGGGAGACGGAGGTCGCCGCCTCGGGCTCGTCCTGGAGCAGCAGGTACACCTGGAGCGGCAGCGTCTGGGTGGTGCCCGGCAGGTTCCCCGCGAAGGTGATGGTGGCGCCGAACTCGCCCAGTGCCCGGGCCCAGGTGAGTGCGGCGCCCGCGATCAGGCCCGGGGCCACCATGGGCAGGGTGACCGTGAAGAACACCCGGACCGGCGGGGCGCCGAGGGACGCGGCGGTCTCCTCGTAGCTCTGCTTCAGGCCGCCGAGCGCGCCCTCCAGGCTGATCACGAGGAACGGCATCGCGACGAACGTGGCCGCGACGACGGCCCCCGAGGTGTGGAAGGGCAGGGTGACCCCGAAGGCGTCCTCCAGCCAGGGTCCCAGCAGTCCACGGCGACCGAAGCCCAGCAGCAGCGCCACGCCGCCGACGGTCGGCGGCAGCACCATCGGGAGCAGCACGAGCGAGCGGACGAGGGGCTTGCCCCTGAAGTCGACCCGGGCCAGCAGCCAGGCGAGCGGTACGCCGAGGAGGAGCGAGAGGCCGAGGGCCCACAGCGACACCAGCAGCGACAGCTTCAGGGCTTCGACGACACCGGGGCTGGAGAGGTGGGTGTCCAGGTCGCCCCACTGCGTGCGGGTCAGGATGCCGATGAGGGGCAGCAGCAGGAACGCGACGGCGAGCAGCGCGGGCAGCGCGAGGGCCACGGGGGGTCGGGTGCGGGTGCGGAGTCTGCTCATGAGGGGTTCCTGGCTGGGGGTGAGGGCGGCGTGAGAAGCGTACGGCGGCCGCCCGCGCCCGCGGTGCCCGACGTACAGCTGCCCGGCGTACAACTGCCTGACGCGCGCCGCCGGGACGTGCGCCGCCGGGACGTGCGCCGCCCGGACGGGCGCCGCCCGGTCCGGAGGGACCGCCCGTGCCCCGGACCGGGCGGTCCCTCCCCGGTGCCGGCGTCACCGGGTCACCGGGTCGGCGCCGTGGTGGTGCCTGACCCGGCGTACGGCGCGGTGTCCGCTACGGCTTCTGGAAGCCCGCGTCCTGGAGGATCTTCTGCGCTTCCGGGCTGCCGAGCCAGGTCACGAACGCGGCGGCGGCCGCCGCGTTCTTGGACTGCTTCAGGGCGGCGGCCGGGTAGGAGGCGACCGCGTTCTGGTCGTCCGGGATGTCCACGGCGACGACCTTGTCGCCGGACTTGGCGGAGTCCGTCTTGTAGACGAGCCCGGCGTCGGCCTCGCCGAGCTCGACCTTGCTCAGCACGGCGCGGACGTTGGGCTCCTGGGAGACCGGCTTCACCGTGACGGCCTGATTGTCCAGGATCTCCTTGCTGTAGCGGCCGACCGGGACCTCGGGCGCGGCCAGGACGACCTTGAGCTTGGAGTCCGCCAGGTCCTTCAGCTCGTCGATCTTGAAGGGGTTGCCCTTGCCCGTCGCGATGACGAGGCGGTTCTTCGCGATGACCGTGCGGTGGTCGGTCTCCGCCTTGAGGCCGTCCATGGTCTTGGTGTCGGCGGTGACCAGCGCGTCGGCCGGGGCGCCCTGCTTCACCTGCGCCGCGAGTTCCTGCGAACCGGCGAACGAGAAGGTGACCCTCGTGCCCGGGTGGGCCTTCTCGTAGGCCGCGCCCGCGGCCTTGAACACGTCGGTGAGGGAGGACGCGGCGAGCACCGTGAGGTTCGCCGCCTTGGGCTCGGCGGAGGCCGAGCCGGAGTCCGAGGCGCTCGCGGAGGAGTCGGCGGCCGGCTTCCCGCCGCCGCCTCCGCAGGCGGTCAGCGGGAGGAGCAGGGCGGCGGTGAGCGCGGCGGCGGCGCGGCGACCGGCCGGGGTCAGGGTCGGGGACATGAGCTGGCGCTCCTCGGTCGGGTCGGCGGCCGGCCGGGTGCCGGTACCGCGCGGTGGTGACCCCGCGCCGGGGACGGCGGAGCGGGCGGGGACGTACGGGACGGGAGGTACCGGGATGGGGAGTCAGACGCGGTCGATGTGCACGCTGGTGGACTTCACGCGGGCGGTGGCCCGCATGCCGACCTCCAGTCCGAGCTCCTCGACGGCTTCCCGGGTGAGCGGGGAGACCAGCCGGTGGGGACCCGCCTGGATCTCGACCTGGGCGGCGACGTCGCCGAGCGTGACGGCCGTGACGATGCCGGGGAAGGCGTTGCGCGCGGAGGTGTACGGCTCGCCGTCCTCGGTGGGGGCGCCCTGTCCGACCTCCAGGGAGAAGGCGGCCAGGGCCCGGCCGCCGATCAGGCGCCGACCGCCCTCGCCGCGGTGGACCGCGATCCGGCCGGCGTCGGTCCAGCGGCGTGCCGTATCGGGGCTGACGCCCAGCAGACGAGCCGCCTGGCCGATCGTGTAGGACTGCATGTGCGACAAGATAGGGGTGGTTATGCCGCATGTGCAATTCTCTTGGGGTGATCTCCATGGTAAGTGCCATGGCCTTTGTCGTATCGGCCAAAAGTCGTTCCGGATTCCGCCGCCCGTCTCGCTAGAGTCGTGGCATGGCTGAAGAGGTGACGGCGACGGGCACGGTGCGCGTAGACGCGTGGATCTGGTCCGTGCGCTTGACGAAGACCCGCGCGACCGCGGCGACCGCGTGCAGGGCGGGCCACGTGAAGGTCAACGGGGAGCGCGCCAAGCCGGCGCAGCCGGTGCGTGCGGGTGACGAGGTCAGGCTGTTCCACGCGGGGCGCGAGCGGATCGTCGTGGTCCGGCGTCCCGTGGCCAAGCGGGTGGGTCCGCCGGTCGCGGCGGAGTGCTTCGTCGACAACAGTCCGCCGCCGCCCACCCGCGTCGAGGCGGCGGTCGTCGGCATCCGCGACCGCGGTGCGGGCCGCCCCACGAAACGCGAGCGCCGGGACATCGAGAACCTGCGCGGCCGCTGACGGTCCCGGGCCGCCTCGCAGGGAGGCGGCGCCGGGGATCACCGCCCCCCGTTGTTCGAGCACGTGTTCGGATCGAGGGGTAGGGTGGAGACATGCACGCCGTCCAGGGACTTCAGGGCTCGCTCTTCGATCAGGGGGACGAGGTCCTGCTCGGGCCGCTCGACGGCATCCGGCGGACCGAGCTCTGTGCCGGGGCCTGGGTCGACCACCTGCCAGGCTGGCTGACCGGCGCCGACACGCTGTTCGAGCGGCTGGCCGCCGACGTGCCCTGGCGGGCCGAGCGGCGGCAGATGTACGAGCGGGAGGTGGACGTGCCCCGGCTGCTCGCCTTCTACGCCGAGGGCGAGGCGCTGCCGGACCCCGCACTCGCCGACGCCCGCGACGCGCTGACCCTCCACTACGCGGCCGAGCTCGGTGAGCCCTTCGCCACCGCCGGGCTGTGCCTCTACCGGGACGGACGCGACAGCGTCTCCTGGCACGGCGACCGGACCGGCCGCTCCTCCACCGAGGACACCATGGTCGCCATCGTCTCCGTCGGGGATCCGCGCGACCTCGTACTGCGCCCCCGCGACGGCGGGGCCACCCTGCTGCGCCTGCCCCTCGGGCACGGGGACCTCGTCGTGATGGGCGGCTCGTGTCAGCGGACGATGGAGCACGCGGTGCCCAAATCGGCGCGAGCCGTGGGGCCCCGGATCAGCGTGCAGTTCCGCCCTCGCGGAATCCGCTGACCTGCGGTTCCACCGGTGCGTACGCCCGCCCCGGCCGACCGCGGGACGTCAATGGCCGAGAATTTTTTCATCCGTCCGGCTGAACGGCCAATCCGCCCGGCCCGCGGCGCCGAAGACCAGACGTGAGCATCAACCACAGCACCGTCGAGCAGGGCGCACCGTCGCCCGCGCCCGTGGACGCCCCGACCGGTACGGGGCCGCTGTGCGCACTGATCGGGCGCCTGACCGCCGTACCGGGCGGTCAGGGCGCGACAGCCGGTATCGGGCCCGGCTGGAGCCGCCGGGGCTTCCCCTCCGCGGACGGGGCCTCTGCGCCGGCCCCGATCGCGGCGGGGGGCCTCGGCCGGCGGCCGCACACCCGCGGCGGCCGGGAGGCGACGGCCTCCCGCGACGCGGAACGGCCGTCGACGGGCGCTTCACCCCCCGCGGGCGCTTCACCCAATGCGGGTGCTCCGCCCACCGCGACCCCCACCCGCAGTGCAGTGCGGGCCGGGACGCGAGCCCGGACCATAACCGGCGGCGCGAGCGGCCGGAACCCGGCCCGGCCCGGCGTCGGCTGAACCGGACTTCTTTCCCTTCTCCCCTCTGACCTCCGTACGTCCGTGCCTCCGTGCGCCCGTACGTCTACGCATCCGTGTCCTTTCTGCCGAGCAAGCAACTCCCAAGGAGAACAGCCACCATGAACGCTCTTCATTTCCGCCGTACCGCCGTTGCCGTGGCCGCCGCGGCCGTCCTTCCCTTCACCCTGGCGGCCTGCTCGGAGTCGGGCAAGGACTCCGCCGCCGGCTCCACGGCGAGCGCGGACAGCTCCGCCTCGCAGTCCGCCACCCCGGACGCGTCGCCGGCGATGGACAAGCCCTTCGGCCCGGCCTGTGCGGGCGTCCCCGCCGACGGTGCGGGTTCGTTCGACGGGATGGCCAAGGACCCGGTGGCGACGGCGGCTTCGAACAACCCGGCGCTTTCCACGCTGGTCACCGCGGTGAAGCAGGCCGGTCTGGTCGACACGCTGAACAACGCGAAGGACATCACGGTGTTCGCGCCGACGAACGAGGCCTTCGCGAAGATCCCGAAGGCGGACCTGGACAAGGTCCTCGCCGACAAGGCCATGCTGACGAAGATCCTCACCTACCACGTGGTGGGCGAGAAGCTGACGCCGCAGCAGCTTGAGAACGGTTCCTTCGACACGCTGGAGAAGACCAAGCTGACGACCGCGGGCTCGGGCGAGGCGTACAAGGTCAACGGCACGTCGAGCGTGGTCTGCGGCAACGTCAAGACGGCCAACGCCAACGTCTACATCGTCGACACCGTCCTGATGCCGAAGTAGCGGAGCCGCGCGCGCGGCGCGCGCGGGGAACCGAGTGGGCGAGCACGGTGCGGTCCCGGATTGATTCCGGGGCCGCATCCTGCTGTCCCCGGGGTCCGTCGGGCCGGGACCGTACCGTGCCGTCCCGGCGTTCCGGGCCCGTGTCAGGCCGGGTCGGAGCCCTTCAGGCCGCCGGGCAGGCGTCCGGCGGCCGCGTGCAGGGAGCGCAGGGCCAGCAGGAGGACGCCGACGTCGTCCAGGTACACCGGGTCCGGGATCAGGTCCACGGGGGAGACCGTGTACACGACCGCGACCCAGAACAAGGCCTTGTCGCGCAGCGGGATGCCGGCGTCGAGCAGCAACCGCCGCGCCGCGAAGACGCGTACGAGCAGTACGGCCGCGGCGATCGCCAGAGCGACGGCGACGACCACGGCCAGGGTGATCCAGACCTTTCCGTCCATGGCGCGCCTATACCCCGTTCCCGGCCCGCTCTACCGGGGTGCCGCCGGGGCGGCTCATCCGGTCCGGCCGCGCAGGCGGCGGCCGACCTCGCCGAGGCCCTCGGCGAGCACGTCGAGCTGTTCGGGGGTGAGGACGTCGACGAGCACCTCCCGGACCGTGGCCACGTGTCCGGGCGCGGCCTCCTCCAACCGGGCGCTGCCGGCGTCGGTGAGGACGGCGAAGACGCCGCGCACGTCGGAGGGGCAGCTGCGGCGGCGGACCAGCCCGGCCTTCTCCATCTGGGTGACCTGGTAGGTCAGCCCGCTCTTCGAATTGATCAGGCCATTGGCGAGTTCGGTCATCCGCAGCTCGCGCCCCGGGGCGGCGGCGAGCCGTACGAGGATCTCGTACTGGGGATGGGAGAGCCCGGAATCGTCCTTGAGCTGCTGGTCGAGGCGGCGGTTCACCAGGGCCGAAGCGGCCAGGAAGCCGTCCCAGGCCCGCATCTCGCGGTCGTTCAGCCATCTCGTCTCAGCCATGCGGCCAGCCTACACGGGTTGTTCCAATTTGAATCAATGGCTAGGGTCGGGGCTCGGCGGTTCGAATTTGAACAAACCTGAGCAGTGCCGTCCCCGCCATCCGGACCGCCCGACCGGAAGGATTCCCCCCATGACCAGCCCCTCCGTCACCCCGACGAAGCCGCAGGCCGCCGCACCGGCCGTACCCCCGCACACGGTCGCGCCCTCCACCCCCGCCCACGACACCGGACTGCTGATCCTGCGCCTGGTCCTCGGCCTCACCATGGCCGCCCACGGCGCCCAGAAGCTCTTCGGCTGGTTCGGCGGCGGTGGCATCAGCGGCACCGGACAGTTCTTCACCGCCAGCGGCTACCCCGCCGGCGACGCCATGGCCGTCCTCGCCGGCCTGACCGAGACCCTCGGCGGCCTCGGCCTGGCCGCCGGTCTGCTCACCCCGCTCGCCGGAGCCGCCCTCTTCGGCACGATGATCAACGCCATCGCCGTCCACGGAGCCGGCTCGTTCTTCGCCCCGGAGGGCATCGAGTACGAGCTCCTGCTGACGGCCGGCGCCGCGGCCCTCGCCCTCACCGGTCCCGGCCGGTACGCCGTCGACCGCTTCCTGCCCGTCCTGCGCGCCCACCGGCTGGCGCACGGCGCCCTCGCCGTCGCCCTCGGCGCGGTCCTCGCCGCCGTGCTCCTGCTCGTGCGCGACTAGACCGTCTCCTTCGGATCGTGCCGGGTCCGCCCTGCCCGCCACGATCCGAAAGTGCCGCTGCCACGCGCACGAGGGTGTCCGGGGCCTGCGCTGATTGGCGCCCGGCATTCGCGGGAAGAGCGCACAAATGACACAACCCATCGAAGACTACGCACTCATCGGCGACCTGATGACCAGTGGGCTCGTCGGCCGCGACGGGTCCATCGACTGGCTGTGCCTGCCGCGCTTCGACTCGGCGGCCTGCTTCGCCAAGCTCCTCGGAGAAGAGGACAACGGCCACTGGCGCATCGCCCCGGCGGGCGCCGCGCCCGACGAGCGGTGCACCCGCCGCTCCTACGCGGACGGCACGCTGGTCCTGGAGTCGTACTGGGAGACCGGGGACGGCACGTTCAAGGTCATCGACTTCATGCCGCAGCGCGACACCGCACCCGACGTCGTCCGGATCGTCGAGGGCCTCACCGGCGAGGTCACCGTACGCAGCATGCTGCGCCTTCGCTTCGACTACGGCCACGTCGTGCCCTGGGTCCGGCGCGTCGACGGCGAACGCGTCGCCGTCGCCGGACCCGACTCCGCGTGGTTCCGCAGCGAACCCCACGTGCACACCTGGGGCGAGGAGAACAGCACGCGCTCCGAGTTCACCGTCGCCGCCGGGGAACGCGTCGCCTTCGTCCTCACCTGGCACCCCTCGCACGAACCCCGCCCCAGCCCGATCGACCCGTACGCCGCGCTGGAGAACAGCCTCGCCGACTGGCGCGAGTGGACCTCCCAGTGCACCTACGAGGGGCCCCATCGGGAAGCCGTCATCCGCTCCCTGATCACCCTCAAGGCCCTCACCTACGCCCCCACCGGAGGCATCGCCGCCGCGGCCACCACCTCCCTCCCCGAAGAGCTCGGAGGCGTCCGCAACTGGGACTACCGGTACTGCTGGCTGCGCGACTCCACCCTCACCCTCGGATCCCTGCTCGCCACCGGCTTCCTCGACGAGGCGCGCGCCTGGCGGGCCTGGCTGCTGCGCGCCGTCGCCGGCGATCCCGCCGACCTCCAGATCATGTACGGGATCGCGGGCGAGCGCCGGATCCCCGAGACGGACCTGCCGTGGCTGCGGGGCTACGCCTCCTCCGCCCCCGTCCGTGTCGGCAACGCGGCCGTCGACCAGCTCCAGCTCGACGTGTACGGCGAGGTCATCGACTCGCTGTACCTGGCCCGCGCCACCGGCCTCGACGCGGAGCCGCACGCCTGGAAACTCCAGCTCGCCCTGCTCGACTTCCTGGAGCGCAACTGGCGCCGGCCCGACGAGGGACTGTGGGAAGTACGCGGCCCGCGCCGCCACTTCGTCCACTCCAAGGTGATGGCCTGGGTCGCCGCCGACCGGGCCGTGCGCACCCTGGAGCGCGACCCCTCGCTGCCCGGCGACATCGAGCGCTGGCGGACCATAAGGGACGAGGTGCACCGCGACGTCTGCGAGAACGGCTACGACCCGGAGCGCAACACCTTCACCCAGTACTACGGCTCCAGCGAGCTCGACGCCGCGACCCTGCTCATCCCGCGCGTCGGCTTCCTGCCGCCCGACGACCCGCGGGTCGTCGGCACGGTCGCCGCGGTCCAGGCGGAACTCGGGCGGAGCGGCCTCGTCCGCCGCTACAGCACCGAGGGGCCCTCCGTCGACGGACTGCCCGGCGACGAAGGTGCCTTCCTGGCCTGCTCGTTCTGGCTGGCGGACGCCCTGCACCTGATCGGCCGCGACAAGGAGGCACGCGACCTCTTCGAGCGGCTGCTGTCCGTGTGCAACGACGTGGGACTGCTCGCCGAGGAGTACGACCCTGTCGCAGGACGCCAACTCGGTAACTTCCCACAGGCGTTCAGCCACGTCGGCCTGGTGAACACCGCGCTCACCCTCGCCCGGGGGGAGGCGGCCGTGGCGACGCCGTAGCGCGCCTCCGAAGCCGCCTCCGCCCCGCCCTGCGGAAGCCGCACCGCCTCGGTCAGTCGCAGATCCACGGGGCGAGGCGCCACGAGTACGGGGGCCGTGGCCGCACCCTGTCTCCGTCGTGCGGGCGGGGACAACCGGGGTCCGGTTGCTGGACGGTTCCGTTCCGGAATCCGGTACGGTCCTGGCTCAGCGGCGCCGGTTGAACGGGAGGCGGCCGAGGACCAGCGCCATCCCGCAGGTGTCGGTGAGCGCGGAGAAGACGAGCCCGGCGCCGATGCCGGCGGAGAGCAGCTGGAACGCCGGGTGCACCAGCAGGCCGAGGGCCAGGCCGAGCAGGACGAGCGAGCCCGCGGTGACCCGTACCTGACGCTCCATGGCCCAGACCGACCGGCGGCCCTCGGCGGGGTAGTCCAGGCCGTGTCCGGCCGCCGACCAGGAGCGGGTGCCGCCGGTCAGGCTGGTGGACGGGATGCCGTGCGAGGCGAGGGTACGGGCGGCGTTCTCCGAGCGGGCGCCGGTGGCGCAGACCAGCAGCAGGCCCTTCTCCTCGGCAGCGCGCCGCAGCTCGGGCAGGGACGGGGTGATCCGGTCGAGCGGGACGTTCACCGCGCCGGGGAGGTGGCCGGAGGCGTACTCGCCCGGCGTGCGGACGTCGACCACGGTGAACTCCTCCGGGCGGGAGAGGACCTGGCCGACGGTGAGGGTGCTGGGAAGGGTCATGGTGGACGGACTCCTTGCGGGGCGTTGAAGGACGTGGGGGGACGCGGAAAGCGGGACGGAAGCGGACCCGGGCGACGGGCCGCGGGGGCCCGGGCGCGGTGGCGGGGCCGGGGTCCGGCTTCGGGGAGAGCGGGGGCCGCGGGACGCGCGACCGGGGGAGGGGCTCCGGGAGGGGATCGGATCGCCCGGGGGCCGGGAGCCCGGCGGGAATCCGTCCGGAGCCTGCCCGGGGACGGCCCGTCACGCGGGGGTGCGGTGCGGAATCCGGAGCGGGGCAGGCGTCAGCTGCGACAACAGGAGCGCGACAGGAGGCGCTGGGTGACGGTGACGGCCATGCCGCGGATCATAGGCCCCGGCGGCACGATCAGGCCAGCGGCCGCACCGTGACGGGCCGTCCCCGGCGCCCGGGCAGCGGCTCCGGCGGCCCCGCCGCGCGCCACCGGTCTGCAGGGTCCGGACGCCACCGCCCCCCCGGGGCGGGCGGGGCGGCGGGGGTCAGCGCTGGACGAGGGGGAGGGGCGCGAACCGCGGTTCGGCGGCCGGGGAGGGGCCCTGCGCGGTACCGGCGGCCGGGGAAGGGCCCTGCGCCGTGCCGGACGCCGGGATGCGTTCGAGCACGCCGCCCGCGAAGACGTCGTAGAGCGGCAGCGTCTCCAGGTGGACGTAGCCGATGTGGCACTCGCAGACCGCCAGCGGGCAGGCCCGAGGGCGCAGCGCCGCCCGGTAGGAGCCGTCGTACAGGTTGCCCAGCTCCGTCTTCACGAAGTGGCAGCGGCGGACCGTGCCGTCGCCGTCCACCGAGATCACCGACTGGCCGGTCCGGCAGGGCAGGCCCGCCGAGCGGTGGGGGTGGCGGCTGTACGGGAACAGCGGGTCCAGGGCCGTCCAGCGGGCCGCCTCCGGATCCGTGTAGGTGTGCCCCTCCGCGGCGTTCACCCACAGGTAGACCTCCGCCGGGAGCGCCGCCCGCAGCCGCCGGGCCTCCTCCAGGTGCTCGGGGAGGCCGACGACGCCCACGCTGAAGCGGACGCCGGCGTCCGACAGCTCCCGGCACCGCCCGAGGAAGCGCGCGTACGGGGTCTGCCCCGGGTGGTAGGTGCACCAGAGCGCGAGGGTGTCCGGATCGGCGGCGCCGGTCCACCCGGTGCGGCCGCTCAGGTTCGTCTGGATGGCGACCCGCCGGACGTGCGGCAGGTGCGACAGCTCCACCAGGGTGCGCCGGTACCAGGACCGGACCAGGCCCTCGCCCCACGGGGTGAACAGCACCGAGAGCCGGTCGCCGGTGTTCCCGGCCGCCCAGGCGGCGAACCGCTCCAGCGCGGCCCGGTCGGCGGCCAGCGTCGCGCGGCTGTCCCGGCGCTTGGCGAACGGGCAGTACGGGCAGTCGTAGTCGCAGGAGGCCAGCGGCCCCCGGTAGAGCACGGTGAGCTCCCGCGGCCGTTCCGTGATCCCCCCGGCAGCCCCCTCCGGCTCCCGCGGGCCCGTCACTTGCGCGCGTACGCGGCCATGGCGGCCCGTACCTCCGCCGAGAACAGCGCCGGGCCGACCGCGTCCGAGTGCGCGAGGCCCTCGGGGGTCAGCCGGAGCAGGCCCGGGTCGTCCGTCAGCCAGCCGCGCGCCGCGAACGCCGCCAGCTCGGCCGGGAAGTCCTCCCGGGGGTCGCCGCCGAACCGCTCCCGGTACTCCGCCACCGGCAGGCCCGCCGCCTGGAGCAGCGACTGCATCAGGTGCCGCCGGCGCGCCTCGTCGTCGTCGATCCACCGGCCGTACTCCGCCCGCGCGAAGTCCGTACGCGGCCGCGCCACGTAGTCGTCGACGATCGTGCGGATCTCCCGCATGTCCACGGCGTAGTCGAAGGAGTAGTGCAGTTCGGAGGTGTAGGACCGGGCTCCGCAGCCCAGCCCCACCATGCCGTCGGTCTGGCACGCGTAGTCGTCGGCGGCCGCCGCCGGCGCGCCCGGGAGCCGGAACATCCGCATCGACACCTGCTCGTACCCGGCGGCCAGCAGGTGGTCCCGGCCGGCCCGGTACAGGCGCAGCCGCCGGTCGTCCCACGTCTCGGCGGCCCCGTCGGGCCTGCGGCCCAGCGCCGTCAGGGGGCGTACGTACAGCGGGTACAGGTACAGCTCCTCCGGACGCCAGGCGAGCGCGGCGTCCAGGGAGTACCGCCAACTGTCCTCGGTCTGGCCGTCGATGCCGTAGATCAGGTCGATGTTCAGCACCGGGATGCCCGCGTCCCGAACCCGCGACAGCGCCGCCTCCACATCCGCGCGCTTCTGCGGGCGGACCGCCGTCCGCGCCTCCTGCGGTACGAAGCTCTGCACGCCCAGGCTCAGCCGGGTCGCGCCCCGGTCGGCCAGGACCGCGAGGCGGTCCGCCGTGGTGGTGGCCGGCGAGGCCTCCACCGACAGCGGGACCGCCCGCAGGTCGGCGCCCGCCCCCTTCTCCGCGATGTCGCAGAGTCGTTCCAGCTCGGAGGCGGTCAGGAACGTCGGCGTGCCACCGCCGAAGGCGGCCGCCGCGAACCGGACCGGCCCGCCGTCCGTGCCGTCGAGGGCCTCGCGGACCGCTCCCGCCTGACGCTCCAGCGCGTCGAGGTAGGCGGTGGTCAGCCCCTCCGGGGCGCCGATCCGGGTGAACAGGTTGCAGAATCCGCAGCGGACCTCGCAGAACGGGACGTGCAGGTAGAGCGAGAGCGCGTGCTTCGGCTGGTCCGCCCACAGGCCGTGCAGCCCCGGCCGTTCGGGCAGCCGCCGGTACGCCGTCTTGTGCGGGTAGGCGTACACGTAACTCTCGTACGGCGTCGACGTGTTGATATCGGTCGTCATCGTGCGGCCGCCTCCTTCGGTGCGGGGGCGCACCGCGGTCGCGGCGGCTCCAGGGAGAACTGGGCGTACGGGACGGTCCACACCGCCTCGTGCGCGAGGCGGTGGCCCGTGTACCCGTCGTCCCCGTACGTCGTCCCGTGGTCGGAGCAGACGATGGCGAAGCACCGGCGGCGCGAGCGCATCGCGTCGAACAGCCGGCCGATGTGGCGGTCCACGTACTCCAGCGCGGCCGCGTGCGACTCCCCCGAGTCCCCGGCCGCGGCCGTCGCGCCGTCCAGGTGGAACCAGTTGGGCTGGTGCATCGCCGACACGTTCAGGAAGAGGAACAGCCGCCGGTCCGCCGGGAGCGCGGCCACCACCCGCTCGGCGCACGCGACCTGCGCCTCGAAGGAGGACGGTGACGCCACCCCGAACTCCGGCTCCCAGTGGCTCTCCTGGAACATCCCGGGCAGGACGGATCCCAGCGCGCCGCTCCGGTTGAAGAACCCGACCCCGCCCACGCACACGGTGCGGTAGCCCGCCCCGGCCAGCCCCGACACCAGGTCCGGGGTGTCGAACACCCAGGTGCGTCCGGCGGTGCTCTCGCTGCCCGCGAACCGGGCGGCGAACAGCCTCGGGTGCGGGCCCGGCCCGGCCGGAGTCGGCAGGAAGCCGGCGAACATCGCCTGGTGGGAGGCGTAGGTGAAACTGCCCGGAGCGTGCCGGCGCTCCCAGGTGCCGCCGGGCAGGTGCGCGGCGAGGCGCGGGATGCGCCCTTCGGCGGCCAGCCGGACGGCGACGTCGTACCGCAGGGTGTCGAGGGTGACGAGCAGCAGGTCGTCACGGCCGACGACCTCGTTCATGTCAGGGGCGGGCGGTGCGGGGTGCATGGTGGTCCTGTCGTGCCGGTGCGTGTACGGCGGCCAGTTGCGCCGCATAGGTGTCGAGACCCTCGGCGGGCGAGCCGGGAAGCCCGGCCAGCCCGGGCAGCAGGTCCCCGAAGGCGTTGACCTCGCCGACGGCGAACCCGCGCCAGCCGGTTGCGGGCAGCAGGTCCACCCCCGTGCAGAGGGTGGCGGGGAAGACGGCCGCGGCGCGCTCGCAGACGGCGAGCGCGTCGCGCTCCCAGCTGCCCCCCGCCGCGGTCACGGCGGCGACGGCGGCGTCGAGGTCGCCGCGCGCGCCGCCGAGGTGCAGGTTGGTCATCGGCCCGCGGGCGGTGCGGACCACGGCGTGCGTCGCGCGGCCCGCGACGGTCACCACGCGCAGATCGGCGCAGCGGCCCCGCTGGGAGGCCTTCGGCAGCCAGCGCTCGATGTGCAGGCCGTCGGGGGCGAGCGCGTCGAGGACCGCGCCGATCACGCGCTCGTCCTCGTACCGGCGCACCCGCAGCGAGTTGTGCAGGGCGCCGGAGGGGGAGCGCTCCACCGAGGTCGTCGCCCGGAACCGGCCGCCCGCGCCCGCCTCGAGGGCCACCACGCCGGAGGCCGAGGACCCGTGCGCGAGCTTCGCGAACACCCGCCGGAAACCGGGCCGTCCGAGCACCTCCCGCACGTCCGCCCAGCCGCGCACCGGCGTCGCGCCGGGGCCGGAGGTCGTGGAGGCCGGCACGGGGACCCCCGCCCGGTCCAGGGCGTGGTGGCACCGGCGCTTGTCGAACAGCGCGGCGACGTCCGCCGGGGTGGTGAGCAGCCGGCCGCCGGCCTCCGCGACCCCGGCCGCCACGGCCTCCACGGCCGCGGTGAACCGTGCGTACCAGCGGGCGGTGCCCTCCACCCGGGTCGGGTCGGACACCCCGCGCAGCAGCCGTTCGACCTCGGGGTCCTCGCCCGGCGAGTCGATCCGTACGGTCTCACCCGGCCGGAACCGGGCGCAGCCGTCCAGGACGTCCCGCCAGGCCACCACGCGGGCCGGGGGCAGGCCGCGGCCGCGCACGGCGTCCTGGTAGAGCGCCACGCGGCGGCCCGCCGGGTTGCCGACGACCGCCGGCACGGCGGCCGGCAGGGCTGCCGGCGGGCCCGGGGTCACTCCGCCACCGCGACGTACCGGTAGATCTTCCCGTCGTAGTCGTCCTCGTCGCCCGCCTCCAGGGCGAGGACCACGCCGTGCGGCTCCAGCGCCGCGCGCAGCCGGTCCTGGAGGTCGGCGCCGATGAAGTGGTGGTCCAGGTCCAGGCGGGACAGGTGGGCGAGGGACCCGCCCTCCAGCAGGGCGGTCGCGCCCTCGTCGGTGAGGATGCCCATGGACAGGTCCAGGGTCTCCAGCCGGCCCACCACGGGGGCGCCCGCCACCGCGACGGCCAACGCGTCCTGGATCTCGCTGTTGCGCAGCCCGAGGTGGCGCAGGGACGGGAGCCGCTCGCCCGACAGGATCGGCGCCAGGTCCTCCGCCTCGGTGTCCGCGCCGTACTCGGAGGTGCCGAGCCACAGGTCGAGGACCTCCAGGGAGGGCAGGTCGCTCGCGGCGGCGCCGCGCACCACCTCCCTGGGCAGCCCGCCGGTCTGCACCACCAGCTTCCGCAGCTCGGTGTGCTTGACGGGCGCCAGCGCCAGGCCCGTACCGCCGCGCACCCCGAATTCGCGCAGCTCGGGGAAGGCCTTCAGGAGCGGGGTGACGTCCGATTGCTGGATCCACGAGATCTCGGACTCCTCGCCCTCGATGTCACCGAGGAAGAGGTGCCGCAGGAGGGGGAAGTCGTCGGCGGCCGCGACGAGCGCGGACACGACGGCCGCGCTGGAGACCTCGTACGACTCCTCCCAGACGCCCACGATCAGCGAGGTGACCCGGCGGGTGTCGACGGCGGCCGTGAAACGGGCGTAGGCCTCGCTCCAGGTCTCCCCGGTGTCGTGCTCGTCGGCGCGCACCCGCCAGGCGACGGCGCCGGCCTCGGGCAGGGCCCGCTCGTCCCCCGGCGCGGGGAAGTCGAAGGCGGGCAGCCCGCCCAGCTCGGAGAGGTGTGCGACCTGGCTCATGCGCTGCTCCTGAGGGTGAACGGGCCGTCCGGGTGAGTGGCCGGTGCGACACCAGTTCTACCAAGGGCCACCGACATCCCCGCCCGCGGGGAAGGCCCTGCGCACCGCGTACGGACGGGCACCGCGGGTAAGCGCGGGCCATGACTGTCGCGAAGACGAGCATTCTCGTACTGGACTGCGCCGATCCCGAGGCGCTTGCCGCGTTCTACGCCGAGCTGCTGGGCGCCGAAGTGCGGGCGGGGGACGGCCCGGACATGGTGGAGGTCGTCGGCGGCGCCGGCGTCCACCTCGCCCTGTGCCGGGACCACGGCTACGCGCCGCCGAGCTGGCCGCGTCCGGAGGACTCCCAGCAGGCCCACCTGCGCATCCTCGTCGCCCCCGAGGACCTGGACGAGGCGGAGCGGGAGGCCGTCTCGCTCGGCGCCCGCCCGCTGGCCGTCGACGTGGGCGAAGGTCCGCGCGACGCCCGTCTGTTCGGTGACCCGGCGGGCCACTCCTTCATCCTGGCCGCCACCAGCCTGTCCCGCTGAATCCCGTTCGCACGGGGGAGGCGTGCCTCGTACCCGGGGTGCACGCGGGGTGCGGAACAATCGTCCTCGCGGGCGATGGGGGGCCGGAGGCCGGCCGACAGAATCGAGAGGCAGAAGATCGTCCGACTGCCCTGCGGGGCTGGATACTCGGGGAGACCGACATGCCTCTCGCACGCTTCGACCGGCGCCACCGGTTACGGACCACGGGGGCCGCGGCCGCCGTCGCGCTGGCCCTGTCGGCCGGTGCGATACCCGCGGCGAGCGCCGCCGCGCCGGCTGGCGGGATCGACCGGACCGCGCTGGACCAGCGGCTCGACGCCGTCCACGACGCCGGGATGTACGGGGCGTACGCCTCCGTGCGCGACGGGCGGGCACGGTGGAACGGGGCCACGGGTACGGCAGACGTCGAGACCGGCCGGCCCACCCGCCCCGGCCTGCGCCACCGCGTCGGCAGCGTCACCAAGTCGTTCACCGCGGTCGCGGTGCTCCAGCAGGACGCCGAGGGCCGTCTCCGGCTCGACCGGCCGGTCGGCGACTACCTGCCCGCCCTCGTCCCCGGCGAGCGAGGCCGCAAGATCACCGTACGGATGCTGCTCAACCACACCAGCGGAATAGCCGACTACCTCCCCGGGGTCTTCCCCTCCCTGAACGAGGGATCCACGAAGGACCTGGACGCCTTCCGCCACCGGACGCTGCGTCCCGCCGAGTTGATCGCCCACGGCGTCGACCAGCCGCAGCTCTTCGAACCCGGCGCGGACTGGTCCTACTCGAACACCAACTACATCCTGTTGGGCGAACTGCTGCGCAAGGTCACCGGCCAGGACCCGGAGACGGTCATCACGAAGGACGTGATCCGCAGGGCCGGCCTCCAGCACACCTACTTCCCCGGCACCGATCCGCGCATCCGGGGCCCGCACGCGAAGATGTACGAGAGCTTCTACGGGCTGATCGACCCGCCGCGCGACTACAGCGAGTACAACATGACGATGGCCGGCACGGCCGGCGCGCTGATCTCCACCACCCACGACCTCAACACCTTCTACCGGGCCCTGCTCCAGGGCGGGTTGCTGCCTTCCGCACAGCTCCGCGAGATGCGCACGACGGTGCCGGTCAAGGACGGGGACGGCACCGTCGTCCTGCGCTACGGCCTCGGCATCTACTCCGCCGACACGCGTTGCGGGCCCGTCTGGGGCCACGACGGAGGGGTGTGGGGGGCCGGCACCTCGGCGCTGAGCAGCCCGGACGGCAAACGGCAGTACGCCGTCGGGTACAACCTGATGAAGTACCAGCGCTTCGACGCGGACGGTGTCCCGATCCCGCACCCGGTCGACGCCGCCTTCGGCGAACTCCTCGACGAGGCGCTCTGCGGAGGCCGCCCCGCGTCCGGGGGAACGGCCCGGGAGGCGGCCCCGGCCGCCTTCCCCGAACCGCTGGACGCGCTCGTGGTCACGGGCGTCCCGCAGCGGGCGGCCGGTCAGCGCGCGCGGTAGCGGCGCGCGTCCCCGGCGGCGGCCGGCACCGGTTCCGGGCCGCCGCCGAGGGCCGGGGCCAGGGTGACGGCGACGGCTCCCACCGGGGACGGAGCCCAGCGGGGCGCCGGCCGGTTCGGTCACGGCGGCGGCGGCGAGCGCGACACGGTGCCCGCCCGGCCCCGGGGGGCTACGGGGGGGCTACGGCGTGCGCGACGCCAGCAACAGGGCCGTGTCGTCCGGCCGGTTCGCCGTGCTGCCCGCCACCCCGATCAGCCGGTCCGCGGCCTCGGTCAGCGGTGTGGGCCGGGCCGCGGACAGGGACAGCCGCAGCCGTTCCACCCCGATGTCGATGTCGGTGCCCGGCTCCTCCACCAGCCCGTCGGTGTACAGGGCGAGCACCGACCCGGTCTCCAGCCGCAGTTCCGTCACCGGGTACGAGGCCTCGGTGTCGATGCCGAGCACCACCCCGCCCGCCAGGTCCAGCACCTCGGTGCGGCCGTCGGGGTGGCGCAGCAGCGGCTGGGGGTGCCCGGCGCGGACGGCCCGGGCGGCGCCCGTCTCGGGGTCCAGCAGCACGTAGCAGCAGCTCGCGAACTGGCCCGGGTCCAAGTCGATGAGGAGCTGGTTCGTGCCGCTCATCACCTGCTCGGGGCTGCTCCCGCTGAGCGCGAACGCCCTTACGGCGCTCCGCAGTTGGCCCATGGTCGCCGCGGCGGCCACCCCGTGGCCCTGGACGTCCCCGATGACCAGGGCGAGCATTCCGGCTCCCGTCTCGATGACGTCGTACCAGTCGCCGCCGACGTCCATGCCCAGGGTGCCGGGCAGGTAGCGGCCGACCGTCTGCACGTGGTCGCGCACCGGCAGCCGGTGCGGCAGCAGCGCCGCCTGCAGTCCGCGGGCGAGCGCGGCCTCGCTGTCGTAGCGCCGGGCCCGCTCCAGGGCCTGCGCGATCAGCCCGGCCAGTGCGGTGAGCACCGTACGTTCTTCCGGGCTGAAGTCGCGGGGCGCGTCGAACCCGAGGATGCACGAGCCGACCGGCCGCCCGGAGGCGATCAGCGGCAGGAACGCGCGGGCCCCGACGTCGGCGTCCAGCGGGACCCCCGGATAGGCGGCGGCCAGGTGTTGCATCGACTCGAAGAACAGCGGCCGCCCCGAGGTCAGGGTCTCGACGCCCGGCAGCCGGACGTCGAGCCCCACCCCGTCGAAGCGGTCGAGGAAGCCCGCGGGGAAGCCGGTCTCCCACGCGAGGTGCAGGTGCCGCTCGTCCAGCAGGTAGATGGCGAGCTGGCGGCCGCCGAAGGCCGGCAGCAGCTCCTCGGTCACCACCGCCGACACCTGGCGGGCCGTGACCGCCTCGGTCAGCGCGATGGCAAGGGCCACCGGCCGGTACAGCGCGGAGGCCCGGTCCGCCGGCGAGCCCGGTCCCGGGGTGGGCTGGACCACCGTCGCGGGCGCGTACGAGGGCTTCTCGGCCGCCCCGATCGTCAAGGTGACCCCGTCCGGCCCGGGATGCAGGACCACGGACAGCCAGTCCCCGGGCGGGTGCCAGCCGCGCCGGGCCGCGAAGCGCACCGGCTCGGTGGACATGAAGACGGCCCGGAAGTGGTCCTCGTACGCCGGATGCCCCAGCCAGGGCACCGCCTCCCACACCACCCGCCCGAGCAGCTGCGGCTCGCCGAGGCCCAGCAGGTCCTGGGCGGCGGAGTTGACGAAGCCGATCCTGCCCAGCCGGTCCACCGACAGGACCGCCTGTGCGAGCCGGTCCACGGCCTCGCGGGGGCCCGCGTGCCCGGCCGGGGCCCGCAGGACCATCGGGTCCCCGTCCCAGACCACCGGGTCCCCGGCCTCGGCCCGCGCGGCCAGCTCGTGGGCCAGCCGGTCCGCGGCCTCCCGCAGCCGCTCCCGGTCCACGGCCCCGACCGGGATCCCCGGGGTCGCCGCGCGCAGGGCGAACAGGACGCCGAACCGCTGCCCGTCCGCGGTCACCGGCTCGTACAGCGAGGCGAAGGGGAACGGCAGCCCGGCCATCAGCTGGGGGAAGCGCCGCATGGCCGCCTCCACGTCGGCCAGGTGCACGGCCTGACCGGACCGGAACGCCTCCGCCACCGGGTACGGGCGGTTCACGTGCATCCGCCACCACGGCCGGAACAGCCGCCCTGGAAGCCCGGCGAGCACGGCCATCCGGAGCAGTCCCTCGGTGCCGGAGCGCAGGTAGACCCCGCCCGCGTACCCGCCGACGGCCGCCACCGCCTCGACGGTGGCCCGGGCGAGCGCCGGGGCCGTGGCGTCACGGGAGGGAGCGGGGCCGTGGTCGTCCGGTCCTGCCGTCACCCAGTCAGCATGACCCCTCGGCGGTGGTGGCCGCACCCCGGCGCCGGCCCCGCGTCCCGGCGGGGCCGCTTCCCGCCGGGGCTGCGGCCGGAGCCCCGGTATCCGGCCGCAGCGCAACCGCCGCGCGCAGCGGGACCGCGCTGCGTCACGAGGTGGGCCTGTGCTCCGTGGACTTCCCCTTCCTCATCGCCCTCGTCCACGTGTCGCCGGCCTGGCGCAGGCACGCGCGCCCCGGGTCGGGATCGTACGATGACCGCATGACCAGCACGATGCAGCCGTCGAACCGTCGCCCTGCCGGGCGTGGCTTCGTGCTGCTGGTGCTGGCGGTGCTGACCGGTGTGCTGGCGATGCACGGCCTCGGGCCGGGACCCGCTCCCGCGAAGGCGCCGACGGCGGGCCGTGGCCACGTCATGGCGATGGTCCAGGACGAAGACGCCCACCAGGTGGCGGGCGGCTGCTCCCACGCGGATGGCGGGACGGGCCACGCGGACCATGCGGACGCCACGTGTGCGGCAGCCGGTGTCGGCGCCGCCTACACGCCTCCCGTCCTGGCCGCAGCGCTCGACACCGGACCCGTGCCGGTGACGCTGCCCGGCAGTGCGCCAGGGACACCGGAGAGCGGGCGTGCGCCCCCCGATCTCGCCGAACTGCAACTCCTGCGGATATAGGGACCGCCCGCTCGGCACCCCCTTGCCCCGGCCCGGGCCGGCGGGGGATGCCCCGCTTCGGCACGTCCTCACTTCCGCATCGGCGCCCGCCCGCTCAGGGCCGGCGCACCAAGGAGTCGCACCACCATGAACCAGAACCTCATCCGCCGGACCGCCCTCGTCGCCGCCGCGGGCGCCGCCTCCCTCGTGCTCGCGGCGTGCGGGGCGGGCGACGACACCTCTGCCGGGCACAACGGGCACAGCCCGGCGTCGCCCCCGGCGTCCTCGTCCGCTCCGGCCTCTCCGGGGCAGCACAACGCGGCCGACGTCGCGTTCGCCACGGGGATGATCCCCCACCACCGTCAGGCCATCGAGATGGCCGATCTGGCCGCGACGCGCGCCGAGTCCCCCGCGGTGAAGAAGCTCGCCGACGAGATCGAGAAGGCCCAGGACCCGGAGATCAAGACCCTCTCCGGCTGGCTGACCTCCTGGGGGGAGCAGGTTCCCGCCGAGGACGCCATGGACCACTCCGTGCACGGCACCGACGGCGGAATGATGACACCCGAGGAGATGGACAACCTGATGAAGGCGTCCGGCAAGGCCTTCGACACCGCCTTCATGCAGCTCATGATCAAGCACCACGAGGGTGCGGTGGCGATGGCGAAGGCCGAGAAGGCCGACGGATCCTCCGCCGAGGCCAAGACGATGGCGGACGCCATCATCACCTCGCAGACCGCCGAGATCACCACGATGAAAGCCCTGCTCGGCAAGAGCTGACCCCACCCGGGCGGAGGGGTGTGCCGGGCCCGTGTGGCCCGGCGCACCCCGCCGCTTCCTTACCGGGTCCCAGCACGGCGGCGTGCGCGACCAGCCGCGTACGCCCGTCTGTGGGTGCCGGTCTCGCCTCAGGTGTGACGGGGGCGGGCCGCGGTGTCGAGGCAGAAGGCGTCGATGCTCCGTGATGGGGTGGTCGAAGTCACCGCCGGCGGTGGTGCGCGCGTCCGCTCCGAGCTGATCCAGGGGGCGGTGACACCGCGGCGCCGTCCTGCCGGAGGCACTCGCGCGGGCGCGGAACTCGTGCCGTGGAAGCGTGCAGCCGCGTCGTTCGTCTCCTCTCCGTTCCCGAGTGGAGAAAGGCGGTAGAGTTGATAGTTGTCACATGACAACTATGTCGGCAGACGCACCCTCCCGATGCGGGACGGGACGGGATGGGACGGATCCGAGGATCCGCCAGTACGAGGACGCCTCCTCTGGCGCGGACGCGCTCCGCGCCCGCCGGGGAATCCGAGGACGGACCCAGACCCAACCGGCGCTTCTCGAAGAAATGACCCTGACCATGACGAACTTCCTGGCCGTGGAGCGTGCCCTGCGCACGGCGGCGCCCCATGATCTTCTCCGCACGGTCCGCGCCGCCCTGATCGAGCACTTCCACGCGATCGAGGTCGAACTCCTCATGGCCGACTACAGCCTTACCGTGCTGCAGCCGGTGACCGCGCTGCCGCACACGTCGGAACCCCTGCCCGTCCAGGCCAGCCCGGAAGGCCGTGCGTTCGGCAGTCAGGAACCGTACGGCCAGTACGCGGCACAGGACGGCGCGGTGGACCTCCACCTGCCGGTGACCGTGCGCGGCGACCGCCTGGGCATCCTCACGGTCCGCATGCCCGAGGACGCGTGTACCTCCGAGACCGTCGGCGAGCTGACCGACCTGGCGGAGCTGCTGGGGCACGAGATCATCGTGGCCGAACGTGACACCGACCTGTATCTCCGGGCACGGCGAGCCAGCCGTCTGACCCTGGCGGCCGAGATGCAGTGGCAGCTGCTGCCGGCCCGGGCCTGCGCCCGGCCGGAGTACGCCATCGGGGCCCAGCTGGAGCCGGCGTACGACATCCACGGGGACAATTTCGACTGGTCCACCACCGCCGAGACCCTCACCCTCACGGTCACCAACGGCATGGGCGAGGGGATCCAGGCCTCGCTCCTGACGAATCTCGCGATCAACGCACTGCGCAACGCCCGGAGGGCCGGGATCAGCATCGCCGACCAGGCGGCGCTGGCCGACCAGGCCGTCTACGGGCAGTACCGGGGGCGCGAGTACGTGTCGACCCTCCTGTTGTGCTTCGAGCTGAGCACCGGGCGGGCGCAGGTGGTGGACGCCGGTTCTCCCCAGCTGTGGCGCTACCGGGACCGGTCCGTGGAGCGCCTGGAGTTCGAGGCACAGCTGCCCCTCGGGATGTTCGAGGAGACCCCCTACACGGCGCAGGAGTTCCAGGCCCTGCCCGGCGACCGGCTGATCTTCGTGAGCGACGGTGTCTACGCGGCCGCGAGCGCGGGTGGCGAGGCGTACAGCGAACGCGCTCTCGCCCGGGCGATCCAGGCCACCAGCCTGCTGCCGGCCGCGGCGGTACCCCGGGCCATCCTCGAGGAACTGGCGGTCCACCGCGCCGCCGACGCCGATGATGACGCCATGGTCTTGTGCATGGACTGGTTCGGGCGGCCCGCCGCACCCTGAAGGGTCCTGTAGGACACGCGGCGCGCCCGCTGCGCGGCGGGGCGCGGGCTCGGGTCACGCAGCGGGGATACTTTCATGAAAGAGGGCAGACGAGGCGTATCCGTTCAGACAGAGACCTGTCGCCGGCGGCGCCTTTTCCGAAGGGAATCGCACCTGCCTACAGGGAGTGACGCCACAGTGAGCCGCGCGGAACCGCCCGAAGATCCCCTGTACGAGATGGCCTGCGAGGTGACCGAGGCCGCCGGGGCCCTGATGGACATCTGGGAGCGGTCGGCGCAGAGCACCCCTCCGCGCCTGTCGCCTCTGCAGTTGCGGGCGCTGGTGGCAGTGCAGGGGGCGCCGCGCATCAATCTCACGCGGCTCGCGGAGGACATCGACGCGGCGGCGCCTGCCACCAGTCGGTTGTGTGACCGGCTGGAGGCTGCCGGGCTGCTGCGTCGCGACCGCGCTGACTCCGACCGGCGCGAGATCGTCCTGACGCTGACAGCGCAGGGCGACCAGGCCATCAGAGCGCTGGCCGACCAGCGCTGTCGGGCCATCCACGAAGTCCTCGGGCGCGTACCCCCCGAGCAGTGCCGGGAGCTCTTGGACGGCTTGCGGGCCTTCACCCGAGCGTCGGGGTCCGCCCTGTCCGAGCGCGAGCGGTGAGCGCCGGCCGGGCCGGGGTGGAGTCTCTTCGCCGCCCGGGGTGCCGGTCCGGCCCGGAGCGCTCAGCCGTCAAGGGGCTGCTGCGTCCCTCTCCAGTCCAGGCAGACCACTGCCGCGTCCTCGGGAAGGTCGATGCCGCCGTGGTGCTGCACGAGGCCGTCGACGAGCGCCCGCGCGGTCTCGTGCGGCGAAGACCTCTGGGTGGCGGCGATCGTCTCGCGCAGGGCGCGTTCACCGAAGGCCCGGCCGTCCGCGCCCGGCGAACCGTGCACCCCACTGCTCACGATCACCAGACGGTCCCCCGGGGAGACGGTGAAGGGCTGCTGGCGGTACTCGGTCTCCTGGAACATCCCCAGGGGTGTCTGCGTTTCGAAGACCACCTGCTCCACAAGGCTGTCGCGCACCCGGAACACGTGGGGTGACCCCGCGTCCACCGCGTGAGCGGAACCGGTGGTCAGGTCGAAGCGCAGCAGCAGCGAGGGTGCGCTCTGCCTCCCTCCGTACTGGGCGTAGACCGCTTCGCTCGCGAGACCGGCTTGCTCGTCGAGGGGGACGCCCGCCCGGCGGGCGTTGCGCAGCGCGTTGACGGCGAGGCTCGTCAGCAGGGCGGCGTCGATGCCGTGTCCCTGGCCGTCGGTGCAGGTGACGGTCAGGACGTCGCCTGTGGTGCTCCAGTCGAAGTTGTCCCCGCCGATGGCGTAGGCCGGTTCCAGGTGGGCGCCGAGGGTGTACTCCTTCCGGGTCAGTCCGCGGCCCGGAAGGAGCTGCCACTGCATTTCGGCGGCCAGCGTGAGCCGTCGGCTGCGGCGGGCCTGCAGGTAGAGGTCGGTGTCCCGTTCGGCCACGATCAGTTCGTGCCCCAGGGCTGTGGCGAAGGCGGCGAGTTCCAGCATGCGCGTGGCGCCTTCGCGGGGCTCGGGAAGGCGCACGGAGAGCACGCCCAGACGGTCGCCCCGGACGGTGACCGGTAGGTGGGCGATCACGATGCCGGGGCCGTCGGTGACTTCCACGACCGGAGCCTGGGCGGTGAACGACCGTCCGGCCGGTGTCCCGTCGCGGACGTGCACCTGGGATCCGGTGTGGGGGAGCCGCGTGACCGGTTGCAGCACGGAAAGGCTGTAGTCCGCGAGCAGCAGGGTCACCTCGCTCGCCTGCACGTAGGTGGCCAGCAGTTCCCCGGCCGCGGACGGGAGTGCGGTGGGGGGTGCGGCCCGCAGTGCGCTCTCTGCGGCGCCGAGCCAGACTTCGGAACGGTTGCTCATAGTCTCTTCCCTCATGACCCGCGCGGGCCCGCCGGTCGGCGTGAAAGTCCGGCCGCGCTGCCGAGAGCGCGCCGGGTTCCCCGTGCCGTGCGGGCGAGTCGCGGGGCTCGCCGCGGTTGAGGTGCCTTCTCGCACGAAGATCTGTGTCTGCGTTGCCGTGCGGGTCTGTCAGGCGGTTTCGCGGCCATCGCCGCGTGCCGTTTCGTCGGGGCCTATGTGGAGGAGTGCCGCGGTGCGGAAGGTGTGCAGGCTTTCGGCCAGCGCTCCGAGATCGGCTTCGGGGATCTTCGCCAGAACGGCCTCGATCTCGCTGGATCGCCAGGCGCGCATCTGCGCGAGCGTCCGGTGCCCGCCGGGGCTCAGTCTCAGTTCGACTTCCCGGCGGTTGGCCGTGCCGCGGGACCGCTGGATGAGGCCGGCCGCTTCCAGGCGGTCGCACAGGCGGCTGACCGAGGGAGGTGTGGATCCGAGCGCTTCGCCGAGGTCGCGCAGGTTGACGCGGTCCCATTTCTCGATCACGGTCAGCGCGCGGAGCTGCGAGGGGGAGACCGGGGAGAGGTCGGGGGCTTCTCCACCTCGGCCCCACAGCACCTCCAGGATTTCCAGGAGCGTGCACGCCTCGAGGGCCACCTGGTCGTAGCTGACGGACGGCGCGGCTCGGGGCACCTGCTCGTTCTGACGGCCGAATGCCTCTGTGTCAGTCGCCTCGTTGTCGAGCACCTGTGGGTACCTCTCGATGGACGAACGGGGACCGGCTTGCGGCTGGTACGGGTGCGCGGGCCTGCTCGGAGCGGGACGGGCTGCTCCAGCGGCTTCTGCCGCCGGGTATGAGGCTAGCCGAGAGTCACCGGCCGGGTAACGCGCGGAGGCGAAGCCCCGGAGTGTGCCTCGCGTCCTCAGGAGGCGGGAGGGTGATGCGCAGGGCCACGGCCGGGGTGTCGCCGGCGTGGAGAACGATGGTGCGCATGTCGGCGGCGATGGCGTGGGGAAGGTCCGCCAGGGGCAGGCGGGCGTGGGTCCGCGCTGCTTGGACGAGCCGGGTTTCGCCCTCCACCACGTCTTTGCGGCTGCCCGTGAGGCCGTCGGTGTAGAGGAGAAGGAGGTCTTCCGGGTCCAGGCGGGCGGTGAGCACGCGATCGCTCCCCGAGCGCCCCCACCCGAGAGACCGCGGAGGTGATCCTCCGCTGGTCGGGGGTAGGTTCCCTCCCTACGCGTTCGACGGCAGACAAGGGGCATCACATGGCGGCGCAGCGCAGCGGTGAGGGTGGGGGCCTGCCGTCGGCGGTCGTGGACTGCGCGCTGTACGAGCACGGGAAGCGGATTCCGGGCCAGCTGAACCTGGGCGGGATCACGGAGCGGATAGACCCGGAGGCGGGTCGGTTCGCGTGGATCGGCCTGTACGAGCCGAGCGAAGAACAACTGCAGGAGGTCGCCGAGGCGTTCGGCCTGCACCCGCTCGCGGTCGAGGACGCGGTCCACGCGCATCAGCGGCCGAAACTGGAACGCTACGGCGACATGCTGTTCCTCGTCCTGAAGACGATCGTCTACGTCGACCACGAGAAGGTCACCACGACGAGCGAGATCGTGGACACCGGCGAGATCATGGTCTTCGCCGGCCCCGGGTACGCCATCACCGTCCGCCACGGCAGCGCCCCGTCCCTGGACGGCGTACGTCAACAGCTCCAGGACGACCCGCGGCAGCTCGGCTGCGGTCCCGCGGCCGTCCTGCACGCGGTCGCGGACCGGGTCGTCGACCGGTACGTGGAGGTGGCCGATGCCTTCGCCGGCGACGTCGACACCCTGGAAAGCGAAGTCTTCTCCCCCGACCGGCCGGTCGACGCCGGGCGCATCTACCAGCTCAAGCGCGAACTCCTGGAGTTCAAGCGCGCCGTCATGCCCCTGACACCCGCGCTGCAGCGCCTCAGCGAAGGCACCATCCCCCAGGTCCCCGAAGAGGTCGCCACCTACTTCCGCGACGTCGCCGACCACCATCAGCGCGTCAGCGAACAGATCCTGTCCTTCGACGAACTCATCAGCGGAATGCTCAGCGCCAGCATCGCGCAACTCGGCGTCCAGCAGAACGCCGACATGCGCCGCATCAGCGCCTGGGCGGCATTGATCGCCGTCCCCACCATGATCGTCGGAATCTACGGCATGAACTTCGAGCACATGCCCGAACTCTCCTCCCCCTTCGGCTACCCGGCCGTCTGGGTACTCATGGTGACCGCGTGCACGGTCGTCTACCGCGCCCTGCGCCGCAACAAATGGCTCTGACAGCCCGGCCCGTCGCCTCGCACCGCAGTGCCCGAAGCGGCCGCGCACGGGGTGGGTCAGCCGCCGACCTGGATGCCGGGGCGGCGTCCGGGACCGGGGTCGTGCGATAGGCCGACCGCTTCGCTCGTCCGGGGGACGCACGGGCGTACGGGCCGTCCCCCGGACGCGCCACGGGGCACGATACGCACGCGTCCCACCCCCCCGGCAGGCCCCCGGAAGGCAGAACATGCGGTTCCAGTACGACACCATCGGCGAGCGCTACGCCGAGTCCACGGCCACGGCGGCCTTCGCGGCGGCCGACACCCACACCCTGCACGGCGCCCTGGACGCGCTCGGCGGGGTGCGCGGACTCGACGCCCTCGACCTGGCCTGCGGGTACGGCTACAACACCCGGCTCCTGGCCCGCGGCGGGGCCCGGCGGACGGTGGGCGTGGACCCCTGCGGGGAGCGGATCGCGCAGGCCCGCGCGCACGAGGCGACGAAGGGCCGGCCGGACATCGAATACCACGTCGCCGAAGCCGTCGGCGTCGCCGGCCTCGGGCCCTTCGACCTCGCCACCGCCGCCTACCTCTTCAACCACGCGACCGACCGCGCGGCGCTGCACGCCGTGCTCCGGTCCGTGCGGACCAGCCTGCGGCCCGGCGGCCGGCTGCTCGCCATCGTGCCGAACGCGGGCGCGTTCCCGCGGGTGGACTGGTCGCCGTACGGGGTGCGCATCCTGGACCGGGTCCCGCAGGGCGAAGCACCGCTGCTGAAGGCGCACTTCCTCACCGATCCGCCGGAGCCCTTCGAGTTCCGGGAGTGGGCCCACGCCGACCTCGCCCAGGCGGCCGTCGAGGCGGGCTTCACGACCGTCGGCTGGCAGCCGAACCGGACGCCGCCGCCCGACGCCGTGCGCGACGAGGCCTACTGGACGGCGTACCGCGCGTGGCCGATCAGCTCCCTGATGACCTGCACGGCGTAGGACGCGTCCGGAGGGTCGCCCGGCGGGTCGGCCGACGGGTGTCGCGGCACGGCGTACGGCGAGGTCTCACGAGCCGGCCCCGGGCCGCCCCTCCCTCAGCCGTCCGCCGCCGACCTGACCAGCTCCACGATCCGGTCGCGCGCCGCCCGGCCCTCCGGCACCGGCAGCAGCGGGTACCCGTCCGGCAGCCCCACCGCCTCGTGGAACTCCACCTCCACCCCGGCCGCACGGGCCCGGCGCACCAGTTCCCTGCCGTCCGTGGCGAGCAGGTCCCGGGTCCCCGTGAACACCGTCAGCGGCGCCAGGCCCGCGAACGTCCCGCGCAGCGGGCTCACCCGCGGGTCCTCGGCCGCGAGGGTCCCCGCGTACAGCCGTCCCGCCTCCAGCAGGCCCGGCCGGGCCGACGGCGGATCGGCCGCCTCGGCGGCCGCCTGGTCCGGGTGGCTCATGGTCACGTCCAGCCAGGGAGTCACCAGCACGATCCGGGAGGGCTGCGTCCGGGTGCGGTCGCGCAGCCGCTGGGCGGCCGCCAGCGCCGGCCCGGCCCCGGAGGAGTCCCCGAGGAGCACGGTGCCGCCCGCGCCGCCGCTCTCGATCAGGCCGCTGAGCAGGTCGGCGGCGACCGGCACCGTCCGGTCCGCCGTTCCGCGCGGCGCGAGGATGTACGCCGGTACGACGACCCGCGCCCGCGCCCGCACGACCAGCTCCCGGACCAGCGCCCAGTGCGGGCGCTCCAGTTCGTCCACGAAGCCGCCGCCGTGGAAGTACAGCACCCGGGCGTCCGGCTCGGCCCCGCGCGGGCAGACGTCGTACACCGGCCAGGCCCCGACGAACGTCCGCGAGATGTCCGCGACCCGGCCCAGCGACCGCGGCGGCAGGTGCGACGCGGGCCGCCGGGCGGACTGGGCCACCCGGGTCCGCACCACCTCCGCGCTCGCGAACCGTCTTCGCCGTCCCGTCGCGGTCAGCGCCACCGAAAACGCCCTGCTGCGCAGACTCGGCACGCCCCTCACCTCCCCTTTTCCCCCGCGCCTCCCCGGCGCGAGCCCCGGGGAGAGCATAGGCGTGAAGCTGCGCTGGAGGCCTGCTTAAGAAAGTCTCGATGGACTGATCACCACGCCGCTCGGCAGATTGGTTCCGTCACTCGCGCCACCCGCGCCCCCGCGGCCCCGGCGTCCCGTTCCGCATGCCTGGAGCCACCCATGAAGGCACTCGTCAAGCACAAGGCCGAGCCGGGTCTGTGGCTCATGGACGTCCCCGAGCCCGAGTACGGCGCCGGCGACGTGCTGATCCGGGTGCTGCGCACCGGCATCTGCGGAACGGACCTGCACATCCGCGCCTGGGACGGCTGGGCGCAGGGCGCCGTGAAGACCCCGCTCGTCCTCGGCCACGAGTTCGTCGGCGAGGTCGCCGCGCTCGGCGCGGACGTCCGGGACATCGAGGTCGGCGCGCTCGTCAGCGGCGAGGGCCACCTGGTGTGCGGCAAGTGCCGCAACTGCCTGGCCGGACGCCGCCACCTGTGCCGCAGCACCATCGGGCTCGGCGTCGGCCGCGACGGCGCGTTCGCCGAGTACGTCGTGCTGCCCGCGCAGAACGTGTGGGTGCACCGCACCGCCGTCGACCTCGACGTCGCCGCCATCTTCGACCCCTTCGGCAACGCCGTGCACACCGCGCTGTCCTTCCCCCTCGTCGGCGAGGACGTGCTGATCACCGGCGCGGGACCGATCGGGATCATGGCGGCGGCGGTGGCCCGTCACGCCGGTGCGCGCAGCGTCGTGATCACGGACGTCAGCCCGGAGCGGCTGGAGATCGCCCGCAAGGCGGGCGCCACCCTCGCCGTGAACGTCGCCGAGACCTCCATCGCCGACGCGCAGCGCTCGCTGGGCCTGCGCGAGGGCTTCGACATCGGCCTGGAGATGTCCGGCCGCGCCGAGGCCATGCGCGACATGATCGACAACATGACCCACGGAGGCCGGATCGCCATGCTGGGCCTGCCCGCGCAGGAGTTCCCGGTGGACTGGGCGAAGGTGGTCACCTCGATGATCACCATCAAGGGCATCTACGGCCGTGAGATGTTCGAGACCTGGTACGCGATGACGGTCCTGCTGGAGGGCGGGCTGGACCTCAGCCCCGTCATCACCGGCCGCTACTCGCACCGCGACTTCGAGGCCGCCTTCGACGAGGCGTCGACCGCCCGCAGCGGCAAGATCATCCTGGACTGGACGGCGTAGCCCACCCCGGAGTCCTTCCGGGATCGTGCGGCACACGTCGCCGCCGGACCCGGCCCACCGACCACCTCCCCCGGCCGGGCCCCGCCCACCCCCCTCCGCGGGGCCCGGCCCCCCTCGTCGTCCGTACGCCCGCCCGTACGCCCGCCTCCGCCGTAGAAGGAGAACCGCACCATGTTCGAGTCCGTCCGCGAGGACCTGCGCACCACCCTCGACGAGATCCGCGCCGCCGGTCTGCACAAGCCCGAGCGCGTCATCGGCACCCCGCAGAACGCGGCCGTGGCCGTCACCTCGGGCGGAGCCGCAGGCGAGGTACTCAACTTCTGCGCCAACAACTACCTCGGCCTGGCCGACCACCCCGACGTCGTCGCCGCCGCCAAGGACGCGCTGGACCGCTGGGGCTACGGCATGGCCTCCGTGCGCTTCATCTGCGGCACGCAGGAGGTGCACAAGGAGCTGGAGGCGCGGCTGTCGGCGTTCCTCGGCCAGGAGGACACCATCCTCTACTCCTCCTGCTTCGACGCGAACGGCGGCGTCTTCGAGACCCTGCTCGGCGCCGAGGACGCGGTGATCTCCGACGCCCTCAACCACGCCTCGATCATCGACGGCATCCGCCTCTCCAAGGCCCGCCGCTACCGCTACGCCAACCGCGACCTCGCCGAGCTGGAGACCCGGCTCAAGGAGTCGCAGGACGCCCGCCGCCGCCTGATCGTCACCGACGGCGTGTTCTCCATGGACGGCTACGTCGCCCCCCTCGCGGAGATCTGCGACCTGGCCGAGCGCTACGACGCGATGGTCATGGTCGACGACTCCCACGCCGTCGGCTTCGTCGGCCCCGGCGGCCGCGGCACCCCCGAGCTGCACGGGGTCATGGACCGCGTCGACATCATCACCGGCACCCTCGGCAAGGCCCTCGGCGGCGCCTCCGGCGGTTACGTCGCGGCGCGCGCCGAGATCGTGGAGCTGCTGCGCCAGCGCTCGCGTCCGTACCTCTTCTCCAACTCCCTCGCCCCGGTCATCGCCGCGGCCTCCCTCAAGGTCCTCGACCTGCTGGAGTCGGCCGGTGACCTGCGCGAGCGGCTCGCCGCCAACACCGCCCTCTTCCGTACGAAGATGACCGAGGCCGGCTTCGAGATCCTGCCGGGCGACCACGCCATCGCCCCCGTGATGATCGGCGACGCGGCGGAGGCGGCCAGGATGGCCGACCTGCTGCTGGAGCGCGGCGTGTACGTGATCGGCTTCTCCTACCCCGTGGTCCCGCTCGGCGCGGCCCGCATCCGCGTGCAGCTGTCGGCGGCCCACTCGACGGCCGACGTCGAGCGCGCCGTGGCCGCCTTCATCGACGCCCGCGCGGCGCTCGGCACGTCCGCCGGCTGAGACAATGGAGGGGTGATCGACCCCCGCAGGCTGCGCATCCTGCGCGCCGTGGCGGACCACCGTACGGTGACCGCCGCGGCCGCAGCCCTGTACCTCACCCCCTCGGCCGTCTCCCAGCAGCTCGCGGCGCTGGAACAGGAGACGGGCCACGTGCTGCTCACCCGCAGCGGCCGCGGGGTGCGGCTCACCGCGGCCGGCCAGATCCTCCTCGGGCACGCCCACGAGGTGGTGGCCCAGCTGGAGCGGGCCGAGGCCGAACTCGCGGCGTACGCGGGCGGTACGGCGGGGTCGGTGACCGTGGCCGCCTTCGCGACGGGCATCGCCGAGGTCCTCGCCCCGGCGATCTCCCGCCTCTCCCTCGACCACCCGGGCATCCGGCTGCGGGTCCGTGACGCCGAGGGGGACCAGAGCCTGCCGATGCTGCTGGACGGCGAGGCCGACGTGGCCCTCGCGGTGGAGTACCGGGGCGGTCCGGGCGCGGACGACAAGCGGCTGTCCGTCGTCCCTCTGTACGCGGAACCCTTCGACGCGGTGCTGCCCCCGGGGCACCCCCTCGCCGACCTGCCCGCGGTGAGCCTGGCCGACCTCGCCGACGCGGACTGGGTGGGCCAGTACCCGGGCAACCCGTGCCACGACGTGACCCTGCTGGCCTGTGAACTGGCCGGATTCCAGCCCCGGTTCGCGCACTCCTCCGACGACTTCAGGGCCGTGACGGCGCTGGTGGGCGCGGGCGCCGGGGTGGCCCTGGTGCCGCGTTCGGCGCTGCGGGGCATGGACCTCAAGGAAGTCCGGGTGCGCCCCGTCACGGGACCGGCCGCCACGCGCCGGGTCTTCGCCGCCGCCCGGCGCGGCGCCGAGTCCCACCCGCTGATCGCTCCGGTGCTGGCCGCCCTGGTGCGCGAGTCGGAACGCCTGCCGGCCCACTGACCGCCGGGCCGGCCGCCCGCACTCCGCGGACTCGGTGTCCCTCAGGCCCGCGGCCTCGCGGTATCGCTCCCTCAGACCCGCAGTACGTCCACGCCCGCCGCCTCGAACGCCTTCGTGACCTCCGCGGGCAGGCCCGTGTCCGTCACCAGGACGTCCACCGCCGAGGTCGCGCAGATACGGGCGAACGCGCGCACGCCCAGCTTGCTGGAATCCGCCGCGATCACCACCCGGCGGGCCCGCTCGCACAGCAGGCGGTTCACCGAGGCCTCGTCCTCGTGGCGGGTCGCCGCGCCGTCGGCCGGGTCGAAGCCGTCCACGCCGACCACCGCGGTGTCCACCGCCAGCTGACCCAGCACCTGCTCGGCGAGCGGCCCGGTGAGCTCGTACGACTGGGGGCGGGCCACCCCTCCGGTCAGCACGATCTTGAACTGGGGCCGGATCACCAGCTCGCCCGCGATGTTGAGCGCGTTGGTCACCACCGTCAGCGCCGGCGAACCGGAGGCCAGGTCGGCGCGCCCGGCCAGGGCCCGCGCGACCTCCGTGGTCGTGGTGCCGCCGGTCAGGCCGATCACCTCGCCCGGGGCGATCAGGGCCGCCACCGCCTCGCTGATGCGGCGCTTCTCGGCGGCCCGGCGCGAACTGCGGTAGCGCAGCGGCAGTTCGTACGAGACGCCGTGCGGGACCGCGCCGCCGCGAGTGCGGACCAGCAGCTGCTGTTCGGCGAGCTGGTCGAGGTCGCGGCGGATGGTCGCGGCGGACACGCCCAGTGCCTCCGCGGCCGGCTCCACCTCCAGTTCGCCCCGCTCCACCAACAGGGCCAGCAGGGTCTGCCAGCGCTCCTTGCGGGTCATCGGCCGCCCCCTTCGCTGCTCTCGCGTGTTCTCCCTTGGCCCACCCGCCGACGATAACCCAGCCGGTCACCCCTGTGGATGCTTGAAGTTGCGCGAAAGGGCGCGATACCTTGCAGAAATACGCATCCAGAGTCGCCTGTCGAACGAGGGAGCCTGTATGAGTCACGTCGCGTACGAGTTGGGCACACAGCCCGCCTGCTGGGAGCGGGCCGCCGAACTGGCCCCGGCGAGCCGGGCGGTGCTGCCGCGGCCGGGGGAGCGTACCGCGATCGTCGGGTGCGGGACCTCGTACTACATGGCCCAGGCCGCCGCCGTGTTGCGCGAGGAGGCCGGGCAGGGCGAGACCGACGCGTTCCCCGCCTCGGAGTTCCCCCGCCACCGCCGCTACGACCGGGTGCTCGCCCTGACCCGGTCCGGGACCACCACCGAGGTGCTGGACCTGCTCGCCGGGCTGCGGGACGCGGGCGTGCCCACCACCGCGGTCATCGGGGACCCGGCCGCCCCCGTGACGACCCTCGCCGACGAGATCGTCGTCCTCGACTTCGCCGACGAACGGTCCGTCGTGCAGACCCGGTTCGCGACCACCGCCCTCACCCTGCTCCGCGCCCACGCCGGACTGCACTCCCCGGCCGCGGTCGCCGACGCCCGTACCGCCCTCGCCGAGCCGCTCCCCGCCGAACTGGCGAGCCGGGGCCAGTTCACCTTCCTGGGCCGGGGCTGGAGCGTCGGGCTCGCGCACGAGGCGGCCCTCAAGATGCGCGAGGCCTCGCTGTCCTGGGCCGAGTCCTACCCCGCCATGGAGTACCGGCACGGGCCGATCAGCGTCTCCGGCCCCGGCACCGTCACCTGGTCGCTCGGCGAGGCGCCCGAGGGCCTCGCCGAGCAGGTGCTGGCCACCGGCTCCGCGTGGGTGGCCGGACGGCTCGACCCGCTCGCCGAACTGGTCCGGGTGCACCGCCTCGCCCTCGCCGTCGCCGCCCACCGCCGGCTCGACCCGGACGCGCCGCGCCACCTCACCCGATCGGTGATCCTGACCGCCGGAGAGGGGGCGGTCCGATGAGCCTCGTTCCCGCCGGCCGGCTCGTCCTGGAGGCGGCCGCCGCCGGCCGCGCCGTCGCCGCCTTCAACATCATCACCCTGGAACACGCCGAGGCCGTCGTCGCCGGGGCCGAGGCCACCGGGCTGCCCGTCATCCTCCAACTGAGCGAGAACGCGGTGAAGTTCCGCGGCGGCCGGCTCCTCCCCATCTCCCGCGCGGCGGCCGCCTGCGCTGAGGCCGCCGGCGTGCCGGTCGGCCTGCACCTGGACCACGTCAAGAGCACCGAACTGCTCCGCCAGGCCTGCGACGCGGGCTACAGCTCGGTGATGTACGACGCGGCCCACCTCCCGTACGGCGAGAACCTGGAGGCGACCCGTTCCGCCGCGGACTGGGCGCACGCCAACGGGTTGTGGATCGAGGCCGAACTCGGCGAGGTCGGCGGCAAGAACGGCGCCGCGCCCCTGGACCCGCACGCGCCCGGCGCCCGTACCGACCCGGACGAGGCCCGGCGGTTCGTCGCCGACTCCGGAGTGGACGCGCTGGCCGTCGCGATCGGCAGCACCCATGCGATGACCAGCAGGACCGCGTCCCTCGACCACGCCCTGCTGGGCCGGCTCGCCAAGACGGTCGACGTGCCGCTCGTCCTGCACGGCTCCTCCGGCCTGCCGGACGCCGAGCTCGCGGCGGCCGTCGCGGGCGGCATCCGCAAGGTCAACATCGGCACCGCGCTGAACGTGGCCATGACCGGGGCCATCCGCGCCCACCTGACCCCGGCGGACCCGCGCCCCTACCTGACGGCAGCCCGGGCGGCGATGGCGGCGACCGCCGAAGCCATGATCAGCGCGCTCGACTGACCACCACCGGGGGCGCGGGCGCGCACCGGGGCGGGGCGGACCGACCGGGGCGGGGCGGCACCCCCGCCCCGCCCCGGGGCGTACGCGTACGCATGCGGAAACCCCGGCCGACGACCTTCCGGATTCTTGAAACAGGTTCTAGTCTGCCCCCGCCGCCGCAGTGGCGGCCGGCTGGACCGCGAGACTCCCGGAGGGGCCGTGCACCTCGAATACACGCCTGAGCAGCAGCAGTTGCGCACCGAGCTGCGTGCCTACTTCGCCGAGCTGGTGCCGGAGGACGTCTACGCCCGCTACGAGGACCCGGCCGCCCAGAAGCGCTTCTACCGGGAGACCATCCGCCGGCTCGGCGCCGACGGCTGGCTCGGGGTCGGCTGGCCCGAGGAGTACGGCGGCCGGGGCATGTCCCCGATGGACCAGTTCATCTTCTTCGACGAGGCCGCGCAGGCCGTCGTGCCGTTGCCCCTGATGGCGCTCAACACCGTCGGGCCGACGATCATGCAGTTCGGCACCGAAGAACAGAAGGCGTACTTCCTCCCCAAGATCCTCGCCGGCGAGATCGACTTCGCCATCGGCTACAGCGAGCCCGACGCCGGAACGGACCTCGCCGCACTCAAGTGCCGGGCGGTCCGCGAGGGCGACGAGGAGACCGGCACCTACGTCGTCGACGGCCAGAAGATCTGGACGACGAACGGCGACACCGCCGACTGGGTCTGGCTCGCCGTCCGCACCGATCCGGACGCCCCCGCGCACAAGGGCATCACCATGCTCCTGGTGCCGACGTCCGACCCCGGTTACTCCTGCACCCTCATCAACACCCTCGCCTCGCACGACACCACCGCGAGCCACTACGAGAACATCCGCGTCCCCGCGAACCGCCGGGTCGGCCAGGAGAACAAGGGCTGGCGCCTGATCACCAACCAGCTCAACCACGAGCGCGTCACGCTCGCCGCCCACGGCACGATGGCCATCCGGGCGCTGCACGACGTCCAGCGCTGGGCCGCCGAGACCAAGCTCGCCGACGGCCGGCGCGTCATCGACCTGTCCTGGGTCCGCGGCCGCCTGGCCCGCACCCACGCCCGGCTCGACGCCATGAAGCTGCTCAACTGGCAGATGGTCAACGCCGTCCAGACCGGCACCCTCACCCCCCAGGACGCCTCGGCGGTGAAGGTCTACGGCTCCGAGGCCCGCCGCGACGCCTACGCCTGGCTCATGGAGGTCGTCGGCGCGGCCGGCTCCCTCAAGGACGGCTCGGCCGGCGGGGTCCTGCACGGCGAGCTGGAACGGGGCTACCGCAGCGCCGTGATCTTCACCTTCGGCGGTGGCAACAACGAGATCCAGCGGGAGATCATCTCCTGGATCGGCCTCGGCATGCCCCGGGTACGCCGCTGACGGAGTGTGCAGGAATTCGTCATCGGCACGTGGGAAGGGCGGCCGGCGCGGAAGTCCGGCATCGGCCGGTGACATCCGGTTGCCGGGGGCGGCGGGGGCGGGTGCAATGTCCGGCACGGTCACCGAGGCCGCCCGGCGCGGCGGGCCGCGGGCGCACCGCCGCCGCGTCGTCACACAGGAGACACCGAGACATGAGTACGCCCCCCTCGCCGCCCGGACCGGTACCGGCTGACGGCCCGTCCGTCCGGATCGGCGCCCTCGTACCGCTGACCCGGCCCGGCTGGGTCGCGGCGGGCCGGCACCTGCTCGCCGGGCTGGAGCTGGCCGTTCACGAGGCCAACGACGCGGGCGGGATCGCCGGACGCCCGATCGAGCTCGTCGTCCGGGACACCGCGGCCGACCCGCGGCGGGCCGCGGAGGCCGTGGACGAACTGGCCCGCCTCGGCGTCGCCGCCCTGGCGGGGGAGTACCACAGCGTCGTCGCCCACACCGCCGCCACCAGGGCCGACACCCTCGGTCTGCCGTTCCTCTGTTCGTCGGCCGTCCTCGACGCGCTCACCGAGCGGCCCACGGACCGGGTCGCGCGCCTCGCCCCGGCGCAGTCCCACGGCTGGCGGATCTACGCGGACCACCTCCTGGCCGCGGGCCACCGCCGGATCGCCGTCGCCACCGAGCCGGGCGTCTACTGGGCGTCCGGAACCCGCGTCCTGCGGGACCACCTCGCGCCGCACGGCGGCACCGTCGCCGAGCTCGACGCGCGCACGCTCGCTCCCGCCGCCGTCTGCGAAGCGCTCGCCGCCGACCGCGCGACCGCGCTCCTCCTCCTGGTCGGCCATCCGGAGCCGGCCGTGCCGCTCGTCACGGCCGTCCGCCGTGACCCGCGCCTGGCCGGGGTCCTGATCGGAGCCCCGGCCGGCAGCCGGAGTTCGCCCAGTGGCTGACGCTGCTGGGCGACGACGGCGCCGCGATCCCGTTCCTGCGCTACCTGCCCGAACAGCTCGGCCCGCTCGGCGCACGCGTCGAGGCGGCCCTGCGCGCACGGCTGGGCGAAGCGCCCTCCTTCGTCGCCTTCGAGGGCTACGACACCGCAGCCGTCCTCGCCGACGTCCTGCGCGCGCACGGCACCGACCGGGCCCGCGTCGCCGCGTCCTGGCCGGACGTCGCGTTCGAAGGGACCCGCGGGCGGATCCGGTTCTCCCGTACGCCGCCGGACAGTGGCGTGTGGCAGTGGGCGTGGGCGCCCGTCCAGGTCGTCGACCGGGATCCCGCGCAGCCCGATCGCTTCCGGGTCCTGCACACGGGCTGAGGGGCCGCGGTGGCCGACGCGCGCCGGCAATCGAGAGATTTCGGGAGCTATGTCAGATTTCTGAACTTTTTATCCATCCAGCGGGCGATCCCCTACGAATTACTTGTGTCACAGCACTCACTGCTCTCGCACCAGCGGGGGCGAGGAGGTGGGATCCATGACCGTCCCCATCCGGATCAGGCGCGTGGCAGTGGCCGCGGCCGCGACGGGAATGCTGGTCGGCGGTGCGGCGCTCGGCGCCGCGGCACCGGCCGTCGCAGCCCCCGCGTCATCCGTGGCGACCGCCGTCAGCGGGGACCGCGACCACGGGAAGCAGTGCCACTGGAAGAAGGGGCACTGGGAGAAGAAGTGGGTCAAGGGCCACTGGGAGAAGAAGTGGGTCAAGGGCTACGACTGGGACCGTGACCGCGACCGCAAGGGCGACCACCGCAAGGACGACGACCGCAAGGGCGACCACCGCAAGGGCGACGACCGCAACGACGCGAACCGCTACGGCGGCCACGACGGCTGGCGCGGCCACAACGGCCACTGGAAGTGGGTGTACGTCCCCGGGCACTGGGACAAGCACTACGTCCAGGGCCAGTGGATCTGCTGGGACCGGCACCGCTGACGGCGCCTCCGGCACGACGGATGGTTCGCGGGGGCCCGCAGCCGCGGGCCCTCGCCGCGGCGGACCCGCTCCGGATGCGGCCGCTCCCGAATGGTGATGGGATCGGAAGTCCGGCGCTGCACTCGGACGACCACTGGATGTCGGATGGCGGACACGGCAAACGAGGGCGCGGAACCGCCCGGTGAACCCGAGGACCCCGAGGAGCTCCGCACCGGGGAGACCGAGGGGCTCGACGCCCAGCTCCTGCGGGCCGCCGAAGGCGACCGCGACGCGTTCGCCCTGGTGTACGACGCATTGACCGTCCCCGTGATGGGGCTGGCCTGCCGGATTCTGCGGGACGCCGACCAGGCGGCGGAGGTGACCCAGGACGTGATGGTCGAGGTGTGGCGTACGGCGGGGCGCTTCCGCCCCGAGCTGGGCAGCGCCAGGGCATGGGTACTGGTGCTGGCCCACCGGCGCGCGGTGGACCGCGTCCGCTCCGTACGGGCCCGGGGCGAGCGGGAGGAGAAGGCCGCCCTGCTGGACCGCACCACCCCCTTCGACGCAGTGGCCGCGGAGGTCGAGGAACGCGACGAGCACGCCCAGGTGAGGCGGTGCCTGTCGGCGCTGACCGAGGTCCAGCGGGAGGCGGTCCTGCTGGCGTTCTACCAGGGCATGACCTACCGGGAGGTGGCGCGCTCGCTGGAGTCGCCGGAGGGCACGGTCAAGTCCCGGCTCCGCGACGGACTGCAGCGGCTGCGCGAGTGCCTGGAGGCGTCCTGATGAGCATCGCGTCCGAGCCGCACGCCGCCCTCGGGGCCTACCTGCTGCACGCGCTGCCGGCGGACGAGGAGAGCGCGTTCGCCAACCACCTGGCGGGCTGCGACAGCTGCCGGCGGGATCTGGCCGCCCTGATGCCCGTCCTGGTCCGGCTCTGCACCACGGAGGGAATCGCGCCGCCGCCGGGACTGCGCGAGCGCGTACTCGCCCAGATCGCCGGTACGGCCCAGGAACCCGGGCGCCCCGCCCACCGCGCGGACCCGGTCGGCGGGGCCCGGTCCCTGCTCGGCGGGCAAGCTGCCCCCGGGCCGTCCGCCGGTCCGCGGGCGGACGGGCGCGGCGGGTCGAGCGCGCCGCTGCGCTGGGCCCTCGCCGCGTGCCTGGCCGCCGCGGCCGTCTTCGGCGGGATCGCCGTCTGGCAGCACCAGGAGGCCGCCGAGGCCCGTACGGAACTCCGCCGTGCCGGACCGGCAGCGCAACTCGCCGAAGTACTGGCCGCCCCCGACGCCAGGATCAGCACGGCCGACTTCGGCGACGGCGCCACCGGGTGCGTGATCGTCTCCCGGGCCGAGAGCCGGGCCGCGTTCATGGCGTCCGGGCTCCCCAAGCTGACTTCGGACCAGGTGTACGAGCTCTGGTACGACGACGCGGGCACGCCCCGCTCGGCGGGAACCCTGAGCGGCCGCGGCAAGTGGCACATCAAACTGCTGGACGGTCCCGTCGAACAGGCCACCGCCCTCGGCATCACGGTCGAGCCCGCCGGCGGCTCCGCCCAGCCCACCGGTTCGCCCATCGGCCTGATCGACATTCCGGCCTGACACGGGCGGTACGGGCCACCCCCGGGCGGGCGGGTAGGACCGGGCGGCGCCGGGTAGGACCGCAGGGCACCGGCCGGCGGGGGCCCGGCGGGACCGAGCAGGGCCGGGCGAACCGAGCCGATCCGGGAGGACAGCCGATGGGCGGGACGGGCGAGGCAGACGGTGCGGGCGGGGCGTACGGAGCCCCGCACGCCGGAGGTGCCGGCGGCGGCGCCGATCCCGGGCTCTTCGGCCCGCGGTCCGTCACCTGGCAGTGCCACGGCGACCCGGTGATGTGGATCGCCGGGGTCCGCGCCCTGTACCTCCAGGCCCTGCACCCGAGGGCGGTCCGCGGGGTCGTGGAGAACAGCACGGTGTTCGGACCGGGGCGGGACCCGGGGGACGCACGACACCGGAAGGACCCGCGGGGCGGGGGCGCCCCACGGGACCGCGGCGACGCCTGGGGGCGCCTCCTGCGGACCGCGGACTTCGTCGGCACCACCACCTACGGCACCACCGAGGCGGCCGAACGCGCCGGCGCCCGCGTCCGCAAGATCCACCGCATGCTCTCCGCGACCGATCCGGACACGGGTGAACGGTTCCCCGTGGACGACCCGAAGCTGCTGCTCTGGATCCACTGCGCCCAGATCGACAGCTTCCTGCACGTCCTGCGGCGCTCGGGCGTCCCCCTCACCCCCGGCCAGGCCGACCTCTACGTCGACGAGAACCGGGCCGGCGCCCGTCTCGTCGGCCTCGACCCGGCCGGCGTCCCCGCCGACGCCGCCCAGCTCGCCGCGTACTTCGAGACGGTGCGCCCCGAGCTCGCCGCCGGCCCCGACGCCCGCGCCGTGGACGCCTTCCTGCGCAGCCCGCCGATCCACCCCCTCCTCGTACCTGGCCGAAACCTGCTGTGGGGTCCGCTGGCCTCACTCGCGTACGCGACGCTCCCCGGCTGGGCGCACCGGCTGTACGGGCGCCCCGCACCCGCCCCGCTCGTCACCACCCGGCGCCTGCGCCTCACCGGCCTCACCCTGCGCAGCATTCCCGCAGGTCTGCGCTGGCAGCTGCCACCAGGTCACATCTTGAAAGCGATGCGCCGCATGGGCCCCGGGAGCCGCCCCTCGCCGTACACACTGCGTACATCAGCGGCCATACTGGACGGGCCGGGGAGGGCGTGGCGCGACGACGGGGGCGGCTTCACAACATGGCGGAGTCCAGACTGATCCAGGGCCGGTACCGGTCGCTCGATCTGATCGGGCGCGGAGGCATGGGCGAGGTGTGGCGCGCCCGCGACGAGTCGCTGGGGCGGCACGTCGCGGTGAAGTGCCTCAAGCCGATCGGCGCCGAGCAGGACGCGCACTTCACCCAGGTGCTGCGCGAGCGGTTCCGCCGCGAGGCGCGGGTCGCGGCGGCGCTCCAGCACCGGGGCGTCACCGTCGTGCACGACTTCGGCGACGACAGCGCCGCCGGGGGCTGCCTCTACCTCGTCATGGAACTGCTCGAAGGACGCAATCTCAGCCAGCTCCTGGAGGACAACGAGGCCCGCCCGCTCCCCGTGGACGTGGTCGTCGACATCGCCGAGCAGATGGCCGCCGCCTTGGGCTACACGCACGACCAGGGCGTGGTCCACCGCGACCTGAAACCGGCCAACATCATGCGGTTGACCGACGGTACGGTGAAGATCTGCGACTTCGGCATCGCCCGGCTCGCCCACGACATCGGCTTCACCGCCAAACTCACCGGCGGCGGCATGGCGATGGGCACCCCGCACTACATGTCGCCGGAACAGATCGCGGGGGGCGAGGTCGACCACCGCAGCGACCTCTACTCCCTCGGCTGCGTCCTGTACGAGATCGCCACCGGCGCCCCGCCCTTCGACCTCGGCGACTCCTGGTCGGTGCTGGTGGGCCACCGGGACAACACGCCCGTACCTCCGCGCGAACACCGTCCGGAGCTGCCCGGCTACTTCGAGCAGGTGGTCCTGGACCTGCTCGCCAAGTGCCCCGAGGACCGGCCGGGCGACGCCCGCCTCCTGCACCACCGGCTCGTCGAGGCCCGGATCGGCCCCGGTGGGCTGCCCGGCGCGCAGGCCCCGCTCCCGGGCTGGGCCCGCACCATGACCGCCGGACGCAAGGCCGGCATCGAGGCCCGCCCGGCCAGCGGTGAGTGGGCCGTGGTCACCGGTTCCTGGACGGCCGCCCGTGCCGCGGCCGCCGCCACCGGAGGCGACCGGCCCGCCCGCACGTCCCCGACCGCGTCCCTGCCCGGGGGCGGCGGACCGCACGCCGAGCCGGTACGCAACCCGGCTTTCCCTCCGGCTTCCAAGCAGGGCGGACTGCGACGGATCGTCCGCCCCGAGCCCGCCGAGGACCCGCGCCTCACCGCGGAGTACGGCGTGCCGCGCCTCCCCGGCCCGCGCGAGACCGGCGTCGACGCCCTCGCCGCCGGCCACACCCGTGCCTTCGCCCTCAGCCGGTCCGGCCGCCCCGAGGCGGCGCTCGCCGTCTACCAGGCCGTGGCCGACGGGCGGGCGCGCGTGCTCGGACCGGACCACCCCGACACCCTCGCCGCCCGCCAGGAGACCGCGTACGAACTCGGCCGGCTCGGGCGGCACGCGGAGGCGTACGGGATCTACCGCGCGGTGCTCGTCGCCCGCGAGCGGACCACGGGGCCGCGCCACCCCGACACCCTGCGCTGCCGCCACAACCTGGCCTGCGCCCTGGGGGCCCTGGGCCGGTTCGCGGAGGCGCACGCGGCCGCCGCCGAGACGGCCGCCGACCGGGAGGCGGTCCTGGGCGCCGAGCACGCGGACACGCTGCTGACCCGCTACGAGGTGGCGTACGCGCTCGGCCGCCTGGAGCGCTGGCAGGAGGCCCTCGGCGTCTTCCGCGAGGTCGCCGCCGTACGGGAGCGGGTGCTCGGCCGCGACCACCCCGACACCCTGGCCGCGCGCTACGAGGCCGGGATCGCGCTCGGGCGCACCGGGAACCCCGCCGCGGCCCTCGACCTGTTCCGCGCGCTGGTCCGCGACCGCACCCGCGCGTACGGGGCCGCCGACCCGGAGACGCTCCGCGCCCGGCACGTCCTCGGCGTCAACCTCGGCCGCCTCGACCGCTGGGAGGAGGCGGTCGCCGAGGCCCGGGAGGTCGGCGACGCGCGGGCCCGGGCGCTGGGCGCCGAGCACCCGGACACCCTGGTCAGCCGCCGCGAACTCGCTGCGGGCCTCGGCCGGCTGGGCCGCTGGGACGAGGCGCTGCCCGTCTACCGGGACCTCGCGGGCATCCGCGAGCGGTCCCTGGGCGACGGGCACCCGGACACGGCGCTGGCCCACGCCGACGAGGCGTACTGTCTGGAGCGGCTCGGGCAGGTGTGCTACCAAGAGCCATGACGACCTCGCGGAGCTCCGGCCGGACCGTGTTCGACACAGCCGTCTACGACGCGGTGATCGTGGGAGGCGGGCACAACGGCCTGGTGGCCGCCGCGTACCTGGCCCGGGCGGGCCGCTCGGTGCTGGTCCTGGAGCGGCTCGGCCACACGGGCGGCGCCGCCGTCTCCAGCCGCCCCTTCACCGGCATGGACGCCCGGCTGTCGCGCTACTCCTACCTGGTCTCCCTGCTCCCGCCGAAGGTCGTGCGCGACCTGGACCTGAGGTTCTCGGTCCGCCGGCGCACGGTCTCCTCGTACACGCCGACCGCGCGCGGCGGCCGGCCCGGCGGTCTCCTCGTCGGCGGTGGCGACGCCCGTACCCGTGAGTCCTTCGCGCGGCTGACCGGCTCGGACCGCGAGTACGACAGCTGGCGCGCCTTCTACGAGACCACCGGGCGTGTCGCGGGGAAGGTGTTCCCGACGCTCACCGAGCCGCTGCCCACCCGCGAGGAGCTGCGGACCCGCATCGACGACGAAGCGGCCTGGCGGATGCTCTTCGAGGAGCCGCTGGGGCAGGCGGTGGAGCGGCACTTCGACGACGACCTGGTCCGCGGCGTCGTCCTCACGGACGGGCTGATCGGCACCTTCGCCGACGCCCACGACCCCTCGCTCGCCCAGAACCGCTGCTTCCTCTACCACGTCATCGGCGGCGGGACGGGGGACTGGGACGTGCCCGTGGGCGGCATGGGTGCCCTGACCGGGGCCCTCGCGGGCTCGGCGCGCGCGGCCGGGGCGGAGATCGCCACCGGGCACGAGGTCCTGCGGATCGACACGGACGGAACCGGGCCGGCCGAGGTGGTGTTCCGTACGGCGACCGGGGAGGGCCGGGTCGTGGGACGGACCGTCCTGGTCAACGCCTCGCCGCAGGCGCTCGCCGAACTCCTCGGCGAGGACCGTGCGCCGGCGCGGGCCCCCGAGGGGGCCCAGCTCAAGGTCAACATGCTGCTGCGGCGGCTGCCCCGGCTGCGGGACAGCGCCGTCGACCCGCGCGAGGCCTTCGGCGGCACCTTCCACATCGCCGAGGGGTACGCCGAGCTGGGACGGGCGTACGCGGAGGCCGCCGCGGGCGAACTGCCGTCCGTGCCGCCCTCGGAGATCTACTGCCACTCGCTGACCGACCCGACGATCCTCGGCCCGGAGCTCGTGGAGCAGGGATACCAGACGCTCACCCTCTTCGGACTGCACGCGCCGGCGCGGCTGTTCCGGAAGGACAACCGGCAGGCGCGCGAGGTGCTGCTGACGGCGACCCTCGCACAGCTGGACAGCCACCTCGACGAACCGATCACCGACTGCCTCGCCTTCGACGCGGACGGCCGGCCCTGCATCGAGGCGAAGACCCCGCTGGATTTGGAGCGCGAACTGCGCCTGCCCGGCGGCCACATCTTCCACCGTGACCTGTCCTGGCCGTACGCGTCGGGGGACGCGGAGGGCGCCGGCCGCTGGGGCGTGGAGACCGCCCACCGCAACGTCCTGCTGTGCGGCGCGGGGGCAGTGCGCGGCGGCGGCGTCAGCGGGGTTCCCGGGCACAACGCGGCGATGGCGGTACTGGAACGCTGACGCGGCGGCCGGCGGCCGGCGGGCAACGGGCGGTACGGGACCCGTCGGCAACGGGCGGTACGGGACCCGTCGGCGGCGGGACCGCCGGACGGGTTCCGGGGGTCCCGCCGCCGGTCTGTGCCGCGCCCCGCTCAGCCGGTCGGTTCGATGACGACGACGGGGATCTCGCGATCGGTCTTGGCCTGGTAGTCGTCGTACGCGGGCCAGTGCCCGACCATCAGCGGCCAGTACGCCTCCCGCTCCTGGTGGGTCGCGGTACGGGCCGTGCCCTGGAGGACCCTCGGGCCGACCTGGATGCGGACCTCGGGGTGCTCGGTCAGGTTCCGGTACCAGAGCGGGTCCGCCGGGTCGCCGCCCTTGGACGCGACGACCAGGTAGCGGTCGCCGTCCTCGCCGTAGATGAGCGGGGTCCGCACCGGCTTGCCGGACACCCGGCCGATGGTGGTGAGCAGGAGGGTCTGGGTGCCGTTCCAGTGGTGGCCGTCCGCCCCGTTCGAGCTCACGTACAGCTTCACGTGGTCGAGTTGCCAGCTGCCCGGCTTGGGGTCGGTCGGGTGGTCCCAGTCGATGTCGGTCGTCATACGGCTCGGCCTGCCTTCGTGTGGAACGGTCAACGGACGTCAACACCGAGTACGAACGCCCACGGGCCCGGTGTCTATGCCCCGATCGGGGCGGTGACGGCCGGAAGGGTGAAGCCGTCGAAGAGGTCGTCCGTCGCCCGGCGCGCGGCCCGGGCCGGGACGGCCCTCACGGCGAGGTCGCGCACGGCCGCCGCGAGGGGGTGGGTGACGGCGGCGACCCGGCCGGCCCGCCGGGACCGGACCCGGACGGCGTCGGTGCGTGCGCAGCGGGCCGCGCTGTAGGCGGCCAGGGCCGCGGGCACGCCGGACGTACCGGCTCCGCTCAGCAGGTGCGCGAGGACCACGGCGTCCTCGACGGCCTGGCAGCCGCCCTGGCCGAGGTTGGGAGTCATCGCGTGGGCGGCGTCGCCGAGCCAGGCGAGGCGGCCCCGGTGGTAGCGGGGGAGCGGCGCGGCCAGGTCGTAGAGGTCGTGCCGGAGTACGGCGGCGGGATCGATGCGCTCCAGGAGCGCGGGAATGGGCTCGTGCCAGGCGCCGAAGCGGCTCAGGAGCTCGGCGCGCGCGTCCTCCGGGTGCCGGCCCCCGGGGTCGGTGGCGGGGGTCACGGCCGTGGCGAACACGTAGGTGCGCCCGTCGGCGAGGGGGACGATCCCGAAGCGCTCGCCGCGCCCCCAGGTCTCGGCGGCGGCCGCGACGGCGGCGCCGTCGGCGGGCAGGACCGTGCGCCAGGCCGTCTCGCCGCTGTAGCGCAGGCCGGGGTGGTCCGGGAAGTGCCGGCGTCGCAGCGGGCTGTGGATGCCGTCGGCGGCGACGGCCAGGTCGGCGGTCAGGTCGCCGGCGGTCGTACGGACCACCGGGCCGCCGTCCGCGGGGTCGACGGCGGTGACGGCGGTGACGGTGGTCGCGTACCGGACGGTGCCCTCGGGCAGCGCGGCCGCCAGCGCGTCGGTGAGCGCGGCCCGGTGCACGGCGAGCGGCGGCCGGCCGTACCGGGCCGTCATCGCGGCGGTGTCGGCGCGGTTCAGCCAGCGGCCGTCCGGGCGCCGCAGGCCCATGGCGGCCGGGACGGCCCGGCCCGCGGCGCGGGTGGCGTCGAAGCCGATGGTGTCGAAGGCGCGCAGGGCGTTGGGTGCGAGCACGATGCCGGCCCCCACAGAGGTCGGGCCGGGCGCCCGCTCACAGACGGTGACCCGCCAGCCGCTGCGGTGCAGGGCGAGCGCGGCGGCGAGACCGCCGATCCCGGCCCCCGCCACGACCGCATGACGCCGAACCTCTGCCATGACACGCTCCTGCCCGCCGACCGATCCTCTACATCTGTAGAGTCTGTAGGCTGTGCACTCTACACCTGTAGAGTGGCGTCATGTCCAGCCCCTCCCGTGCCCCCGACCGCCGGACCCTGATCGCGGACGCCGCGATCGGCCTCGTGTCCTCCGCCGGCCTCCGCGGCCTCACCCACCGCGCCGTCGACGGCGCGGCGGGACTGCCGGTGGGCAGTACCTCGTACTACTTCCGTACGAGGACGGCGCTGATCGGCGCCTGCTACCACCGTCTGGTGGAGCTCGACTTCGCGGAGCTCGACTTCGCGGAGCGCGACGCCGGCTCTGCAGCGTCGCCCGCAGGGTCCGCGGCACCGGCGCCGCCGGACCTGGAGGCCGCAGTGGCGCTCTTCGCGGGGCTGCTGTACCGCTGGCTCACGGTCGGCCGCGAGCGCCACCTGGCCCGCTTCGAACTGAGCCTGGAGGCGGCCCGCACCCCCGACCTGGCGCCCGAGCTCCAGCGGGCGGGCCGGGCCGCCCGCGCCCGCGCCGCGACCGTCCTGGCCGCCCTCGGGGCGGAGCACCCGGAGGAGGCCGCCGAGCTGCTGGCGGCCTGGACGGACGGCATCCTCTACGACCGCCTCGCAGGAGCCCCGTCCCACGCCCGCCCGGCCCCGGACCCGGCCGAACTCACCCGTACCACCCGCCGCATGCTGAACGCGGCCCTGAACGGCGGCAGATAGGCCGTCTCTTTCGGATCGTGTCGGGTTCGGATCGTGTCGGGTCCGCGCCGCCCGGCACCGCACCGCACCTCGCCGCGCTGTCGGGCCGGCCGAGTACGTCCAGTGCTAGGCCGGCCTTCCGCCTTGCGATGTGGCCGCGACGGGCTCGCCGCCGTTGCGCACCTTCAGGCCGGTCGGGTCCGCGGAGGCCGCGGAGGTCGCGAAGCCGGGCGGACCGGGCCCCGCGATCATTGTGCGCGGGTGGGTGTCCGTGGCCTGCCGGAGGTGTCGGCGGCGGGGCCGGAGGGGGGTCCCGAGGCGGGCACAGGGGTGAAGGTGTCTCCATCATGACAGGTCAGAGGGCGTTTTCGTAGGACCAAGGGCACAGCCGTCCAGCCTTGTTCGGGCACCTGTGCGGCTTTCAGAATCACCCTCATGAATCACATGGCGAACATCAATCACGACGCGGTGCTGCGGGCCCGGGTGTCCCTCCTCGGATCGCAGGCGCTGCCGGTGCGGCAGCAGGTGGCCGCCTATCGCGTGCTCGCCCAGGTGAGTCCGTTGGCGTACCTGCCCCTGCTGGCAGACGCCCTGTACGAATACAGCCGTCAGGAGTTCGCGCACCTGCCGGAGACGGCGCTGGCCCTCCGGGCCGAGTCCGTGGCGGCCGCCCGGCGCATGTACGGGTTGGAGCCCGGGCGGGCGGAGCTCCTCGCGGCCGCGCTGGCCGCGTACAAGGAGCAGTTGGTCCTGATGGGGCGTGCGGGGGAGGCCGGGGCCGTGGACGAGGAGATCGCCCTCCTCGGGTAGGTTCGCGGCCCCGCCGCCTCGCCCCGCCCCCCGCCGCCCCCGGCCCCGCCTCGCTGAGCGGACCTCTAGTCCGGCGAGCGGGTCCAGCCCGCGGCCTCGAGGCGGGCGGCGTCCGCGGGGCGGTCTTCCGTGAAGAGGAGGCGGGACGGTTCCGCCACGCGTACGACGTCCACGTAGATCCCGCGCCCGACGTACCGGCCGGTGGCGGTGTGGCGGAAGCGCAGGTGCACCTCGCGGCCCGCCCATTCCGCCGTCAGGGGGGCTTCGAGGCGGTGCCAGACGCGCCCCGACCAGCCGCTCACCGAGCCGCGCGGCCACTGCTCGGGAGATCCGCCGGTGGAGCGGACGGTACTGAACGGCACGGCCTGCCAGGCCTGTCCGTCGGGCGATGCCTCCAAGTGGAGCGCGCCCTCACCGGGGACGGTGTCCCACCACACGGCGCAGCGCAGCCGGGCGGCGTCCGTGGCCGGGGTGAGCGGAGGCAGGGTGAGGGTGCCCGAGCCGCCGGGGGCGGTGCCGGAGAACCACGCCGCGCCGCCGTGCCGCGTACGGACCGGGACGGCGCGGGCGAAGCGGTTGCCGACGGCCACGCGCGGCGCGCTGCCGGCCCGCCAGGTGCGGACGGGGTGGACGGAGTTGCCGAGGAGGATCAGGAAGGAGTCGGTGGAGGGGTCCAGGACGAGGGAGGTGCCGGTGAAGCCGGTGTGGCCGGCGGAGTGCGGAGTGGCCATCGCGCCCATGTACCAGTGCTGGTACAGCTCGAAGCCCAGACCGTGGTCGTCGCCGGGGAAGGCCGTGTTGTAGTCGGTGAAGAGCAGCTCGACGGAGGCGGGGCGCAGGATGCGCCGGCCGGCGTACGCGCCGCCGTCGAGCAGGGCGCGGGCGAGGACGGCCAGGTCCCAGGCGGTGCCGAAGACACCGGCGTGGCCCGCGACGCCGCCGAGGGCGTACGCGTTCTCGTCGTGGACCTCGCCCCACACCAGGCCGCGGTCCAGGCCGGACCAGGGCGGGCGTTGGACCTCGGTGGCGGCGGTCACCCGGCGCCAGGAGAGCGGTGGATTGTAACGAGTGCGGTGCATGCCGAGCGGAGCAGTGATCTCGTCGTGGAGCAGGACATCCAACGTGCGAGCGGTGATCCGTTCCAGGAGCAGCTGGAGCGTGATGAGGTTCAGGTCGGAGTACCGGTACACCGTCCCGGGGGTCTCCTGAGGTCGCACGGACCACAGCAGTCTCAGCCGCCCCTCGCGTGTGGACTCCTGGTAGAAGGGGGCCCACGAACGCAGCCCCGAGGTGTGGGTGAGGAGCTGGCGGACGGTGATGATCTCCTTCCCGCCGCCGGTGAACTCCGGCAGGTAGCGCCGCACGGGCGCCTCCAGTTCCAGCCGGCCCCGCTCCATCTGCTGGACGGCCAGGACGGAGGTGAACAGTTTCGTGAGCGAGGCCAGGTCGAAGACGGTGTCCTCGGCCATGGCGATCCGCTCGGCGGCCGGGAACTCCCGGACCCGGTCGGTCCGCCCGTCGTAGTCGGAGTACCGGACGGCGTCGCCCATCGCGCGGTGCAGGGCGACGGTGCGGCCGCGGCCGGCGAGGACCACGGCGCCCGCGTAGTAGGGGTGTTCGGGGGAGGGGCCCAGGAACCGCCGCGCCTCGTCCGCCACCCCTTCGAGGTGCTTCTCCAGCAGCCCGGCCTGACGCGCGGACCCGTAGCGCAGCCGCAGCCCCTGGAGCGCGCGTCGCTCTGCGGGGCTGCCGGTGGCCCCGGCGGCCCCGGGGAGGGCCGCGTGCAGGACGAGTACCCCGCCGAGCGCGAGCAGCCGGGCCCCGAGCCGCCGCCGACTCAGCCCACCCCCGCCACCACCTTTTCCGCCCCGCCCCGTCGCATGGCCGGCCGTGCCCGTGCCCGCCCCCGCGGCCGTGCCTGCACCCGTGCCCGTGCCCGTACCCGCAACCGCACCTGTGCCCGAGACCGCACCCGTACCGGTTCCCCTGACGCCGGTGCGGTCAACACCCCCGGCAGCCCCCGCCGTCCCGGCCGCCGGCCGGTCCGGTCGGCCCGTCGTTTCGTCCCCCGTACCGTCCATGTCCGGCCTCCTGTCCGTGGCTGCGCCGCACGCTAGTGGGTATCTGCCCTTCCGCCGCCCGACCTCCGCACCTACCGGCCCGCAAAGAATCTGACACTGCATCAGAAAATCTCTTCCCTCGGATGCCGGGCTGCGGCATCCTGCCGCCCATGGAGACGGAGCTGAGCAGGAAACTGGGAGTCGAGCACGCGATCTTCGGCTTCACTCCCTTCCCGGCGGTCGCCGCCGCCATCACCCGCGCGGGCGGCTTCGGCGTGCTCGGCGCCGTGCGGTACACCGCCCCCGACGACCTCAAGCGCGACCTCGACTGGATGCAGGCGCACACCGACGGCAAGCCCTACGGCCTCGACGTGGTGATGCCCGCCAAGAAGGCCGTCGACGGCATCAGCGAAGCGGACATCGAGGCGATGATCCCGGCCGGGCACCGCCAGTTCGTCCGCGACACCCTCGCCAAGCACCACGTGCCCGAGCTCGCCGAGGGCGAGGCCTCCGGCTGGCGGATCACCGGCTGGATGGAACAGGTCGCCCGCAACCAGCTCGACGTCGCCTTCGACTACCCCATCAAACTCCTGGCCAACGCCCTCGGTTCCCCGCCCGCCGACGTCATCGCCCGCGCCCACGACCACGGCGTCCTCGTCGCCGCCCTCGCCGGCAGCGCCAAACACGCCCGCCGCCACGCCGAGGCGGGCATCGACGTCGTCGTCGCCCAGGGCTACGAGGCCGGCGGGCACACCGGCGACATCGCCACCATGGTCCTGGTCCCCGAGGTCGTCGAGGCCGTCGCCCCCCTCCCGGTCCTCGCCGCCGGCGGCATCGGCAGCGGCGGGCAGATCGCCGCCGGACTCGCCCTCGGCGCCCAGGGCGCCTGGCTCGGCTCGCTCTGGCTCACCACCACCGAGGCCGACCTCCACTCGCGGGCCCTCACCGAGAAGCTCCTCGCCGCCGGCTCCGGCGACACCGTCCGCTCCCGCGCCCTGACCGGCAAGCCCGCCCGTCAGCTGCGCACCGGGTGGACCGACGCCTGGGACGACCCGGAGGGGCCCGGCGCCCTGCCCATGCCACTCCAGGGCCTGCTCGTCGCCGAGGCCGTCTCGCGCATCCAGAAGTACGAGATTCAGCCGCTGCTGGGCACCCCCGTCGGACAGATCGTCGGCCGGATGAACAGCGAGCGCAGCGTCCAGGCCGTCTTCGACGAGCTCACCAGCGGTTTCGAGCGGGCCGTCGACCGCATCACCCGCATCGCCGGCCGCGCCTGAGCGGGCGGCCGTACCGGACCCAGAGGAGCGAGCAGCAGCATGACCGACAAGCAGCCCCCCAACGGCTTCTGGGCCCAGGCCACAGCCGACCCGGAGCGCACCGTCCTGGTGACCCCCGAGGGCGCGGAGTGGTCCGCGGGCCGCCTGCACGCGGACGTCAACCGCCTCGTCCACGGCCTGCGCGCCGCCGGGCTGGAAGCGGGGGACGTCTTCGCCGTCGTCCTCCCCAACGGCGTCGAGTTCCTCACCGCCTACCTCGCCGCCGCCCAGGCCGGCTTCTACCTCGTACCGGTCAACCACCACCTCGTCGGCCCCGAGATCGCCTGGATCGTCTCCGATTCCGGCGCCAAGGTCCTCATCGCCCACGAGCGCTTCGCGGACGCCGCCACCGCCGCGGCCGACGAAGCCGCCCTGCCCGCGAGCCGGCGGTACGCCGTCGGCGCCGTCGGCGGCTTCCGGCCGTACGCCGAACTCCTGGACGGGCAGCCCGCATCGCCCCCGGAGGGCCGCACCCTCGGCTGGGTCATGAACTACACCTCCGGCACCACCGGCCGCCCCCGCGGCATCCGCCGACCGCTGCCCGGCAAGCTCCCGGAGGAGACGTACCTCGGCGGCTTCCTCGGCATCTTCGGCATCCGGCCCTTCGACGGCAACGTCCACCTGGTGTGCTCGCCGCTCTACCACACGGCCGTCCTGCAGTTCGCGGGCGCCGCCCTGCACATCGGGCACCGGCTGGTCCTGATGGACCGGTGGACCCCGCAGGAGATGCTGCGCCTGATCGACCAGCACGCCTGCACGCACACCCACATGGTCCCGACGCAGTTCCACCGGCTCCTCGCGCTCCCGCAGGACGCGAAGGACGCGTACGACGTCTCCTCGATGCGGCACGCCATCCACGGGGCGGCGCCCTGCCCCGACCACGTCAAGCGGGCCATGATCGACTGGTGGGGCCGGTGCGTGGAGGAGTACTACGCGGCGAGCGAGGGCGGTGGCGCGTTCGCCACGGCGGAGGACTGGCTGAAGAAGCCGGGAACCGTCGGCAAGGCGTGGCCCATCAGCGAACTCGCCGTCTTCGACGACGACGGCAACCGGCTCCCGCCGGGCGAACTGGGCACCGTCTACATCAAGATGAACACCGGCGGATTCAGCTACCACAAGGACGAGGGAAAGACGAAGAAGAACCGCATCGGGGACTTCTTCACGGTCGGCGACCTCGGACTGCTGGACGAGGAGGGCTACCTCTTCCTCCGCGACCGTAAGATCGACATGATCATCTCGGGCGGGGTGAACATCTATCCGGCCGAGATCGAGTCCGCCCTGCTGACCCACCCGGCCGTCGCGGACGCCGCCGCCTTCGGCATCCCCCACGCCGACTGGGGCGAGGAGGTCAAGGCCGTCATCGAGCCGGCCGAGGGCTTCGAGGCCGGTGACGCCCTCGCCGCGGAGATCCTGCACCACTGCGAACGCCAACTGGCCGGCTACAAGCGCCCCAAGACGGTCGACTTCATCGAGACGATGCCGCGCGACCCGAACGGCAAGCTCTACAAGCGGCGTCTGCGCGAACCGTACTGGGAGGGCCACGACCGGGCGATGTGAGGCGGGTTGGCGCGCGGGCGCGCGGCCGTACGGGCGTACGGGAACGGAGCGGAACCCCGGGCGAGGCGGGGCGCGCCGCAGTGGGCGCGCCCCCGCCGGGCGGGCGCGCCCGGTCAGCCCGTGGAGATCCAACCGAGCCGGCCGCCGTGTGCCCGGCCGTGCCGGCGGGCGGTCGTCCGTTGCGCCGCCGAGCCCGGCCTTTTCGTGCGAGGGCCCACGTCAGTCTCTCGGGAGCGCGCGCCCTTCACCGCACCCGGGGACCGGTTCTGGCAACTTTGCAGACATGAGTACGGCAACGCACAGATCGCCCTTGACCGACTGGACCGTCGTGGTCCCCGTGGTGGCGTTGATCGCGCTCGCCTTCAGCTGGGGACGCGAGCTGCCCTCACTCGCGGTGGTCCTGGTCTCCCTCTGCCTCGCGGGCGCGGTGCTGGCGGCCGTCCACCACGCCGAGGTCGTCGCCCTCCGAGTCGGGGAACCCTTCGGGTCACTCGTCCTCGCCGTCGCCGTCACTGTCATCGAAGTGGCGCTCATCGTCACCCTGATGGCCGACGGCGGGCCCAAGACCTCCTCGCTCGCCCGCGACACCGTCTTCGCCGCCGTCATGATCACGTGCAACGGCATCGTCGGCCTGTCCCTGCTGGTCGGCGCCCTGCGCAACCGGGTGGCCGTCTTCAACGCCGAGGGGTCCGGCGCGGCCCTCGCGACGGTCGCGACGCTCGCCGTGCTCAGCCTCGTCCTGCCGACCTTCACGACCAGCAAGCCCGGCCCCGAGTTCTCCACCCCCCAGCTGACCTTCGCCGCCGTCGCCTCGCTCGCCCTCTACGGTCTGTTCATCACCGTCCAGACGGTCCGTCACCGGGACTACTTCCTGCCCGTTGACACCAAGCGGATCCGCAAGGAGGCGGCGCAGGCCGCCGCCGCGGCGGCCGCCGGGGAGGAGGACGAGCACGCCGAGCCGCCCAGCTCCCGAGCCGCCCTGATCAGCCTCGGCCTGCTGCTGGTCGCCCTGGTGGCGGTCGTCGGCAACGCCAAGGCCGTCTCCCCGACCATCGAACGGGCCGTGGAGAGCGCCGGCCTGCCCAATGCCGTCGTCGGTGTGATCATCGCGCTGCTCGTGCTGCTGCCCGAGACCCTGGCCTCGGTCCGCGCGGCCCGCCGCGACCGGGTGCAGACCAGCCTCAACCTCGCCTACGGCTCCGCCATCGCGAGCATCGGCCTGACCATCCCGGCCATCGCCCTGGCCTCGATCTGGCTGTCCGGACCGCTGATGCTCGGCCTCGGGCCGATCCACATGGTCCTGCTCGCGCTGACGATCGTGGTCAGCGCCCTCACCATCGTCCCGGGCCGCGCCACCCTGCTCCAGGGCGGCGTCCACCTCGTGGTGTTCGCGGGTTTCCTGTTCCTGGCCGTCAGCCCGTAGCCGCAGGCCGCGCCCCGCCCGGCGGAGGCCCCCGCGTCCGCGCGGGGTGCCTCCGCCGGGCCCGGTCACGGGGTCACCGGCGCTCGCGCGGCCACACCGTCTTTCAGCCGCGGCTAGGCGAGGATGTCCCGCGCGCAGAACCGCGAGGTCACCCACCGCTCCTGTGAGAACAGCCGGGTCTGGTCCGCGGAGTACGGGGAGTCCGCGTCCGAGGGACGGCCGTACGTCAGCAGGGTGCGGGCCACCGGGCAGCGCCCGCCGTCCCAGCCGACCGCCTGGACGTGGCGGGAGCCGTGCACCACCTCGAAACAGCCGCGCCGGTGACGCGTACCTCCAGGCTCAGCGGTACCAGTCCTCGCCGGGCCGTGACAGCGCGTTGCGGAGGTACTGCTCCATGTTCGACGCCACCCAGGTCCGACTGTCGTTCTCGTGATTCCAGACGAAAACGTCGGGACGCCTGGGAGAAATGGGGAGGGCGAACTGGTCACCGCCGCCGTTGTCTCCGAAGAAGAGGAGGGCGTCGAACGGCATGTAGAGAGACCGGAGGTCCTCCCTGGTCCGGAATTCCTCATTGGTGCGGCCGATTTGCTCCGCGTTCCAGACGACGTCCGTTCCGTCTTCGTCCACCAGGCCGTTGAATTCGGTGAGCAATGCCCGCAGAGAAGTCGGCAAGGGGGTCCCGATCCGGTGTTCCAGGCCGAGCAGGTCCCGCTCGGCCGCGGGCTCGGCCGCCTCGACGTCTTCGTACTGTCCGACCAGTTCACGCCACACGGGTCCTCCAGGGCTCCAAGGTTCGCATCACCTTATCCTGGGGCTGAACCAGTTGCCCAATTTGTCGTCGATTTTCGTCGCATGGTCGAGGACTTCTTGCCGGGTCGGGTTCGGATGGCTCTCGTAGAACCGATTCCACTCGACACGTATTTCGCTGAGATGGATACGGCTGTTGATATCGCCCTTGGGTATTCCGCGAAGGTTCTCGATCGAGTGGATCTCTTCCGGCTTGAACAGCCCCGGGTATCTGTTGAGGGTCTGCTGCTCGATCGCGTGGTGGACGACCACCTTGCCCTTGAGTTCGGGATGCTCGGCGAAGAACGTCTTCTTGTAGGAGAAGCTGTCCGTGTATCCGACGCTGGCGCCCTGACGGGTGGGCACGCCGGTTCCGAGGACCGACTCCTTCTTGGCCGCCGCGATCTTGGCTGCTTCCTCGCACGGGATGAGTCCCAGCGGATCCGACCAGCTCAGCGGGTTGGACACGTATGAGGCGGGGTGGGGAGCGGCCGCCAGGCCCAGCGGGTCCTGGCTCATGTAGCGGGCGGTCTCCGGGTCGTAGTAGCGGTGCACGTTGTAGTGCAGGCCGGATTCCGGGTCGCTGTATTGTCCGGGGAAGCGCAGGGGCGTGTAGGCGCTGCTGTCCGTCGACCACCCGGTGAGGCCCCAGAGGGTGGACCGGGCGCGCCACGCCGTCTCGCCTTGCTCGTCCAACAGTGCGGTGGGTGTGCCGATCAGGTCCGTCACGATCGCGAAGAAGCGGCGGTCGATCTCCCGTTGCCCCGACGGTCCGTCCAGGATTCGTTCGAGCTGGGCCACCGGCACCAGGCCGTCGTGATCCCAGGTGACGGTGACGGGGTGGGCCAGGTGGGAGGACCGGGTGGTCTGCTCGCACAGCACGGACCCGTCCCATGTGAACGACACCTCTTCGGCCACTGACCGGCCGTCGTCGCCGAGGCGCCGTTTGGCGATGCGCCGGCCGAGCGCGTCGTAGAGGTAGCACCACCTGGTCCCGTCGGGGGTGGTGACGGAGCGGAGGCGGTCCTCGGCGTCCCAGTCGTAGCGCCAGGTATCGGGCTTGCGGGACAGACGCGTCTTCTGCCGGAGGATGACACGGCCCTGCGCGTCGTACTCGTACCGCACACCACCCGCATGGTGAAGGAGGGTGCCGCTGTAAGTGCGCTCGCCCGTGGCTTCGGCGGAGGCGTGCCGGCGGGGCCAGTCGGCCGTCGCGATGTTGCCCGCTCGGTCGTACGCGTAGTGCTCGCTCCAGTCGGCCGCGTGGACAGTCGTCACCCGGGCTGCGGCGTCCAGGGTCAGGGTTCGGACGCCGGTCGAGCTGTCCCGTACGGAGGTGAGATGCCCGTCGGCCCGGTAGTCGTAGTCGCGTCGGTGGTCCGTGCCGTTCGTCCGGATGACGTGCGCCTGCGGGCGGCCTGCCGCGTTCCACTCGGTGCGCATCTCGATCTGACCGCAGTGGCGTTGCACTTCCTGCCCGGCATCGTCGTAGCGGAAGGACAGGCGGTGGTCGCCGCTCGCGAGCTGGATGAGACGGCCTGCGGGGTCCAGGGTGAGTTCCTGCAGGACACCGGAGGGTGTGGTCCTGGTCGTGCGTCGGCCGGCGGCGTCGTATCCGTAGTGCAGGACGGCTTCCCCGACGCTTTCGGACGTGGTCCGGCCGAGCGCGTCCCGGGTGATGACCAGATCCGCGTCCTCGTTGACCGCCCGTACGAGACGTCCGGACCGGTCGTAGAAGTACCGGCTGACGGCGCCGTCCGCGTCCTTGACGAGCGGCCGCCCGAGAACGTCCCGCTGATAACGGACGGTGTGCCCTGCCGGTGTCGTACGGGCCACCAGTCTGCCGGTCGGATCGTACGCGTAGTCCACCGTGCGGCCGTCGAAGTCGCATTCCGACACCAGCTGGCCAGCTGCGTCGTAGCCGTAGTCCCAGGTCAGACCCTGGTCGTTGGTGACGCTGGTCAGCCGCAGGGCGGCGTCGTAGGCGAACGTGAAGCGTGAACCGTCGGGACCCGTCCGGGCCGCGAGCTGGTCGAAGTGGCCGTACTCGTACGTGTGCGTGGCGCCGGAGGCGTCGGTGTGGAGGAGGCAGTTGCCTTCGGCGTCGTAGGACCAGGTCTCCGTGGATCCGTCCGGACCTCGGCGTTGCAGGATCCTGCCCTCGACGTTCCAGACATAGTGGGTCGTGCGCCCGAGTGGATCGGTCTCCGAGGTCACACGGCCGAAGGCGTCGCGCTGCAGGGACGTGACCGCGCCCGTGGGCTCCGTCAGCCGTGTGGTCAGCCCGGCCGCATCGCAGTCGAGGAGGGTGCGGTTGCCCGCCGGGTCGACCGCGCAGCGTAGGTTGCCGCGCTCGTCGTAGGTGTACCGCGTGGTGGCGCCCGTGGGATCGGTGGCCGAAACGCAGTTCCCGGCCTCGTCGTATGCGTAGCGCCAGGTCTCCCCACTGGGGCCGACGACCGTCAGGGGCCGCCCTGTCGAGGTGTACGTGGCGGTCGAGCCCTGCCCGTCCGGCCGGGTGACCGCGATGATGTTGTCCGCTGGGTCGAACGTGAACCGGGTGGAGTATCCGAGGGCGTCCGTCCATTCTTTCAGCCGGCCACGCTCGTCGTGTTCGTTGCGCGTCGCCGCGCCCAACGGGTCGGTCTGGGACACGAGCCGGTGGTGGCGGTCGAAAACATAGTGCGACGTGTGGCCGAGGGCATCGGTCACGGACGTCGTCCGCAGCCCGCTGACCGGATCCGTGGCGCCGTACTCGATGAGAGCCTTGAGGTGGCCCTCCGTACCCCCTTCACCGACGCACCGTCCCGATGTGTCGTACCTGTACGCGTAGGAGTAGCCGTTCCTGTCGCGCCAGGACAGGATCATGCCACTGGTATCGACCTCGAAGAGCAGCGGCTCGTCCGAGGAATTGAAGATCTCCGTCAGGTGGCCGCCGACGTCGTAGCCGTAGCGGACGAGCCTCACGTCCTCGGATTCTTCGCCTGCAACCAGATGCAGTTCCGTGACCCGCCCCCGCGACGTCGAGACGCGCAGCCGATAGCCGCCGTGGTGCACGATCGCCGTGGGAGCCCCTGCCGCGTCGTACTCGAAGGCGATCCAGCGGCCGTTGCGGTCCTCCACGCGGGTCAGCAGCGCACGATCGGTGCCGTGGGGCGCGAAGCGCCGTACGGTTCCGTCTTCCGGGTCGGTGAGCGTGTAGCCGCCGCCCTCGGCGTCGCGGTCGAGCGGCCAGCGAGGCCCGTGCGCCGGCAGGGTGGCTACCCCGGGCGCCGGATGGGGGTAGTCGAGGAGGAGGCCGTCCTCGCTGACCAGGATGACGCCTTGGGGGTCGATCTCAAGCCGCTGATCCAGGGTGCTCGCCCACCGGGGCCCGAACCACTGGCCTGCACTGAAGGTGGACTGCGCTCTGCGTGAGACCACGAGGGGAAGGGCTCCGGAAAGGACGACGTCCACCTGAGGCAGATACATGGCCCCCGTGGCGAGGTTCACCGGGTCGGTCGGCCCCTTGCACACCGAACTCGGAATCTGGCTGTTCGTCATCGGCGCCCCGTTGACGGTCCTGCGCAGCGTGCTGCCCGGAGTGGGCTTCAGCCCGGCCCGGAGCCCGGTACGGAGGACGCCGGCGCCTTTGGTGCCGATGAGTTCGGGGACGAGCCGGCCGAGGAATTCGGAGGGGTCGCCCTTGGCGGCGTCCCAGGCGTTCTTCAGGGCCCGGTCGGGGTTGGCTGCGGTGGACACGAGCCCGGCCAGGGTCATGTTCATGTTCTTGTAGTACTCGGCCGGGTGAGTGATGTTGTACGGGTCCAGCGCGTTCACCGAGCGCACGAAGTTGACCAGGCCCGCGCCGCCCTTCACGATGCCGCCGCCGAAGTGCGTCATCTCCACGCCCTGCCCGAAGGCGTAGTCGGCGAGTTCGAGCTTGGCCTTCTCCCGGCCGGTGGGTTCCTTCGGGGCGTGGGCCATCGCCGCGGTGACCGCCGCCTTGGCCGTGTCGGCGGCCTCCTTGCGGGCGCTGCGGGCGGCTTTGAGGATCTCCTGGGCGCGCTGCCGCTTGTCCTGGCTCGGGTCGGTGAAGTCGGCGGGGCGGGGGAGGGGGGTGTCGCTGTTGCGGGCGTCGCTGTAGGCGTCGACCTTCTTGTTGTGCGCGGCGGCGGCGACCTTGTAGTCCTGCTGGGCCTCCTTGTAGAGGTCGATGGCCTCGCGCGCCTTGCCCTGGGCGGCGGTGACGGCGCTCGCGTACGTCTCGAGGGCCTGGGCGGCGTTCTCGAAGGCGTCGGCGGCGTGCAGCCAGTCGGTGGGCAGCGTCTGGAAGTTCTCGCGGAAACTGTTGGCGGCCTCGCCCTTCCAGCTCGCCGAGTCGAGCTTCTTCATCCCGGCCCCGACCAGGTCGAACGCCCGCTGGAAGTCACGGAGGTTCGTGACCGACTCCCGGATCTTCCCCGGGTTGCCGTGCACGAGCTCGTTCGGCTCCCCGGTCTGCCCGAGCTGCTGCTCGCCGACCTCGGCCCCGAGGGAGGAGGCGGTCTCATCACCCCAGTCCTCGACGGAATCCGCCCAGCCCTCGGCGCCGACCTTCTCCAGGCCCCAGCCGACGGCGTCGGTGCTCTTGTCGATGCCCTCGCCGACGAGTTCCTTGCCCTTGTCGATGCCCTTGTCGACGAGGTCGATGCCCTTGTCGGTGAGCCTGCCCAGGTCGTCCCAGCTCACCATCAGCTGTCACCCCAGCGCGGCTGCTCGGCCTGCTCGACGACGCCCTGGGAGGGGTCGAGCGTATCGAGCAACTCCTGGTCCATCCGGGCCCGGGTCGCCGGATCGAGCAGGCCGTTGCGCTGCATGGAGTCCAGCTGCGCGTCCATGACGTCGTACCCGGTGTCCTGCCAGGTCTGCTTGACCTCCTGGTGGGCCTGCACAAACGATTCGGCGCTGTAGTCCGGGTTGTCGTACATCGTCTGGGTGCTGATCTTGTCCCAGCTCATCTGCTTGACCTCGTCCTCGGTCAGATGCGGGTTCCCGTTGACCGAGTTCACCGCGATCTTGAACGAGTCCTTCACGTACTGCTCCTGCTCGGCATACGACCCGGCCGACAGGCCCACACCCTGCGCGAAGCCGTTGCCCCGGAGGGCCAGTGCCCGTACGCCCCACTCCCAGCGGTCGCAGAACGTCTTGAACTCCGCCGTCAGTCCGGCATCCCCCAACTCCAGCCCCGACAGCGCCAGCCCGGAGAAGCCCCGCCCCGCGGACGCCTGCCCGATCATCCCGAGATCCTTCAACTCCGCATGCGCGAGATCGATCCCGGCCGCGATCTCCGCCAGCGCCTGCGCCGGCGCCTCCAGGCCCGGCTCCCCACCACTCACTGCGCTTCCTCCAGATCGACGGTCACGGCGTCGGGCACGACACCGCGGACCGGCGGGAACAACATGCCGCCGCCCTCACTGCCCGCGTCCAGCGCGACCCCACCAGGGCCCGGCAGCATCGGCACCATCACGTCCAGCAACCGCGCACCGAGCACCGCCCGGTACGCCCACTCCCGCCCGGCCGCCCCCCGCGCCCGCGCGAACGCCGCCAACGCCTCCTCGTTCGAGAACGCACAGATCCAGCGCACCCCGTTCAGATCCGCCGTCCACAGGCTGCCCTGCTCGTCGAACGGCACCAGCACCGCCGTACGCCGGAACTCCCCGAGCAGCGCGGCGAACTCCCACCGCGCTGCGGCCACCGTGTCGTCCTCCGATCCATGTGGCAGCGGGTCGGGCTCCGGCGCGGGCACCGCTTCGCTCGGCGGCGCTTCGGACTCGGCGGCTGACGCGCTCGCCGCAGGATCGTGCAGGTCACCACTCGCTGCTGCCAGATCGGTCAACCTCAGACGCCCGCTTGGTGAAGGTATGCGCTCCCCGTGATCACTCACCGTTCGAATTCTGCCATGTTGATCTTCTCTTCCGGGACGTGGTTCTAAGCCGGACGGTTGCGCGTGGCTCTCCGGGGCGCTCCTGGATCCGGCCGGTCGCGTGGTGACGGCGACGCTGGAGAAGTGCCGGACAGTCGGCGGTCAGCTACGTCGCCTCGGGAGCGGACGGGCACTTGCCGAACAGCCACATGGTGCGTCATGACCTCGCGGTCCGGGGCGCGCATGTCGGCGCACGGGTTGATCGCAGCCACCGTGACGCCCGCCGAGAGGTGTGCGCCGAGCCCCTGACCTCGCGCAGAACAATGAGGCGAGCAGCAAGCTCATCGGCGCGTTCGTGCAGGAGATTGTCAACGCGCCGGCGAGGAGAGGGATCCGCCGGGCGCCGCGGTGGGGCCGAACCAGCGCGAGGGCTCCCCGGCGACGGTCACGAACCAACGCGCGTCTGGGCGCGGCCGTGCGGCGGACCCGGTGGCGGGTGGTGGTCAGGCCGCTGTGGCGGGCGGGTCCTCGCCGGGGAGGACTCCGTCGCGGCGCAGGCGGCGCAGGGTGAGGTGCTCGTGGAGGAGGCGGCCGACGAGCGCGCCGCCGTAGACCACGAAACCCACGCCGACCAGCCAGGACTGGACGACCAACAGGGTGCCGAACGGGCCGTAGGTCACGGCGTTCGAGGCGATCAGCGGGGAGAACACCAGCTGGGAGAAGAGCCGCAGCCCCAGCAGGCCGACGCTGGTCGCCACGGCCCCCGGCACCAGGGCGCGCCAGCGGACCCGGCCGCCGAGCAGGATCCGCTGAGAGAGGACGAAGAACAGACAGGTGCCGGAGAGGTCGCCCAGGGTGCCGAGAAGCGTGCCGAAGGCGTCGTCCGAGGGGGCGGGGATGACCACCAGGAGCGCGAGGTAGCAGACCAGCACGGCGAGCCAGATGACGTGCCGCCACATCGTGTGCCAGCGGGCGGTCGGCACGTCCCAGACCTTCTCGTACCCCGTCTGCACGGCCGAGCCGAACGTCAGGCCGAAGACGGCGAGCGCGGCCAGGCCGAACGCGGTGGTGCGCTCCAGCGCCAGGTCCGCCGCGCCGAACAGCATCTCGACCCGGGCCCGCGAGGACTCCGCCACCCCCAGGGCCTGGCCGAGCCAGCGGCCGAAGCCCGAACCGCTGCCGGGCGCGGCGGCCGCCACGACCACCAGCAGCGGCACCAGGGTGAGGAACCCCAGAGCCGCGAAGCCCATGGCCCGGTGCATGAGCTCGATCTCACGGCCACGGCTCCACGCCAGGCCGGCCTGGGAGCCCTGGAGCCGGTCGTAGAGCCGCCGGAGGATCGAGGTCACGCCTCATGCACTACCCGCGAGGGGCCGCCCGCTCCCGGAAGCCCGCCCGGAATGGACCCGAAGGGGTTGTGTCGACCTCCCGGAGGCGGAACGACGCCCTGGGGGGTGTCCTCACACTCCCTCCTGCCCTCCGGGCGTACGCAACGACCGTCACGACACCCCCTGGCCGGTGCCCCGCAGGTCCACCCATCGCTTGATCTTCCCCACCGACCGCTCCAGGGTCTCCGGCTCGACGACCTCGACCCGCACCGAGACCCCGATGCCCTCCTTCACGGCCCGCGCCACGGCGGCGGCCGCGGCCTCCCGCTGTCCGGCCTCCGCCTCCCGGCGCGCCTCGACCCGTACGGTCAGGGCGTCCATCCGGCCCTCCCGCGTCAGCCGCAGCTGGAAGTGCGGAGCCAGGGCCGGCGTCCGCAGCAGGATCTCCTCCACCTGCGTCGGGTAGAGGTTCACCCCGCGCAGGATGATCATGTCGTCGGTACGGCCGGTGACCTTCTCCATCCGCCGGAACGCCGGCCGCGCGGTCCCGGGCAGCAGCCGCGTCAGGTCCCGGGTGCGGTAGCGGATGACGGGCATCGCCTCCTTGGTGAGGGAGGTGAACACCAGTTCGCCCGGCTCGCCCCCCGGCAGGACCGCGCCGGTGAGCGGATCGACGACCTCCGGGTAGAAGTGGTCCTCCCAGACGTGCAGGCCGTCCTTGGTCTCCACGCACTCCTGCGCCACGCCCGGTCCCATCACCTCGGACAGGCCGTAGATGTCGACCGCGTCGATGGCGAGCCGCTCCTCTATCTCCCGGCGCATCTCCTCGGTCCACGGCTCCGCGCCGAAGACGCCGGTCCTGAGGGAGGTCGAGCGCGGATCGATGCCCTGGCGCTCCATCTCCTCCAGCAGGGTGAGCATGTAGGAAGGGGTCACCATGATGACCTCGGGGCGGAAGTCCTGGATCAGCCTGACCTGGCGGTCCGTCATCCCGCCCGAGGCGGGCACGACCGTACAGCCCAGCCGCTCGGCGCCGTAGTGCGCGCCGAGCCCGCCCGTGAACAGGCCGTAGCCGTAGGCGATGTGGACGATCTGACCGGGTCTGCCGCCCGCCGCGCGCAGGGACCGCGCCACCACGTCCGCCCAGGTGGCCAGGTCGCCGTCGGTGTACCCGACGACGGTGGGGCGTCCGGTGGTGCCGCTGGAGGCGTGGATCCGGCGGACGTCCGGGCGCGGTACGGCGAACATCCCGAACGGGTACTGGTCGCGGAGGTCGGCTTTGGTGGTGAAGGGGAAGAGGGCGAGGTCCGCGAGCGAGCGGCAGTCGTCCGGATGCACCCCGGCCTCGGCGAAGGCCTGACGGTAGAAGGGCACCCGGTCGTAGGCCCGGTGCAGGGTCGCGCGCAGCCGTTTCAGCTGGAGTGCGGTCAGCTCGTCGCGGCTGAGCCGCTCGCCCTCGTCGTGGAGATCCGCGTACGCCGTCATGCCGTCACCTCATCCGACAACCAACCGACCGATCATTCGGTACATTGCCGGACCCCGCCGGGTAAATCAATGACTCGAACGAGTGGGCGTCCCGTCCCGGGGGGTGGCGGCCGGGTCCCCGCACCCGGGCGGCGGGCCACCCGGGACGGGCGTACGGTCGAAGGAGAGCCCCGCGGCCGTACGGCGAAGGGAGCGGCGGTCATGTCAGTAGTCGATCCCGCCGTATCGGTACGCCTGAGCGCCGCCGGCGCCCGGCGGCTGGTCCGCATGCTGGCCGAGGCCGCGCAGCTGCTGGAGGAGCCCGGCCCGCTGCGTCTGACCGAGGCGCAGGCCGACCTGCTGGGGCAGGGCACGGACCGCCGGGAGCTGGCCGAATGGTGCCGCTCCCTGGCCGCCGAACTGAGGGCCGGACTGTAGCCGCCCGCCTCCGGGCAGGACCCCTTCGTCCCGCGGGACACGGGGCGCCCTCCACTGCCGCCTACCCCGAGGGAACATCATGAAGACCGGGTCCCACCGCATACGCCGCATCGCCGTGGCCGCCTGCGCGGCCCCCCTGCTGCTCGCCGGAGCCGGCACCGCCGGCGCGGCCACCACGGCCGCCACCCCCGCAGCCCAGGGCGTCGTCCAGCAGGCGAGCGCGAGCGAGATCCTCTCGCTCGTGAACACCGAGCGCGAGAAGGCCGGCTGTCAGCCGCTCGCGGAGAACGCACAGCTCACCCAGGCCGCCCAGGCCCACGCGGCGGACATGTCCAAGAACAACCTGACCGGACACACCGGGTCGGACGGTTCGACCGTGCCGCAGCGGATCGAGAAGGCCGGCTACACGTGGGGCTCCTGGGGCGAGAACGTCTCCGGGCCCGGATACGACACCGCGAAGGCCCACGTCGACGGCTGGCTGAACAGTGCCCCGCACAAGGCCGACATGTTGAGGTGCAGCTACACGGAGACCGGCGTCGCGGTGTCCGGCGACCGCGCGGTCCAGGTCTTCGCGACTCCGCGCTAGGGGGCGTGGTCCGGCCGCCGCCCCGCAGGGTGCGGCCGTCCCTACCCCGCCGGTGCGGAATCCGCCTCCGTCGCCACCGACTTGGCCCACCGGTAGTCCGCCTTGCCGCTGGGCGAGCGCTGGATGGCGGGGGCGATGACCAGCTGGCGCGGGATCTTGTACCCCGCCAACTTCGTGCGGCAGTGGCTCTGGATCTCGTCCAGGGTCGGTTCCGGGGCGCCCGCCCGGACCTGGACCACGGCGGCGACGTGGCTGCCCCACGTCGGATCGGAGACACCCGCGACCAGGGCGTCGTACACGTCCGGATGGGATTTCAGCGCCTGCTCGACCTCCTCCGGATAGACCTTCTCGCCGCCCGTGTTGATGCACTGCGAGCCGCGCCCGAGGACCGTCACGATGCCCGCCTCGTCGACGGTCGCCATGTCTCCGAGCAGCACCCAGCGTTCGGCGCCCTTCCGGAAGAAGGTCTCGGCGGTCTTCGCCGGGTCGTTGTAGTAGCCCAGCGGGACGTGTCCGCGCTGGGCCAGCCGCCCCGGTTGGCCCACCGGGACCGGCTCGTAGGTCACCGGATCGACCACCTGAGTCCGCTCGTTGACCTCCAGCCGGAATCCCCTCTCCGGGCCCGAGTCGTCCGTGGCCCGGCCGTTCGACCCGGATTCGGACGAGCCGAAGTTGTTCAGGAGCATCACGTTCGGGACCAGTGCCTGGAACTCGGCGCGCACGGTCTCCGACATGATCGCGCCGGACGAGGAGACGCTGAACAGCGAGGAGAGGTCCGTGCCCTTCAGCGGGCCGTTCAGGGCGTCGATCAGGGGCCTGAGCATCGCGTCGCCCACCAGCGACACGCTGGAGACCTTCTCCTTCTCGATGGTGCGGAGCACCTCCTCCGGTGCGTACTTGCGGTGGATGACCACCCGCTGGCCGTAGTTGAAGGCGATGAACGAGGTCAGGGTGGACGTGCCGTGCATCAACGGGGGAGCCGGGAAGAAGGTGAGCCCGGCGCCGCGCGCGGCCACCCGCTCGGCCAGTTCCTCCGGCCGCTGCACGGGCTCGCCCGTCGGCTCGCCGCCGAACAGGCCTGCGAAGAACAGGTCCTCCGCGCGCCACATCACGCCCTTGGGCAGTCCGGTCGTGCCGCCGGTGTAGATGATGAAGAGATCGTCGGCACTGCGGGCCGGGAACCCGCGGGCGGGCGAGCCGGACGCCTCGGCGTCCCCGTACGCCACCGGGGCGATCGACGGCTCCGGGGCGCCCTCGGGGACCTCGCCCACCCGGATCAGGTGGCGGAGCCCCGTCGTCCGGGGCAGCGCGGCCGCGACCCGCGCGGTGAACTCGCCCTCGAAGACGAGGGCGGCGAGGTCCGCGTCGTTGTAGAGGTAGACCAGCTCCTCCTCCACGTAGCGGTAGTTGACGTTCACCGGTACCAGCCGGGCCTTCAGGCAGGCCAGTACGGTCTGCAGGTACTCGACCCCGTTGTAGAGGTGCAGGCCCAGGTGCTCGCCGGCCGTCAGTCCGCTGTCCAGCAGGTGGTGCGCGATGCGGTTCGCCGCCGCGTCCAGCTCCGCGTACGTGAGGCGGCGCTCGGCGCCGGTCCCCGGGTGGTCCACGTACACGAGGGCCTCGCGGTCCGGGACCACGTCCACGACCGACTCGAACAGGTCGGCAAGGTTGTACTCCACCGTTCCTCCTGACCCTGACAGTTCCCATGGCCGGACCCATGGCTGGTCTGCTCGGCGGTCATTAGAGCGCCGCCCGGCACAACTGGGAAGGGAGCCGCCCAAGAAAACTGACTGAGTGTCAGAAAACTATTGAACTGCACCCGCCCCTACTGCAACCTGTTCTAGGTCTTGAGACGGGAGGACGGCAATGGGTGGGACAGAACACCTGACCGTGGATCGCCACGGCGCCACGCTGGTGCTCACCATGAACAGGCCCGAGGCGAAGAACGCGCTCTCGCTGCCGCTGCTGGTGGGGCTGTACGACGGCTGGCTGGAGGCGGACGCCGACGACGGGATCCGCTCGGTCGTGCTGACGGGAGCCGGCGGCGACTTCTGCGCGGGCATGGACCTCAAGGCGCTCGCCGGAAAGGGCATGGCGGGCGACCAGTACCGGGACCGCCTGCGGGCCGACCCCGACCTGCACTGGAAGGCCATGCTCCGCCACCACCGGCCGCGCAAGCCGGTCATCGCGGCGGTGGAGGGCTACTGCGTGGCCGGGGGGACCGAGATCCTGCAGGGCACCGACATCCGGGTCGCGGGCGAGGGCGCCACCTTCGGCCTCTTCGAGGTCAAGCGGGGGCTCTTCCCCATCGGCGGTTCCACGGTGCGGCTGCCCCGCCAGATCCCGCGCACGCACGCCTTGGAGATGCTGCTGACGGGGCGCCCGTACGCGGCGGCCGAGGCCGCGCGGATCGGACTCGTCGGGCGGGTGGTGCCGGACGGCACGGCGCTGGAGACGGCGCTGGAGATCGCCGAACGGATCAACGCGTGCGGGCCGTTGGCGGTCGAGGCGGTGAAGGCCTCCGTGTACGAGACCGCCGAGATGACCGAGCGGGAGGGTCTGGCCGCGGAACTGCTCCGCGGGTGGCCGGTCTTCGACACGGCGGACGCCAAGGAGGGGGCGCGGGCCTTCGCGGAGAAACGGCCCGCGGTGTACCGCCGCGAGTAGCCCCCGCCCCGCCGGTTCGCTCCCGCTCGGGGTTCACTCCCGTCTCCGGGCCCGTCTCCGGGCCCGGGCCCGTCGGGGCGGCGCCCCGGACCCCTCCCGGCTCGGCTTGGGCCCGCCGGGCTCCGAGCCCGGCTCCCGCGTCCATCCCTGCCGGGGCTCAAGACCGGGGCTCCGCCCCGGACCCCGCGCCTCAAACGCCGGCGGGGCTGGATGTGCGGCCCCGCGTCTCAATCGCCCGGCAGGGGTGGATGTGTGGCCCCGCGCCTCAAACGCCGGCGGGGCTGGATGTGCGGCCCCGCGTCGCAAACCTCGGCGGGGTTGGATGTGTGGCCCCGCGTCGCAAACCTCGGCGGGGTTGGATGTGTGGCCCCGCGCCTCAAACGCCGGCGGGGCTGGATGTGCGGCCCCGCGC